>JBMNQN010000027.1:0-3041 GCA_050944155.1 Candidatus Methanomethylophilaceae archaeon | reverse complement strand
ACGGGCGGAAACCCGGACGGGGATTTTTTTAAGATGCACGTTCATTCGCAAACGCAAACGGCTTAAACGGAGGAGAAAGGAAATGGAATACGGACTGTCGATCGACTTCGGAACCAGCGGATTCAGGGCTCACGCCGTCGATCTCGATACGAAAAAGATACTGTCTACGTCGATTACGGAGTGCCACCCGCTTCCGGGCGCGAACGTCATGGACCACCTGACGTTCAGCATCAGATTCGGAGAAAAAATCGCACACGATATCGTGATAGACACAGCGAACAAACTGATCAACACTCTCGGCATCGACCTGAAAAAAGTATCCAGGGTCAGCATATGCGGAAACCCCATACAGCTGTCCCTAGTACAGGGAATGCCCGTGGACGACCTGGCTTACGCCGGAGAGAACGCGAAAAGAGTAAGAGGAATAACCGAGCGCAAGAGGGACGCGGGTGTCTTCAACGCCAGAGACGTAGGTCTTGACGTTCCCGACGGCTGCGAACTTTACGTCCCGCCCGCAATCAGGCACGAAATCGGTGCCGATGCACTCGCCATGATGTACAAAAGCGGATTCCTCGACGAGAAAAACACGTGCATGGTTACCGACTACGGAACCAACGCCGAAATGGCTCTCAAAGTCGGAGACGACATTTATACGGGATCCGCGGCGGCGGGACCCGCCATGGAAGGACAGTCCATCGAATGCGGAATGCTTGCCGCTCCGGGAGCGATAAGCGACCTGGAATACGACTTCCAGTACATCTGCAAAGTTCTCGACGAGAATGTTCTCCCCCAGGACGGAGACAAGATAGACTTCCTGCTGGGAAGGACCGTCGAAGAAGGCCCCATGCACGGAAAGGCCGTGGGAATCACCGGTACCGGTGTCATCGCCGCCGTGTCCGTCGCTAAGGAAAACGGACTCTGGAGAAGAGGAAAACTGGATACCGACGACGGCAAAATGCACCTTCAGGACGGCGTCTTCATCACGTCCAAAGACATCAAAGAAGCGCTGAAGGCAATCGGAGCCATAAGGGCCGGACACTTCACCCTCATCGAACACGCCGGAATCAAATTCGACGAGATGAAAACCATGTACATGTCCGGCGCGTCCGGAACCTACGTAGATGCAGTCAAGGCAAGGGATGTCGGACTGGTTCCGCCCACCAGCGATACCATCTACCAGTACGGAAACACCTCTCTGGCTCTTGCCACCGACGTGCTCAGGAACCCCGAATTCCTGGACACCCTTCAGGAAACCGCCAACAGCATCCGCGCCAACCACGTGATGTTTGCCGGAGACAAGATTTTCGAACAGATCTACATGCAGGAACTCGCCGTCTGCGACGAGGGAATGGGCATGGATATGTACAACGCCAACAACGCAATGTTCGATATCCAGCCGCTTCCGAAGCCCCGCGGACACCCGAAGATTACGAGAATCGCAGAGCGTGACATAGCCGACCTGGGAGAAAGAGGACTCTTCATAATGAAAGAACTCGGAACCGAACTGGTCGGAAAGATGGAAGGATGCACCGGGTGCAAAAAGTGCCAGAGGGAGTGCCCCGAAAATGCTCTGACGGTAACCGACGACAAAACAATCGTGGTCAGAACCAAGAACTGTCTGGGAACCGCCTGCTACAGGTGCCAGTACGCCTGCCCCGAAAAGGTAATGCAGTACGACACTCTGAAACTCGTTTAAAAACGTTTGAGAGGGCGGGGATTTCCCGCCCTCATTCCATATTTTCCGGGGAAATTACCGGTTCGTCTATTCTCACGTTTTCCGATTCCAGTTCTTCCAGGATGTGCCTGCGGAGTTTGACGAATTCCGGCGAAGCACGGTCTCTGGGTCTCGGAAGATTGATTTCGACAATCTCCTTTATTCTGGCCGGACGCTTGGTCAGAACGGCTATTCTGTCCGACAGGTAAACGGCCTCGTCCACCGAGTGGGTGACGAATATTATGGTCGTATCCGTATTGTCTATTATCTTCAGCAGTTCGCCCTGCATTATGTTTCTGGTCTGGGCGTCCAGGGCACCGAAGGGTTCGTCCATCAGGATAACGTCGGGTTCGGTAACCAGGGCTCTGGCTATTCCCACGCGCTGCTTCATTCCTCCAGAAAGTTCGTGGATTCTGTAATCCTCGAAACCTTCCAGGCCCACGGCTCTGATCTGTTTTTCGGCTCTGGCTCTCCGTTCCTCTTTGGGAACCCCTGCCACTTCCAGACCGAATTCCACGTTCTTTCTGACCGAACGCCAGGGAAACAGAGCGAACTCCTGGAAGACCATCCCTCTGTCCGGTCCCGGTTCTTTGCAGACTTTGCCGCCTATAATCACCTTTCCGGACGAGGGTTCTATCAGACCCGCGATGAGCCTGAGTATGGTGGTCTTTCCGCATCCCGAGGGACCGACTATGGAAATCAGCTCTCCTTTTTTGATGTTGAGCGTAAAATCATCCAATGCGACCGTTTCCTTTTCGTCGGTTTTGTAGACTTTGCGAAGATTCCTGATCTGTATGTCCTCGCTCATTCCGCACCGACCCTCCTTATGATGACCTTATGCAGATAGTCTGCGAGACTCGTGGTGAGTATTCCCAGAACCGCAATCAGCACAATGCCCGCATAAACGTTAGACCAGTATCCCAGCTGGGACTGTATGCTTATGAAGTATCCGACTCCCCCTCCGAAAGAGGCGTAAAGTTCGGATGCCACGATACACATCCATCCCACTCCCATACCCACGCGCAGACCGTTCATTATATACGGAACGGCCGCGGGGAGCATGACTTTGGCGAAGATCTGGGTCTTGTTCGCCCCCAGGGTTCTTGCCGCATCCAGCCAGTTGGAGTCTATCTTCCTTACGCCGAATATTGTGTTGGTCAGCATGGGGAAGAATATTCCGACGAAAACCACCAGGATCGGACCCCAGGTGTAGCCTGCGGTGAATATGAATATGGGCGCCCAGGCAATAGGCGCAATCGGTCTAAGAATCTCCAAAGTGGGGGCGGAAAACTCGTACAGAGTTTTCGAATACCCCAGGAGAAGTCCC
>JBMNQN010000026.1:0-4525 GCA_050944155.1 Candidatus Methanomethylophilaceae archaeon | reverse complement strand
CTTGAAAGCCGCATCCGGGTCGCACACCCTGTAATTTTTGCCGCAGACGTAACCCGCCTGAAGCATGTTGCCCAGAGTGAGCGCGGCATCGGGAGACCCTGCTTCCGCGCCCATTTTCAGGAATTCCACGGCTTTGTCGATGTTCTTTTCGGTGCCTATTCCGTTGAGATACGCCACGCCGACTTCGAAAGCCATATTGCCGTCCCCGGCTCTGGCGGCTCTCTTCATTTTCCAAAGACTGGTTTCCCTGCCGAACATGAAAGAGCATTGTCGGGAGACGGTTAAAGGTTGTCTTCCTTTTCGGAATATTTTTTACTTATCTTCGAGAGCCACAGACTCGCCGCAAGACCCAGAACAACGGCGACGATTCCGGAAGCGGCTTCCAGATAGCTGTCTATGGCAAATACGGTAATGTACGCCACTATTGCCGTAGATCCTATGGTCAGGCCGAATATCAGGTAGTATGTGGATTTGCGGTAAGTCTTCAGTGCCCACGATACTATTTTGGCAAACAGAAGAATTCCGATTACTAATCCTATTCCGAACGTGATTATGACGGCGAAATCGAAGCTTGTGAAGGATGAAAGCATCTGTTTGTACAGACCCATCGCAAGAAGGATTGCGCTTCCGCTTATTCCCGGCGCGATTTTGGATGCCGCGATAATCACTCCGACGAGAATCATAGTCGCAAACATGACGGGAGTGTGGGCGATACCTCCCTCGGAAGTGCTTTCTCCCGAATTCCCCGCAAACATCAGGGCGACGGTTATGAGTATTCCGACAATCAGCGCCGTGTAATTCAAGGGTTTGGCCTTCTCCCCGTCTTCCTGAGTCATTCTGTAAACGTCGGGAAACTGTCCCGCTATCAGACCGGTGAAGAAAAACATCGCCGGAACTTCGAGATTGGACATGAGCCAGTCAAGACCGAAGGCGGTGACGGCCATACCGACAACCATTCCCCCTCCGAGGAAAAACAGGAATCTGAAATCCGTCCTCCATTTCCGGAATATGTCGGCCAAATCGTCGATCATTCTTTCGTAGACGCCGAAAACCACCGCGGCCACGCCGCCGCTGGCACCCGGAAGCATGCTGAGCACGCCTATGAGGGTCCCGACAAGGCCGTTTTTAACGTCTTCGAATCTGCTCACACCGCCGTATCGGAGATTCCGTATAAAACCGAAACTCTTATTGTCGTGAAGGTGCCGGGAATTTTCGACACCGCATCCGGAACCGATATGCGCATGAAGGCTTAATTAGCGTGTCCTGCGATACGGGTGCTACGGTGCGGTAAAATGGCATTCGAAGACAGAAAGAACATACCCGGCGGTCCGGGAAACAAAAACAAAATGAAATTCGAAACCCTTCAGCTTCACGCGGGCCAGGAAAAACCCGATCCCGCCACCGGTGCGAGAGCCGTTCCGATTTATCTTACGACTTCTTACGTTTTCGACAGCTGCGACGATGCCGCCGACATATTCGCTCTCAGAAAACAGGGAAACATCTACGGCAGACTGACCAACGATACCCAGGCGGCGTTCGAAAAGCGCATAGCGGCGTTGGAAGGCGGAAGCGCAGCCCTGCTCGTGGCATCGGGAGCCGCCGCCATAGCGTACACGATTCAGAATCTTGCGTCCGCCGGAGACAACATCGTATCCGCAACGACACTCTACGGCGGCACTTACAACTATTTCGCGCATACCCAGGAAGATTTCGGAATCAAGACGAAATTTGTAGATCCCCTGGGCGAAAATCCCATGGAGAGATTCGAAAAAGCAATCGATTCCAAAACCAAATGTATTTTCGCCGAGACCATAGGAAACCCCAATGCCAATCTCATCGACATAGAAGCCTTGGCCGAGGTTGCCCACAGACACGGAATTCCTCTGGTCATAGACAACACATTTGCCACTCCGTACCTTTTCAGACCTTTGGAACACGGAGCCGACATCGTCGTGGAAAGCGCAACGAAATTCATAGGCGGCCACGGAACGGTTCTGGGCGGAGTCGTCATAGAATCGGGCAGATTCGATTGGACCGGAGGTAAATTCCCCAAGCTTGCCGATCCCGATCCCAGCTATCACGGCATGAGTTTTGCGAAGGACGCTCCCGATTCTCCGTTCTGTACCAGAATGAGGGCGATAATCCTGAGAGACATGGGTGCATGCATTTCCCCCGTCAACGCGTTTGTTCTGCTCCAGGGTCTGGAAACTTTGTCTCTGAGAGTGGAGCGCCAGGTAAGAAACACGGTAAAAGTGGTGGAATTCCTGGAAAAACATCCCAAAGTGGAGAGAGTAAACCACCCCATGGTGAAATCCAGTCCGTACAACGGCCTTTACAGGAGATATTTCCCGGACGGCGCAGGATCCATATTCACATTCGATGTCAAAGGCGGCAGGGAAGCCGCAAAGAAATTCGCGGACAGTCTGGAACTGTTCTCACTTCTCGCAAACGTCGCCGACATGAAATCTTTGGTAATCCATCCCGCGGGAACAACCCATTCCCAGCTGACCGAAGAGGAACTGTCGGAACAGAACATCACCGGAGCCACCATACGTCTCTCTATAGGATGCGAGCACATAGACGACATAATCGCGGATCTGAAACAGGCACTGGATAAGGTCTGATTTACCTCAGGCCGGTAGCACAATACGGACGCGTGTTACTTTTTGCCAGTCGGACGCATATACCAACTATTGAATAGTTAGAACGCCTGACTCGTTCCGATGTCGGCCGAAGGCAGGATGGCGCCGGTGTTTTTGTCTCCGGGAAAAAGGAAGATAACGGTATTCGGAGGAGGTCCCGTTGCGCTCAGAAAATGCCTTCATTTCGCAGGATTCGATATAACCGCGGTTTCCGAAGATTTCGTACCCGAAATGGAAAAGGCCGCCGGAAAGCTGATCAGAGCCACAGTCGGAAAGGATAACGCTCTTTCCTACATGAAAGGAGCTTTTCTGGTAATCGCTGCCACGAACTCCAAGGAACTGAACGCCGAAATACGGGACATAGCGAAAGAAAACGGCATTCCCGTAAACTCCGCCCACGGAGGCGGAGACGTACTGATTCCGTCCACTCTGAGAAGGGGAGGTTTTACCGTAACCGTTTCGTCGGAAGGAAGAGCGCCGGCGTTTCCCCCTTACGTCATAGAGGAGATAGACGGCTTTCTTGACGAAGGGTACGAAAGGATGCTGGCACTTCTGGTCCGCATAAGACCGAAGGTGATGGCCGGCATAGAAAAACAGCCGGACAGAGCCGAGTTCCTTGCGGGAATTCTGAGGGACGGAAAGATATGGGAAATGCTCCGTTCCGGAAATGAATACGGGGCGTACGCCGAAGCACTGAAAAAGGGAGGTTTGGCATGATTGTAAGTCTCCATGCCACGCACATCTCCGCGGATGGCACGGAATGTCTTAACGACATAGTGCCGAAACTGGGGGAGGGAGCAAAAAGTCTGATTTCCGCTCTTCCTTCTTCCTGCGAGTACGTGGAAATAAACACATGCAACCGCTACGAACTTTATATTGCGGCAGAAAACAACGAAGAAATCAGGAACAAATTCAGAGATCTGATCAAAGAGACTTTCCCGTACGACACGAGGAAGATAGCGTACATTCTGGAAGACGGAGACAGTATAGGCCATCTGTTCAGAGTCGTGTGCGGTCTCGATTCTCTGATAATCGGAGAGAACGAGATTCAGCATCAGATCAAGAAAGCCTACGCCGAAGCGAGGGAAGAAGGGCACGTGGGACCCGTAATGTCCAGAATCTTCGACCGTACTCTTGCAGTGGGAAAAAGAGTAAGATCGGAAACGGATCTGAACAAAGGCGCCGTGTCCGTGGGTTCGGCAGCAGTAGAACTCGCGGCTTCGAAGCTGGGAAGTCTCGGCGGAAAGAACATAACGATTCTGGGAGCGGGAGATACGGCCTCCGTGATAGCGAAAAATCTCATGGGAAAAGGTCCGAACACTATCTTCGTTTCAAACCGTACTTTCGAAAGAGCCAACGAACTTGCCGCCGCGCTCGGCGGGATTGCGATACCCATGAGCCGCAGGGTGGAAGCCATGGAAGCCAGCGATCTGATTCTCGTGGCAACGTCGGCGCCCCACCCGGTGGTAAGGTCCGAACACATCAGGGAAGTCATGTCCCGCCGTCCGGAGAAGAAACTTCTGATCATAGACGTCTCTCTTCCGAGAAACGTTGCACCCGACGTCACGGAAATTCCCAACGTGGAACTGGACAACATGGATTCGCTGGAAAGAATCGCCATGGAAAACGCCAACCGCCGCCGCAAAGAGATAAGCGACGCCGAAAAAATACTGGAACAGGAGCTCGAAAGAATCCGTTCCGAAGAAAAAGAACGGGCGGCGAACGAAGTCATACGCATGATAAGCCTGAAACTGTTTTCCGTAAGGGACGCAGAACTGGATACCGCGCTGTCCAGATGCGGAACCGAAAGTCCCGAGAAGATCCTGGAAGACATGTCCCGGGCCTTGGTAAACAAAATTACGGCGGAAGTGTATAAGAATCTG
>JBMNQN010000025.1:0-4575 GCA_050944155.1 Candidatus Methanomethylophilaceae archaeon | reverse complement strand
GAGGCCGTACACTCGGCCGCCATCACCGCCGTCCCTATATCCAGCGGATCGTGTATTATTGTTTTGGCCCGGGATTCTCCCTCTTTGTCGAACGCATACGGAATTCCGGGGGAAGCTATGATTGCGCCCTCGGAAATCAGGTTTCCGGGTATCAGCCCGGGGGATGCGTTCAGAATGTAGGCGTGGGACGAAATCGCCTCGGAAACGTCCTTTACCGCGGTCGCCCCGTATGTACGTGCCAGATTCATGGATTTTTCATACACAATGTCGGTTACGGAAACAACCGCGTCCTTCTCCGAAAGTATCTTTACGGCCTGTGTTCCCACCATTCCCGCGCCTATTACCAGAACCTTTTTTCCGCGGAGACCTCCCGCCGCTCCATCGAGAGCCTGGGCGTAACCCGCGGCCGTGCCGAAAGAGTTGTTGGAATAAACGCCGGTTCTGCGGTTGTATGCCAGATACGTGCGGTCATCCGCCATGAATATTATGTCGGCACCGTTTTCGAGTGCTTTGAAGAAGCCGTTTACGTCGGTCTCCGAAGTCACGGAACTTCTGAATCCCATGCTTTCCAATATCGAGCTGACGCCGAGGGAGAAACCGCCTATTATTCCCAGTCCGGATGTTATGGGAACCGCGGCTGCGGTGTAAAGACCCAGATCGTAATCCGAAGCGTCTTTTCCTATGGCTCTGAACGCAAGCGTTTTCAGATCCATTCCCGTCTGTTCCAGCAGTTCGGCGTTTCTTCTCGCGGCGCGTCGCGGTAAATCTTCTATCAAATCCTCTGTTAAACGTGTCATCATACCATCTCCGGACTTCCGTCGTCGAAGGACGAAGCCCCGGTTTCTTCCATAATGCGGTCGCGTACCGCAAGACGTTTTTTCTCCGCATCGGCGGCATCGCGTCCGCGGGTAATGACGGTCGCGTGCCATTCTTTCTTTTCGGGTCCGTAATCCGTAATCATGCGGTCGGAACCGAAAAGTCCCTCGCATATCCTCGGGTTTCTTACCTTTGCGAATTCTTTTTCTCCCGACGTTGCAAGGACGCCGTTTCTGAAAACATAGTGTTCGTAGATTCCGGCTCTGCGGGAATCTTTTGCCGAAGAAGTTTTTCCGGTCGAACATTCGACCAATTCCTTAAGCAGATTTATCCCGGAACCCGCTTCGACGGCGGCGGGAGTCTGACTGGGAATACGGGCGTCGATCTCCAGAACCCTTATTCCTTTTTCGGTGTAAACGGCTTCCATATCCATGAGTGCGGAAAGACCCAGCATCTCTGCCGTATCTTTGCATGCCTTTCCGAAAATCTTCTCGTCTTCTTCGGGTATTATTCCCGGATTGCAGCGCACCATCTTACAGTCGTAATTTCTGTCCAGAACGACTTCGGTGGTTACGTAGGACTTCGCTTTCTTTCCGTTTCCCACGGCTTCTATGGAGATGCTTTTTCCGTGCACGAATTCCTGTATCACGGGAGAATCGTTCAGTTCTTCGATTTTTCGCAAACCTTCGTTCAGTTCCGCGTCGTTTCCCGCGGGCGTCACACTGACGCTTCCGCTCTGCGAAGAGGGTTTCACGATTACGGGATACCCGCATTCCGGCCAGGGTTTCGGCATGGGAACCCCTGCTTTCTTCATCAGTTCGTTGGATTTGATTTTGGAACACGAGGTTCTGTAGGATTTCATATCGAACAGAAATGGAATTTCAGTTTCCGAAAGACTTCTGTCAAGCTTTTCCAGAAGGTCCAGTTCTTCGCAGGCCGGGAGTACGGCGTCGCAGTCGGAGAACAGTTTCATCGCCGCATCCATGTCTTCCGCGGGATTCATCACCGCGGTTTCGTCCGCAAGTGCCAGTGCGGGAGCTTCGGACCTGCGGTCCATCACAAGAGTTTTGTAACCGGCAAGTTCAGAGAGATATACCGCTTCTATTCCCTGAAGCGCTCCGCCCACTACAGCAATTTTCATTCTAACGGCCTCCGTTTCTGTTTCTTCTGCCGTCCATGAACGCTTTGAATTCGGGGAACGAAGCGGGACGTTTTCCTATTTTGTCCAGCATTCCGAAAACGTATTCCACCGAGCGGTGTCCGTTTTCGATATCCAGTTCGTGCTGTGCCACTCCGGCGAGATTTTTGTTGGGGGGAACTATCGACGTGATGAGGTTCGCACCTGCGTTGAGTCTGTCGATCATTCCGGAGATTCCTTCGACGTCGAGCGTGGCGGGAATGAGACGGTCGGGATACATAATCCTCATTATCGCAATAGCCAGCAGTTCGTCTTTCGAATCCATGGGCGTCATATTCTCCATGGGGGTTCCTCCCTGGGGAACGAACGTCATAGCCCTTATCTGATCGCAGTCCTGCGGGCCCTGTCTGAGAACGAAATCGGCCCTGTCGGAGGCGGATTCGCCGAGGCCCACCATCATTCCGTCTTCGGTCAGAAGGCCCGCTTCTTTGGCCCATTTTCTGACGTCGATACGGTTCTGGTAATCCTGTTCGAGTCTCAGTTCCGAAAACAGTTTTTTGTTGTAAGTTTCCTGATAGCAGGCGTACCAATCCGCGCCCGCTTCCCTTATTTTCGGGAAAACGCTGCGGGGGACCGCGCCGGGGGAAACCATGATTCCTATATCCACGGAAGACCTCACCGAACGTATCAGTTCCAGAAGTCTGGCACATTCGTCGTTCAGGAAATACGGGTCTTCTCCCATGGTCAGATCCACGAGGTTGATTCCCGCGTCCTGAAGGTTTCCGGACAGTTCGGTTATCTCTTCGGTGGTTTTTCTGTATCTTTCCAGTCCGCTGATTCTTCTGAAATAGCAGAAAGAGCAGTTGTTTCTGCAGTAGGTGGAATAGTAAACGAATCCGTAAGTGAATATTTTGTCTCCGTACACTCTGTCGCGGATTTCTCTTGCTTTTTCGTAAAGGATTTTTCTTTCTTCTTCGTTTGATTCGAAAAGTCCGGTCACTTCTTCCAAGGAAAGATTTTCTCCCTTTGCGGCTCTGTCCGCTGTTTCCCTTACATCCATTCAATCACTTCAGTCGATTTTCCGCCCGTTGAGGTACGTCAGGCTGCGCCCGGTCTTCTTTACGCTGTTCTTTCCGTTCTTCAGTGCCAGCAGACGTTCCAGTCCGAATCCCACGCCACACCAGGGTTCGTTTATTCCGTGGGCGGCATCCAGGGGATGGGGGCCGACGGCTCCGGACGCAACTTCCGTTCCGTCGACTTCCACGTCAAGAGTTTCGACGTAAACGTCCGATTCTTCTCTTTTTATTTCGTATTCGAGACCTACGGTTTTCATCACCGCATCGATGAACTTTTTCAGATCTTCGACGGTATCTTCGGCGTCTCCCTGCTGAACCAGGTTGAGCATCGTGAATTCTTCAAGGTGCCTCCCGCTGTGGGATTCCTTTCTGAAACAGGAACCGATTTCGAAAAAGCGGATCTGACCGTCCGTGTGGTTGCGTAGTTTCGCCATGTAGTAGTAAAGATTGGGTGCCAGCATGGGGCGGAGACATCTTTTTTTATCGATGAAAAAGACCTGTTTGTACAGCGGATGGTCTTCGGTTATAGTCATTTTGGCCAGTCCTGCCGTCGACATTATCGTGGGCGTTCTGACCTCTATGAACCCCATGGAAACGAGTTTTGCGCTCAGTTCTCTCTCCAGCGTGACGAGATCGTGTCCGCGGGGGTTTGCAATCATATCCCTTACGTCGGAATTGTTTTCGGAAATCTCGGCGCTCATAAGTTTGGTGAATGCGCGGTCGCGTTCTTCCGCATCGGCAAATTCGGAAACATCGACGGGACCGTCACCGTATTCCCTCAGTTTCTGCACCTGGGATTCTGTAAATTTTACGGACATCTTATCACTCTGACCCGCACATGGCGAGAGACCGGGGTGTCGAACCCCGCTGGCGAGGCTTTAGAGGCCAGCTGGTCACCGGACCGTCCCCCGTGTCTGTCATTTATGGGTGATAAAAATATATAAACCTACTTTGGACGCGTACGTTTTTCAGTAATTTATTATTTAAACTTTGTCCGCGGTTTTTAAATAAAAAACGAAATGAGCCAGTCATATAAATCCGTAACGGAAATCAGAATCTGTCCATTTCGAGGCCGCAGCGTCCTATCGTACGTTTCGCCCTGTCGAATATCGCCAGGTATTCGTTGCTGGGCGTGATGGAATCGAGGTCGTAGCATTCCTGGAATCTCTTTCCCGCGGGCGCGTGGGAAAAGTCCCTTTCGTAGAGCCCTACGAGTTTGTCCAGAACCTTGTTTATTTCTTCTACTTCCCACCCGGCGGCCGATTGTGCCACTTCTCCCATCATTCTTGCTTCCATTCCGGTGGTTTTGTCCTGCATAACGCCTTTCGAAGAAGCCACTCCCGAAATCAGCTCTCTGCCGGAAGCAGTATCCGTCATCGCCTGTGCGGCAACTTCCAACAGGCACATTTCGGTGCACGGCCCTGCCAGAGAGTAGTATTGGTTGGCAAGAAGCAGGTCCGTGTTTTTGTCCAGGGCCGCGCAGGCATGTGCGGCAATCTGAAGCGTTTCCCTGGTGGTGGTAGTGCTCCACCTGATGTGAATCGG
>JBMNQN010000024.1:0-4842 GCA_050944155.1 Candidatus Methanomethylophilaceae archaeon | reverse complement strand
ATTTCTCTGTCGGAAACGTACAGAATCATCTGGGACCACATCCGCGGAGTACAGTACGAAAAAAGGACGCTTTACTGGTGGGCGGACAGGTACATCTGGAATACTGCAATGCCGCACGCATTAGTGGCGATAATCGCGGGAGCCTCTCTTGCGGTATGCGGTGCTCTTATGCAGGCGGTGATGGGGAATCCTCTTGCAGATCCGTATACGTCTGGTATTTCGTCCGGTGCATGTTTCGGAGCCGTTGCGGCGATAGTCGTAGGGGTATCTTTCTCCAGCATAACCGGCGAGATGGGAATCGTTACGAACGCGTTCATAGGTGCCATGGTTCCGGCAATTATAATTATTCTGCTGTCGGAGCGCATACGCATGACTCCGGCAACGCTGATTCTTCTGGGCACCGCGATATCGTATTTCTTCAACTCTCTCGTTACGTACATGATGGTAACCACTGACGCGGACACGCTGAAAACAGCATACCTGTGGCAGGTGGGAAGCCTCGACGGAATGTCCTGGAATTCCGTCTATCCCATGCTGATTGTTACTGTAATCGGAACGGTTTTCGTGATGATGGCGACAAAAAAACTTAACGTTATGTCCCTCGGAGATAACAGCGCAACCAGTCTCGGAGTGGATGTGCAGAAGTTCAGAATGATGTGTCTGGCACTTATGGCCGTCATGACCGCCGCCATAGTATCTTACACCGGAATTATCGGTTTTGTCGGTCTGGTCGCACCTCATGTTGTAAGAATCGTAACGGGTGCGGACAACAGATTCGTAGTCCCCATATCCATGGCGGTGGGAGCGCTGCTTCTGCTCTTCGCGGACTACGCCGCATTCCAGCTTTCCAACATCCCGGTAGGAGTCATAACAAGTCTGATAGGCAGTCCGATATTTTTCGCTCTGATTCTTTTCCAGAGCAAAAAGACGGGGGCAGTGTATTGACAGGGCCGGTTTACAGCGAATACAAAGCAGCAAACCGCAGAAACGTACTGTTCATATTCCTTTTTACAGTCCTCGCCGCCGTATCTTTTTTCATAACCCTGGGTTTCGGCGTTTATAAAATTTCGGTCATCGATGCAATCGGAGTTTTCTTCGATCATCTTAACGGAAACATAACGGATCCGGCGGCCGATTATTACGTATGGAAAGTAAGAACCCCCAGAGCCCTGGGGGCGATAATAACGGGCGCTGCTCTTGCGGTTGCGGGAGCCGTCATGCAGAACGACTTCAAAAATCCCTTAGCCGAACCGTATACGATGGGGATATCTTCCGGAGCCTTTCTGGGAGCGGTTCTGAGCATCATTTTCGGAATATCTCTGATTCCTTTCGTAAAAGGACCTTTAGCAACCGTGGTCAACGCATTCATACTCTCTTTGGTTCCGACGGCTATCATCATAATCGTTTCGAAATTCAAAAAAATGAGTCCCACGGTGATGATACTCACCGGAATAGCGGTGATGTTTCTTTTCAGCTCGATATCCCAGGTGATAATGGTTACTGCCCCGTCGGAAACCCTTGCGGACGCTTACGCATGGAGAGTCGGAGACGTAGGCAGTGTGTTCTGGAGCGCGGTACCGATAATGGCCTCAATTTCTGCCGTT
The DNA here is from genome assembly GCA_050944155.1 of Candidatus Methanomethylophilaceae archaeon. Classification (GTDB taxonomy): domain Archaea; phylum Thermoplasmatota; class Thermoplasmata; order Methanomassiliicoccales; family Methanomethylophilaceae; genus VadinCA11. The sequence goes on along the minus strand of JBMNQN010000024.1, from coordinate 3,238 downwards.
CTGATTGCCGCAATATACGCCCTGGGGGGAAAAATGAACGTTATGTACGCCGGAGACAACGGAGCCAGAACTCTGGGGGAAAAAGCGGAGATAATCAGAATCGTTACTCTGATACTCATTTCGTTTCTGACCGCGGGCGTTGTTTCTTTCACGGGAACCGTGGGGTTTATAGGACTCGTGGGTCCCCACGTCGCAAGAATATTCGTAGGTTCCAACAACAGATACCTCATCCCCGCATCCGCTTCCTTCGGAGCGGCTTTCCTGCTTCTTGCGGACACTCTTGCCAAAGTCTCGGGAATAAACGGACTTCCCGTGGGCGTGATAAGTTCCATGGTGGGAGGCCCGCTGTTCATATGGATTCTGGTCAGACAGGGAAAGAGCGCGTGGGCGTAATTTATACCGAAATCACGGTTTTTAGAGAAGATGAGTGCAGCCGCCGGGATTCGAACCCGGGCGACGAGCTTGGAAGGCTCGAATCCTAACCAACTAGATTACAGCTGCACTAGGTCCCCCTAATTTTAAGCACATATTTAACCGTAATGCAGGTTTTCCCTCCGTCCGGCGTTTCTCCTTAGGTTTATCTACTGATTACCGCATATCAGCGCGATGGACTCCAATCCGGTATTCCAGACCCAGTACGATTTGGGTCTCTGGAAGAAACTGTCGAACACTGGGTCTTCCAGATTCCGCGGGAAGAAGACCGATACGGCAGAGGAAGTCGCGGACGAAGTTCTCGCTTACCGCGGCACCGTCCATTCCGCCGTTCTCGTAAGGCTGATGGACATTCTTTACGACAGAGGGAGCGAACGCCTCCGGAGCATTCTTCCCGATCTGTCGGCGAAACGCCGTTCCTCCGACTGCGCCCCGGCTTTCGAAGCCTCTCTTCTCTACAGAAGAATGGGGGACAGGGAAGGCGCCGTAAGGATGGCGGACAGCGCCCGCGACGGAATGGACATACCTCTCAAAAGCGCGGTACTGGCACGTCTGTTTCTGGATGCCGAAAACAGGGAGGCCGCAAGAAAAGAACTGATCAGGGGAAGATGCAGCAATCCCCTCGATCAGAACATTTACAAACTTCTCGAAGAAGCGGACCCTGCCGGCGGATGGATGTATGTACGCAACATGGAACTCATAAACGCCGGGAAAGAGACGGTGCTGTGCGGTTCCGAAGAAGATTCCCCCAATTCGAGACTTTACACGATATACTGCAGATGGTTCGGGGGAGAGCACGACGAAGCCACCAAAGCTCTCATCGAGTCCGAAGAATACGTTAACGGCAATCCTGCGTATCTGCTTGCGGCGGCCCGCATGTCCGCCGACGAATCCGACTGGTACTCCGCGGAAATACTGTACGACAGGATAACGGGGCAGGGATGCACGTTCGTTTTATGCGAAGCGGCGGAAGTCTGCATGAACGGCGGGAAAAACGAGAAAGCCCTGTCGCTGTACAGAGACGCGGAAGCCGAAGACCCCCAGTCCCCCCTGGTGATGAAGGGGCTGATCGAGGTTTATTCCAGAATGGGCCGCAAAGAGGACGCCGCCCAGTGCATACACAACTATCTGGATACCGAATACGTGGGGCTGGACGCGTTCCTCGAGTGCGCTGAAAAACTCGTTGAAGACGGGATGAACGCGGACGCCGAACCCATTCTCAAAAAGATACTGATGAACTACCCGAACGACGTCCGGGCCAACATTCTGAAATCCAAAAACGACAGGGCCATGGGCAATTTCCCCGGCGCCCTGGAAGCGGCCACCGCCGCCGTGAGATCCGACGGCAGAAATCCGGAAGCCCGTCTCCAGAGGGCCAGGATACTGGTATCCTCGGGAAAAACGGAACGGGCTCTGAAAGAGGCTCAGATCGCTCTGAAATACGACCCCGAGAACATCGACATAATGATTCTGATAAAGGACATCTACACCGCGCAGGGTAACAGAGCCGCCGTTCTGGATATGTGCGAACGGATTCTCGAGATAGATCCGGAAAACGCCGGCATAATGCTGGAATCCTCCGAAGCGAAGATGGCCATGGGGGACAGGGAGGGTTCCCTCGCCGCGTTCAGAAAAACCATAGCGGCGGACAGAAGGCCGGAAAACTTCATCGCCGTTATAAGTTCACTGATAAAGGACCGTATGTATGAAGAGGCCGCGGAACTCTGTTACGAGTTTGACAGCGAATACGGAAGCCTGAGCATCGTGCGCAGGCTCAGAGGCAACGCAGAGTATCAGATGGGGGAATACCTCAAAGCATCCGTTTCTTTCGCTTCAGCGGCCGCTGCGGACCCGTTTTCTCCGGTTATCTGGCACTCCAAAGGTATGGCCGACGAAGCCGCCGGAGACATCTATTCCGCCGAAGAGGCATACAACCGCGCCGTGCTCATGGATCTGGACGAACCGGAGTTCTGGCTTTCCAAATCTTCGGTTCAGGAGAAAAAGGGAGATCTGCGCGGCGCCGTGGAATCCATAAACCGCGTGATAGAGCTCAATCCGGAATGTTCGTACGCTCTGGTGAAGAAAGGAATGCTCTTCGCCCGCAGCGGGAAGTACACCGAAGCCAACTATTTCCTAGACATGGCCATAATGGTGGACGTCTGGAACAAAGACATTTACCAAATCAAGAAAGAAGTCTGCATACAGGCGGGAATGTACGAAGAAGCAATCAACGTGTGCATGGACATCAACAACATCGACCCGACGGACATTTACGCGATTACGGATGCGGCCGAATGCATGATGAAACTGGGCAACCGTTCCGGAGCTCTTTCGTTCATTAACGAAAAGCTGATCAAAGATCCTTCTTCAATCCCTTTGCTCATGGTCCGCAAAAACATTCTGACGTCCATGGGCAACTATCCTGAACTTATCGACACGTGTTTCCGCATACTGGAAAAGGACCCGAACAACCGTTCGGTAAAAACAGATCTGGCACATGCGTATCTGTCCAACGGTGATTCGGTTTCCGCCGAGAAGCTCTTCGCCGAATTGGAGATGGAAGAATCGGAGCCCGAACCGGAACCCGAACCCGTAAAGGAAGAGCCCGAACCGGAACCCGAACCCGTTCCGACGATAGACGGCAGAGACGACAGAGCTCTGTTCGAAATAGCGAAATCCCTGTATTCGACCGGAGATCTGAGGGGCGCGGCAAGGATGGCCGACCGTGCGCTGGCACTCAATCCCAACAACACAGAATACGTTATTTTCCGTTCCGACGTCTATTCCGCCGACGGAGACCTGAGAG
>JBMNQN010000023.1:0-5317 GCA_050944155.1 Candidatus Methanomethylophilaceae archaeon | reverse complement strand
CTATGAGATGCGAAGTGTAGAATTCGGCATAGATTTTATCGCATTCTTTCAGTGCGTTAAGGGCGTCAACGGTCATACCGCCCGTGCCGCTCAGACCCAATCCGACGAAAATGAGTTCGGACACCATGATTCCCCTATAACCGTCGTCCGATTAAATGGTTATCAGCCGGAAATACCCTCTTCGGGAAACGGAAATTTCGTAAAATCACAGAAAGTGGCTTTTTCTGCTTTCCATGCTTTCTGCTTTGTATCTTTTGGGCAGAACAAACATTTCTCCGTCTCCGTCGTAACCTACGGACGCACTGACGCCGTACACGTCTTCGATGAGTTCCGACGTAATCACTTTTTTGGGAGGGCCTATGGCGACAATGCTTCCTTCCTTCATGATTATGCACAGGTCGCAGTATCTGGCCATGAGGGAGATATCGTGTTCCGCCACCAGAATCGTCATGTCGGTTCTTACCATGGCGTAGAGATATTCCATGACGTCGAGTTTGTACTTCATGTCCAGGTGGGATGTGGGTTCGTCGACCAGCATGAGCCTGGGTTCCTGAACATACGCTTTGGTTATCAGAACCCTCTGTCTTTCTCCCGACGAAAGCATGTTTAGAGGTCTGTCTCTTAGATGGTAGACTCCGAATTTTTTCAGGGTTTCCGACACCAGATTTTCGTCCTGTTCGGTTTCCCACCATATGTTTTTCAGATACGGATAACGTCCCAGCATTACTGTTTCGAAAACTGTTAGGCCGAAACTCGCCTTCAGTTCCGCTGGTACGCTGGCGACGATTTTGGCCACTTCGCCGGGTTTTTTGTCCAGCATGGTGACTCCGTCAATCAGGATGTCTCCCGAAGTGGTTCCGTGCAGACGGTTGATACATTTCATCATGGTGCTTTTGCCGCATCCGTTGGGTCCTATGAGGCCTACAAGCATCCCGGGTTCGATTTCGAAAGAAACGTCCTTTACCGCATGGTGTCCGTTTTCGTATATTTTGTTGACTTTGCAGAGTTCCAGCAGCGGGACGTTATCCTTCATACATCTTCCCCCTTTTGACAAGCAGGTAAGCAAACACTGGAACGCCTATAAAGGTGGTTATCGCCCCTACGGGGAGCTCCAATCCCGAGTATGCCATTCTGGCCACCAGATCCGCCGCCATCATGAGGGCTCCTCCGAAAGCGATGGATGCGGGCAGAACAAGTCTGTGGTCTCCGCCGAACATCATGCGGCACAGATGGGGTATGACCAAACCCACAAATCCTATGATTCCCACGAACGCAACGCATATCGATGTGAGTACGGAAGCGATAATCAGCATGAAGCGGTTGAATTTTATCACGTTGAGGCCCATCTGCTGAGCCTGTTCTTCGCCCAGAAGCACCAGATTGAGTTCTTTGGCCCATATGAGCGGAACCAGGGACAGAGTCAGGGCTGGAATCAGTATCAGCCAGACCTGGTTCCACGAAACGTTCGCGAAGGAACCGAAAAGCCACGAAAGAGCGTTGCTTACTCTGTGACCGGCCATGGACAGCATAAGTGTCTGTACGGCGGAGAAGGCCAAACCTATGATGACTCCCGCCAGAACGTAATTGATGGACGTTCCTCCGGATTTTTCGGCTATGAACATGGTTGCCGCAAAGGCGGCCAAACCTCCGATAATTGCGGAGAAAGCCGTGACGTAAAGGGAATGCTGTGCAAACAGTCCGAAGAAGGTGAAATCAAAAGCGATTACCGCTACGGCCGCGGTACCGGCTCCGGCGGAAACTCCCATGATATACGGATCGACCAGAGGATTTCTGATCACTGCCTGGTATACGGCTCCGGCTATAGAAAGACCGATTCCCACGGAGAATGCCGCCAGAGTTCTGGGGAGACGGGATTCGAATACCATGAGTTCAGAATAATCCAGTCTTTCGCCGCCTTTGGATATCGCCGAAAACAGTGAAGAAAACATCTCGGGTACCGACAATATCTTCGTCGGACCCACACACAGAGAAGTTATGAAGAGTATTGCGGTCAGCGAAAGACCGATAAGAAAAGCGGTCAGGAGTCTGTGTTTGCTTCTTCTGTTGTGTCCGAGTTCGTCGCTTCCGAGGTAGTGGGAAATCTTTCCGCCTATGTACGCAAAGGGTTTCTCGATGCCTTTTCCGAACCTCATCACAACGTAAATCAAAACGAGAGCTATAATCAGTACGGCGGCAACAATCAGAAGTGTCATCCACAGGGGGATCTTTTCCGAAGATTCAGAGGCAGGCGGAACATACTCGGGAAAAGTTCCGCTGGCACATGTTAAACTCGAGTCGCTGGGGAACAGCATCGTCCCTTCGACGAAGAGAACCGGCGACATGCAGTAATTTCTCTTTTCTACGTCGGGAGTCCACAGGGACAGAATTTCTCCGTCGGTATTCATTTCGTATATCGGTCTCCACGGAGCGTAGCTGGCCAGGTATATCGAAGTTCCGTTAACCAAAACGAGAGGGGCCTTGACGGAATACAGGGTATCGTTGAGGAGAGTGAAGTTTCCGTCCGTTCCGAGTTTGAATATTCCCTTGCTTCCGACGAAAACGACGCCTTCGAAATCCGGCATACGCAGGGGAAGCGTATATGCCCCTACGAGTCCAAAGTCGGAAGTGTTAAGGAATTTCTTTGTCAGAGTTTTCGAACCTGCGTCGAATTCATAAATCGCCGCGCCTCCCGCGGTAGAACTCATTCCGCGTCCGTCGGATACTGTGAACACAAGAGTATATCTGTCTCCGTCGGCGAAAACCGCCGGAACAGAAACGTTTCCGAAGGTTTTTCCGTGCATCGATACGGTGAACACCTCTGCGGATGCGATAGTTTTCCCGTCGTGTTTGTCCAGCACATAGATGCATCCGTCCTTGGATCCGGTGAACACGTATCCGTCTTTTACAGTCGGAGAAACGTAATAGTTGTGTCCGCCCATCTGTCTGGACCACAGAAGATTCAGGTCGAGATCGAAACAGTAGACCATTCCGTTGTTTGCAAGGAAATACAGAGCTCCGGAGTCATAGACCAGAGAACCTATTCCGGGACCGAAAGAATCGCCCGCCAGCTCTGTTCCGGTTTCCTCCGGAATTTTATCCGATACAATCACATTTGCGTTTCCTTCGCCCGGTCCTTCAATCCACGGGAATCTGTAGATGTAGCCGTTCGAAGACTGAACGTAAATGTACTGACCCACAACGGCCGGAGTGGCGGTTTCGTAATTTTCCTGTCCGCTGTAAGTGAATTCCCATTTTTTCATCTTTTCCGGATTGTCCGAACCGCCGAGTTCGAAACATATTACGGCCGGATCCGAATCCTTTCCGGCACCGAATTTCGCAAAAACGTATTTTCCAACATGGAGCGCTCCCGCATATACTCCGCTGGTTCCGCCCCTCGCGAATTCCCATTCCTTTGCGGCTTCGTGTTCTTTTATTTCCACGCCGTACTGATGTCCGTCCTGGGCTGCGTTACCTCTGAACATAGTCCACGAACTGGAAAGTTCGGGAGTCTGCGCAGGTATGATACCTTCTGGATAAAATGCAAGTGCCAGATGTTCGGAATTATACGGACTTCCCAAATCCGTTATCTTCTCCCACGTTCCGCCTTCGGTATTCCATCTGTATGCCGTCCATACGGATACCGATGTCTTTCCGGTGGTTCCGCTGACGGTAAGGCTTCCGCCGCTGCCGGCACTGCCTATTGTTTCGGAAGATATTCCGTATACCGTGAGAATTCCGGTGCCGTCGTAAGATATTCCGGCGGATTCGGCGGTTTTCTTCAGAACATCGCCGTATGACGTGCCGGATGCGGCCGGAACCCATTCGGTTTCTCCGTTGCCCGAATCGAACAGAACCAGATTGGTATTTTCTCCGTCGGCACAGTCCGACGGAATTGTTATCATAAGTGTTGCCGCCAGCAGGACGGCCAGTATCAGTGTGGTATTTTTCCGCGGCAAGTCAATCATATCCCATGAATTCGGTGATTTCCAGATAGTCCCTGTAATCGTCCCCGATATATTTAGGCAGGTCAGAAGACGGCTGAAGTGCCAGATACAGTATTTCCATCAGCTGCGCATACCTGGGACCCGGTCTCTGTGCCAGTTCGCTCAGGCTTTCTCCGAACAGCAGAACGTTTCCGTTTTCGTATGCATCCGTATTTCTCCATTCCGCGGACAGACTGTCCAAAAGCTGCCGGTATTCGGATTCGTTAGCGCCGTACTGTTCCGAGATTACGATTATCACGGAGGGATTGGCTCTGGGAATACTTTCGGAATTTACCTGAACCCATCCGATTTTATCCGAAAAAACGTTTTTCGAGAGCAGAACTGAAACAACGTCACTGAAATAAGTGTAACCTCCGGCTACCCAGGGGGATTTGTCAGGCGACAGAGCAACCATGACGTCCGATGGGGGCATTCCTTCGTCGGTTATTTTTCCGACGATTTCAGACTCCGCCGCTTTAAGTTCGGAGATGACCGTCAGTGCCCGGATTTCGTAACCCATAACGGTACCCATGATGTAGATGTTGTTCTGTATCGTTTCTGTGCTGTCGCCTCTGTAGAGGACAATGGCGTTCACGGACATTTTCCTCACCCTTTCGGCCATTTCGTAATGGGAATACTGGTTGCCGTCGCAGAATACAACGTCCGGATCGGTTTTCATTATCGCTTCGAAACTGGGGTTTACGTATCCTCCCACTACGGATATGTCTCCTTTCTGCTGTCCCTCGGCAACCTTTTCCGGATACGTGCTGTAAGCGTCGGTGCCCACGAGCGTGTTCACGGCATTCAAAGCTCCGATTATTTCCGTCAGAGCCGGAGAAAGACTGACCGTTCTGTTTGCCCTGGGATATCCGTATATGCTCTGGCCGTACTGATCTACGCCGACGGCGGGGGTTTCTTCTTCGCCGCAGAAGGCCCACGAGGATACGGAATAATCTCTCAGATCCAAATCCGATCTGTCTGTTTTTATCCATTCCAGAGAACCGCGTTCGATTACCCAGAATCCCCACGAAGATTCTCCGTCGTTGGCCGTACCGTTGATTTCGGTGACATTGCCGTTTTCTACTGTGAGACTGAACCCTGCATCGGAACAGGCGTATTCGAGAACTTCCGCGGGTTTATTGCAGGCATTCAGATCTACGTCGACCCACGTAACGTTTCTTTCCCCGAAATCTATGGCAATCCCCGAGGACTGATAGGCACTGACCGGAGGCGCATTGCCGAGCGGTATCAGCAAAGCCGTGCCCATAAGAACGATCAGTACCGATATCAGCATCTTCTTCGACGAGGATTCCATTATTTACACCGTGAAATAA
>JBMNQN010000022.1:0-6158 GCA_050944155.1 Candidatus Methanomethylophilaceae archaeon | reverse complement strand
GAACGACCAGGTGACGTCGTCTTACATCACAAAGACGAAAAGCGACGGAAAATACGAATTCAAGTGCCTGCCGGGCGAATACACTCTGAAAGTGGAACGCAGCGGATTCGAAGATGTCCCGCCAGTAACCGTGAAGGTAACCGGCCCGATGACTTTCCCGCAGTTTAACCTGATCCTTCTGGAGGAAAAAACCTATTGGGGCCTGGATCTGGCACACATATTCACGGTGGCCGGCCTGATCATAGCGGGAGTGTCTCTCGTACTCGTCTGGGTATACGCAATAAGTCTGAAAAGGCATCCGGAAAAATCCAGACTCATAGACGATGATTTCGAGAATTAACGTCTGAGGTTCTTACGCACCTGTTCGTAAAGATTTCCGCCTTCGGAATCCATGGCGACCGTAAGCGGACCGAATTTTTCCGCGTCGAATTTCCAGATGGATTCTGCCATACCCAGATCGCTCCATTCCCTGCCCGCGAAAACTCCCAGACCGTCGGCAAGAGATACGGCGGTTCCCCCCACTGCAGCCAGATAAACGCATCCGGTTTCGGCCATCGCTTCCGACGTTTCCGTAGACATTCCGCCTTTTCCTATTATCGCCCTTATGCCGAACGTCCTTATCATTTCCGGTTCCAGGGAATTCATTCTGGCACTTGTTGTGGGCCCCGCTGCTATCGGGTACCATACTCCTTCCCTTTCGGCCATTATAGGGCCGCAGTGGTATATCGTCGAACCGTAGATATCGGCGGGAACTTCCTTTCCTTCCCTGACGTAGTCGAGCGCGCGTATGTGCATCTCGTCGCGTCCGGTGATTATTCTTCCCCTGAGGTAGACGGTGTCCCCGACCTTCAGGGAACGCACGGTTTTTTCGTCCAGCGGAGAGTCGAGAATCATCTGAAAACCCCCTGGGTATAGTCTACGCGGTCGGAAGTGATGCGCGCCGTTACTCTGCGCTGAGCCCAGCATCCGACGCTTACCGCAACGGGAAGACTTGCGGTGTGGCACGCCGATTTTTTTATTCTGACTCCCAGAACCGTGGTGTTTCCGCCCAGTCCCATGGGACCCAGACCGCTTGCGTTGAGTTTTACGAAAATGTCTTCTTCCATCTTTCTCAGAACCGGGTCCGGATTTTCCTGGTCCAGGGGAACCGTCATGGCCTCTTTGGACATGGCCACGCATGTATCCGAAGTCCCGCCTATTCCCACTCCGATTACCCCGGGAGGGCACGGACGTCCGCCGGCTTCGAGCACGGAATCAATTACGAAGTCGAAAATGCCCTCTCTGCCCTCCGAAGGATTCAGCATAGCCAGCTTAGTCATGTTTTCGGAACCCGCACCTTTCAGCATGACCGTTATTTCGGTAAAATCGTCGTCCGTCGGAAGAAAATGGATTATCGGCATCCCTTCTCCCAGATTGTCGCCGTAATTCTCTCTGGTAAGGGGATCCACGGTGTTCGGTCTCAGAGGTATTTCCTTCGTTGCCCTTGTGACGCCTTTCTTTATTTTTTCCGTTATGGAGGAATCGAATTTTCCTTTGACGTAAAAAACGGGAATTCCGGTATCCTGGCACATGGGGCGTCCCAAATATTCCGCCTTGCGGATGTTTTCCATAATCGCCCCCAGCTGCGTATACGCTCTCGGATCGGATTCCCATCCGGCCGCCGCCTCCAGTGCCCATCCCGCATCCCTGGGAAGTTTGGTGCTGGCCGCCTTGAGCATATTGAAGACCGTGTCTTCCAAAGGTTCCGGCAGTTTGATCATGCCGCGTCATGGACGAGGTACTGAAAAACGGTTACGGTCACGGAACGTAGTACAGCAGTCCGTCGATATCGATAACCCTGACGGTATCGCCTATCGATGCGCCCCGGGGGATTTTAAGATCCACGGTCGAATAGTTTGTCGGATGGAGGACCTGAACCTCGGACGGAGACGAACTTACGACTGTCGCTTTCGGAAGTTCCGATTCTTTGCGATAGACTTTGATAAGAGGCATGTCCGCCCTTCTCACGTTGATTTCTTTGAAATCTTTCAGGGAAATCAGCCTTCCGCCCGTGGGAAGAATTCTGCCGAGTTTGTAGTATTTTCCGTCTTTGGTGACCACGTCGCCGACCCTGAATTCTGGAAGACGGACCAGATACGTTATCCTGTAAACGTCCTGACCTTCGCTCCTCCCCACAAGTTTTGCAGATTCCTTCGTCTCTCCGCTGTACATGTCGGAAATCATTCGGGCAATGGTGCGTCCCAGAGTTATGGAAGAAAGATAAATGTCCGCCCCGCCGTGCATCTCCTCCACCTTGGTAACGAAATACTGGCGGTTGCTTTTGGACTGCTGGTCGACGTAATTCATGATCATGCTCACTACGTCGTTCCTGGTGTCCTCGGGGACGGCTTTCTCTTCCGAACGTATCTGAAGTATGGACTCGTAGTAGTTTCCCTGTACTCTGGAGCATCTTTTGCACACGGTGTTTTTGATTCTGACCACGGTGGAACATTCGGAAGTTCTGGAAGAACCCTCTACGGCAAGTTCGGTGTTGATTTTCACCAGATACGTACGCGGATCCTGTTCCTCCGAATAAGTTGACACGGACCGGACTTTGGAACCTCTGAGCACACCCATCTTCTCAACGGCGGCGTCTTCGACCGCCGTTCTTTTGTCGGCGGGAACCCACTTCCCGTTCAGAAGAAATTCTCCGCATACCGCACAGACTTCCAAATCCACGTGGTGGGGTGCCGTTGTGAACGTCTTCCCGTTCAGGTAGCATTCGGAACAGCATCCGTCCAGAGCTTTTTCGATTTCTTTACCGCATTTTACGCAGAATCTCAAAGAATCACCGCCTGGGCGTGTTTCACGCCTGCGATAATCATGACGTTTTCCGGAGAAACGTATCCTTTTTCGATTGCGATGTCGACGACACGGTCTCCGATCAGATTCATTATCGTGACGGACCCCATCCTTTCCGCAAACACTTCTTCCGTAATGGTCTCGCCGCTGTAGAATTTCTCGGATACGACCAATTTTATTTCCCCTTCCGCAAGGGTCGTTCCCAGAAGTTCCGCGTCGCATGCGGCGAGAAGTCTCTCGCCGCCCCGTCTGTGTATACGCGATATTATCATCATGCCCTCTTGTATCTTCCCGGAGACGGTTCGTAAACGTCTCCCGCCTCGAGAATTTTCTTCATGGTTTTCCTGACCGCGTCTTCCGCAATGCCTTCGGAAGCCGCATGAGCTATCAGCTCTTCCATGGAAACTCCGCCTTCGTCTCCGTAGGCCCCTATGATTTCCTTCAGGACTCTGGCACTGTCTCTGTCCCTCTTTGTTATTCCGGTGGTCATCGCATCGATGTCCCACACGTCTCCGTGGGGCGCTGCGATTTTTCCGAGATAGTATTCGATAAGATGTACGGCGCGATCGGCGTCCTCTTCCGTCACCTTGCGGCTGAGCCTCATTCTGGCGGAAGCTTCGGAAAGACGCACGTATGCCTCCAGCTGTCTTGCGGTTATGGGGACGGATTTGTTCTCTCCTTCGCCCATTTTTCTTATGTTGAGATAGCTGTTTTCGATTATGCGGGCAGCCTCTTCGGTCATAACCGGAGTTATGCGTTTCGAATAAGCCACATATTTTCTGAGGTCTTCCATTTCATAAAACGGCTTTATGTTGTCGGTCTCTTCGAGAATTTTGCTCGCATCTATTCCCGGAGGCTCCTCGTCGGCCATACGCACCTGGCCGCGGCGGTGCGCTCTGAGTATGTGTTCGGTTATGTTGCGGTCCCTGTTCTTTTCCGGTTTGTCCGTGAGAACGAAAATCATATCGAAACGGGACATGAGCGCCGGAGGCAGATCGATCTGATTGGCTATGGAATCCGTGTCTTCGAATCTTCCGTATTTCGGGTTGGCCGCCGCAAGCATTGAACATCTGCACTGAAGCGTGGCTGTGATACCGGCTTTGGCAACCGAAATTCTCTGGGATTCCATGGCCTCGTGCAGAGAGGACCGGTCCTGGGACGTCATCTTGTCCAGTTCGTCTATGCACGCGAGACCTTTGTCGGCAAGAACCAGCGCTCCCGCCTCGAGGGTCCAGCGTCCGTCTCCGAAATCGTCCTTGACGGCGGCGGCGGTCAGACCGGCGGCGCTCGCCGATTTGCCCGACGCGTATATTCCCCTGGGAGCGAGATTACTCATGTATCTGAGGAGCTGGGACTTTGCGACTCCGGGGTCTCCAATCATGAGAATGTGCATGTCTCCCCTTATGACCGTGCCGTCGTCCATCTCCTTGTGGCATCCGCCGAAAAGCTGCAGTGCCAGAGCTTCCTTTACCTGCTCCAGTCCGTATATAGTGGGGGATATAGAAGACACTATGTTCCCCAAGAGATTGGGATCCTTGGACATTTCGATTATTTTCTTCTCGTCCGCTTCCGTGATTATGATATCGTCGTACTCGTGCTGTTCGAACTCTATGGAAAGCACGTCCATGTAAATTTCGAAAACCGTGGATTTGTCCCGTTCGGGCTTTTCCACCGAACGTATTATTCCGTTCATGGTCACCCTGTTTCCCGCCGTAACCGCACCGGAAATGTCGTCTTCCAGGTAACCCGAAAGTCTTTCCGGCTGGGCTCCGCCTCTGAGACCCTCGGGACTTTCCTGAATTTCGATCTTCTGGGTATCAATGTATTTCGACTCTTTGTCGTGAAGAATGAATCTGGTGGACTGTTTATTGCATCCGCCTTCCAGGTTGGAACACATAAGAGGTTCGTTCAAAATCATCCCGGTCTGGGGAATCCACATTTCCGTGTTGCATCTGGCACATGTGAAAAGCGCCATAGTCATACGGGGTTTGACAGCGGTTACTTTCCTCACCAGACCTTCTATTGCCACCAGTTTTCCCAGGTGTTTCGCCCTGAGGTGGCGTATGTCCACGAAGGCGTCGCGGGGAAGACCGGTTATGCGGACGTTGATTTTGTTGGTTCTGTCCCAGTCCGGAGGCATTGCGGCCGCGGCCTGTTCGCGTGCGATTCTCAGACATCTGTCCGGATTGTCGAGTACGAACATGGCGAAATCCGTATCGTACGAATCGATGTCGGAATAACGCACCTCCACGGTTCTTACATCGGGATACCCTGCGGATATTTTGGACAGTTTCAGACGGTACTGTTCATAGGTTCCGAATATCTCGTCCCACGCTTTCTGAATCTCTCCGTCCTGATAATTTGCCATTCAATCCCTCCCGGGTACGGCACGGCATTCTCCGTCCGCCCACCATATCCATCCGCCTGCTTCGGCAGAAACTTTTCCTTTGATATACCCTTCTTTTTTCATCTTAATCAGGGTTTTTGCCAGATCGTCGGGGCATCTGTAACCGAACAAATCCTCCAATCTGGCCGCCGCTTCCGACGTGGATACCGTATCGTTTCCCAAAGCTTCGCGGACGGATTTTACGAGTTCTTCGTTCACTCCTTAAGTGATGGGCACTTCATACTAAAAACAAACGGGCACCGCTCCGGCGCGTCATGCAGAGACCAATTTTTTCAGATTCTCCGGGTCGGACATGTTGTCCTTCACCCATTGTTTTATGCGTTCCGCCATTTTCAGATATTCTTCGGAGAGTTCTTTGTCGTCCGTAGCGGTAAAATCTTCTTTCGTACCCATTTCCGCCAGTATCTGTTTTCCTTTCCAAATCGTCTTGCCGGCATATTCTTCGAATACGGATTTATGGGTGTAAACAACGAAATCGAAATTGTTTTCCTCGGGGAGAAATTCGCTGTCGAAAGTTTTCGACCTCTGTCTTCTTATGTCCTGACCATCCTCGAAAAGAGAGATTATCATGTCGCAGTCCACGATATCCGATTCCGGGCCGGCGCTGAACGCCTGGTATATCTCGGGAAAAAGTTGGTTTGTGTAGAATTCCGCCAGCTGGGACTGCAGCTCGTTCTTCTGGTCGACGAAAATGACCGAGATTCTGTTTCTGTCAATAACGGGTCTGGGTTCCTCGGGAAGTCTTCTGTTTGCCATGTTCCCGGGTGAGGCCGTCGGAGAATAATACTTTTTGGGATTCTCTCCTCGGAGCAGTGATATAAACGCATTCGAATATACGGAAGTGCCACGGTGATGAACGTTTTCGAGCTGTCTTATGATGATAGACGGGCGAGCTGAGTGGCAGATTTTT
>JBMNQN010000021.1:0-8463 GCA_050944155.1 Candidatus Methanomethylophilaceae archaeon | reverse complement strand
ATCAGACGTTCTATTCTCTGCGTATTCTGCTTTACTGCCTGATTCCGCTGATTCTTCAGATTGCGGTTTCGTCTCTCAGATTGATAGAATCGAGCAACACCCTGTGGATTGTTTCGTTGGTTCTTCAGACTTGGACTGCAACGGCGCTGGGTCTTATGGCTGCTATAGCCCTGGACAGAAACGGAAAAATAATTCTTTCCAAAAGATGGATGCTTCTTATGGCTCTGCTTTTCGCATGTGCCCTGTCTGCCGTGTACATGTTCTTCATGTTTGCCGACCTGATGATAAACGGTTATCCGATTTACAATTACGAGCTTATCGAATTCTCCGAAAGAATCGAGATGAACAAAAGGCTGATGATGCCGTCCGTCGTCGCGATTTTCGGATCTATTGTTTTCGCCCTCGGTTTAAGAACAATTACCAAAAACGTGCCCAAAGAGGCACTGCTGGAGGATTCGGCTTGACGGATGCTCGACTCAGAGCGTTGGTTTTCGACGCCATATGCTTTATTTCGTTCGCGGCGCTCATAGTGATGTCCATAAAGTCGTATTATTTCACGGACCGCCTGAAATATCAGCTTTATACGGGGATATTTTCCGGGCTGATATGTCTTCTGCCGCTGTTTCTCAGACGTTTTAATCTGGTATATTTGCCGTTTCCCCTTCTGATATTGGTGGAACTGTCGATTTTCCTTCACGGATACGGCGTTCTGCTTATGCAGTACGACAACATTGTTTGGTACGATTCCATAACTCACACTCTTTCTTCGATAACCGTGGGAATGTGCGTGTTCTACGCTCTGCTGGGTATAGACAGCGCAGACAGCAAGGTGCATTTCGGAAAGAACGGAATACTTCTCTACATAATGCTGATAATGCTCACGTTCAGCATATACTGGGAAGTTTTCGAACTCTTCGTAGATCTTCTGACCGGAACAAATATGCAGTACAGTCCTTTCGATACGATGAGGGACATGATTTCCAACACTGTCGGAGGATTCGTCGCATCTATGTACGGACGTTATTTCCTGGGAAAGAACCCGGATTACGACCTTATGGAAGAATTCGGCCTGCATCCCGCGATAAGGAAAATATTGGCGAACCATCATTGAGCGGGCAATAGAGATATATACGGCCACGGAATAGAGCGGTTGCTCTTACGAGCCGATGAATGATGACGGTGTAAAACCGGAAAGAGGTAATCGAAATGTCTGTATTTGTAAAGTTTGAGGTACCCAAAGAGCTTTCTGACAAAGCCTACCAGCTCGCGGAAATTGCAAGAGACGGCGGAAAGATCAAGAAAGGAACCAACGAAGTGACCAAAGCCGTAGAACGCGGAGACGCAGCAATCGTCATAATGGCGACCGACGTGGCACCTCCCGAAATTCTTGCCCATATTCCCGCACTCTGCGAGGAAAGGGGAGTCGCTTACACATACGTTCCCAGCAAAGCAGAACTGGGCAAAGCGATCGGACTCGAGAAGCCCACCGCATCCATAGCAATCGTGGATGCGGGCAAAGGCAAACAGCTCTGCGAAGAGGTCGTCCAGGCATCCAACGCCCTGAAGAACTGATGGTGATCTGAATGGTTGACACTGACAGCATCCCCGCGGAGGTCCTAGAGATTATCGGCCGCACCGGGATGACCGGTGAGGCCACCCAGGTCAAGGTCCGCGTATTGGACGGCCGCGACAAGGGAAGGATCATCACGAGAAACATAATGGGTCCGGTCAGGATAGGGGACATTCTCATGCTGAGAGAGACCTCGAGAGAAGCCAGAAAACTTGGTACGAGGTGATTCCATGGCCGAGATAAGAAAATGCTCGTTCTGCGGTGCTGACATAGAACCCGGAACCGGCAAAATGTACGTTAAAAAAGACGGAACAATTCTCTTTTTCGACAACAGCAAATGCTACAAAAACATGATTGAACTGAAGAGGGTTCCCAGAAAGACCGCCTGGACCAAGAGGGCCGGAGACGAAAAAGCGGCCCGTCTGAAGTTTGAAGAGAAGAGAGCGGAAGAAGCGACAGACAAGGAGCAGTGAGACCTTGGAGAGGACTTACATAATGATTAAGCCGGACGGAGTCCAGCGCGGACTCTGCGGCGAAATCATTTCCCGCTTCGAGAAAAAAGGACTGAAAATCGTGGCCATGAAACTCATGACCATACCCAAGGAAACTGCGGAAACCCACTACGGCGAACACAAAGGGAAGAAGTTTTACGACTCCCTCATCTCTTACATAACCTCTGGCCCCGTCCTCGCGATGGTGCTGGAAGGCGACAACGCCGTTTCCGTATGCAGGAACCTTATGGGAAAGACCAATCCTCAGGAATCCGCTCCCGGAACCATACGCGGAGACTACTGCATGGTGACCGGCGTGAACATAATCCACGGATCCGACTCTCCCGAGTCCGCGGCCAGAGAAATATCGATCTTCTTCGACCCCTCGGAGATTTCCGAATATAAGAGAGATTCCGATAAGTGGATTTACGAATAAATCCTTTAAAAACAAACTCTTTTGTTACGGATGGAGGGAATGGCTTCGCATGGTGATCAGACAGCCGGTCGTCAGCGTGCTGGGTCACGTTGACCATGGGAAAACCAAACTTCTGGACAGAATTAGAGGAACATCGGTCCAGGCCAGGGAAGCCGGTGCTATCACCCAGCACATAGGCGCCACCGAAGTCCCCATCGAACACATCTACAAAATGTGTTCTTCCATAATCGGAAACAAAAAATTCGATGTGCCGGGGCTGCTTTTCATAGACACCCCGGGACACCAGGCGTTCATGGCTCTGAGGGCCAGAGGCGGATCCCTAGCGGATTTGGCTGTTCTCGTAATCGACATCAACGAAGGTCTGATGCCCCAAACAATCGAGTCGATAAGAATTCTAAGACAGTACAAAACTCCGTTCGTAATTGCCATGAACAAAATCGATACGGTTCAGGGCTGGCAAAGTAAGGAGGGCCGTCCTTTCGTGCTGTCCGAAAAGGTTCAGCAGGAAAGGACCATCGAAGTGTTCAACGAGAAAATGTACACCGTAATCGCGCAGATGTCCCAGGAGGGAATATCCGCGGACAGGTATGACCGCATCGACGATTTCACCAAGACCGTCGCTCTCGTTCCGATCAGTGCCAAAGAAGGGGAAGGGATACAGGACCTGATGCTGGTACTGATAGGTCTGGCACAACGGTATCTCGAATCCAGACTCAAAAAGGAAGACGGTCCGGGAAGGGGAACCATACTGGAAATCAAGGAAGAGAAAGGTCTGGGAAAAACTCTCGACATAATTCTGTATTCGGGAACTCTGAGACGCGGAGACACCGTGGCCATAGGAACGAGAGGAGCTCCGAATATCACCAAAATCAAAGCCATTCTCAAACCGAAACCTCTGGACGAAATACGCGATCCCAGAGACAAATTCGAATCCGTCAAGGAAATCAATGCCGCGGTCGGAGTTAAAATATCCTGCCAAAATCCGGAGGGGGCCATTGCCGGAGCGCCCATAATGGTCGTAAACGGACCGAACGACTCCCTCGTTTCGCAGATAAAGGAAGAGTCCCAGATTAAAGTGAACGTGGAAGAAGAGGGTCTGACCATCAAAGCGGATGCGGTCGGTTCCCTCGAGGCTCTGGCCTTCGAGGCGGAAAAAGCCGGAATCAAAATCAGAAAATACGGGATAGGCGAAATCACCCGCAGGGACATTGTCGAGGCGGCTTTCGGCGAGAAGGAAAACAGGGCGCTGCTGGGTTTCAACGTCACAATGTCCAAAGATGCCGAAGCCGAACTGCACAACCACGACCTGAAAGTGTTCACGAACCCCATAGTCTATCAGCTCATCGAAGATTACACTGAGTGGAGGGAAGAGTCCAAGAGGAGAACCGAAACGGACAAGAGAGCCGAGTTCGCCTTCCCGGCAAAGATTCTTCTGTTGCCCAACTGTACGTTCAGAGTGAGCAAACCGGCGATAGTCGGAGTACGAGTGCTTGCCGGAAAGGTCCGTCCGGGACAGAAGCTGGTAACCGTGTCAGGCGGGGATGCGGGAAAGATAAAAAGCATACGCACGGGAGAAGACGTTCTGAAAGAAGCCTCTCAGGGAGACGAAATCGCTTTAGCCATAGACGGCGTCACGGCAGGCAGACAGATAAACGAGGGAGATACGCTGTACGTGGATCTTCTGGAATCGTCCATCAAGGAACTTCCGAAAATGAATCTCAACGGAGACGAAACAGCCGCAATGGAAGAACTGCTGGCAATCAAACGGAAAGAGGATCCGTTCTGGGGTATGTGATATGAAGTACACTCCCGAATCGGTAATCCGCAACGATCCGGAAAATATGGCCGGCGGGATTTACAATTTCATAGACGATCTGAATACGGCCATGAACGTCGACGTGGATTTCAAAGCGTCTTTCAAGAACATCCTGGTCTGCGGAATGGGAGGTTCTGCCATAAGCGGAGACATGCTTGCCGACTGTGCGGCCAGCATCGCGGATTATCCCATAAGAGTGCAGAGATTTCCCGAGATACCCAAATGGGTAAACAAGGACACTCTGTGTGTGGTGACGAGCTATTCGGGCAACACCCGCGAGACTCTGGCACTTTACGATTACGCCAAAGAGAAAAACTTCCAGACGGTGGTCATCGCGGCGGGAGGGACGCTGATGGAAAAAGCCGAGGAAGACGGAGTCTACACACTGAAGATGATTCCCGGCATACAGCCCAGATGCGCTACCGGATATTCCCTCGGTCTTATGTTCAGTCTTCTCGATTCCCTGGGACAGCCGGCGTTCGGAGATCTGACTAAAAAAATAATTCCGAAACTCAGAAAATTCAGGGACAGCCTGGCCAGCAACAGAAGCGTGGCATGGGAAATAGCCCGCAAGATAAACGGCAGAACTCCCATCATTTATTCGTCTTCAACAATCGGTTCGGTTGCGACAAGGTGGAAGACCCAGATAAACGAGAATTCGAAAATGATAGCGTTCTCCGGATCGGTTCCGGAGTTCAACCACAACGAAGTGTCCGGATGGTCGGAGGGTGCCGTGAGAGATTCCTGCGTACCCATATTCCTGTACGAAGAAAAATCCGGAAAGTTCAAGAAAAGGCTTATGGACGCCTCCATAAGCACCATCAGGTCATACGGCGTGGAGCCGATAGTGGTGGACGTACGCGGAAGAACGGTTGTGGAAAAAGTCCTCCGCGCCACGCTGATCGGAGACTACGTTTCCCTGTATCTGGCATATATCAACGGAGTGGATCCCAGCGAAGTGGCATCCATAAAAGAACTCAAACTCCGTCTCGGAGATATTTTGGGCAGCCTTAAAGTCAAAAGTACGAAAACCAAAAAGCGCATATGACGGAAACGCAGTCCGCAGAATCTTACGCAGTGTTTAACAGCAAACTATATAAGTGTCTCTAAACTAAGGCGCTCCACAGGTGTTCAAATGGCGGACTTTAAGACCATTGTAAACGACGTGAAGACCGGCAAGTCCTACAACGTTGCCGTGTCGGGCCACCACGCGAACTCTCTGATTGGCAAAAGCATCGGAGAGGTCGTAGACGGAATATTCGTGGGCCTCCCCGGATACAAACTCAGAATAACCGGCGGAAGCGACGGAAACGGAACTCCCATGAGGAAAGACCTTCCCGGTTCGAAGAAGAGAAAACTTCTGCTTTCCGACGGACTCGGATTCCGCGAAGTGTACCCCGGCGAGAGAAAGAGAACCGCCGTACGCGGAGCAACCATATCGGCCGAAATCGTTCAGATCAACATGGCCATCGAGGAATACGGACCCAAATCGGTCGAAGAATCGTTTGCGCCCGAAGAACCGGCGGAGACCAAATGAAAGTTCCCCGGCAGCCCGAAGTCAACATCGGGATGATTGGTCACGTAGACCACGGAAAAACGACGCTGACCAGGGCACTCTCCAACGATTGGGCGGACCGCCATTCCGAGGAAATAAAGAGAGGAATCTCCATACGTCTCGGCTACGCGGACGTCGCATTTTACAAATGTCCCCAGTGTCCCGGAGCTTCCGCTTACGGAACTTCGACCAAATGCCCGAACTGCGGTTCTAAGACCGAATTGCTTCAGGCCGTTTCTTTTGTCGATGCCCCCGGGCACGAAACTCTTATGGCGACCATGCTGTCCGGAGCCGCCCTCATGGACGGAGCGCTCCTTCTCGTGGCCGCGAACGAACACTGTCCCCAGCCTCAGACCAAAGAGCATCTCATGGCTCTTTCCATAGTGGGAATAAAACACATCGTCATAGTTCAGAATAAAATCGACATCGTGACGAAGGAAGAGGCAATCGCCAACTACAAAGAAATCAAAGAGTTCGTAAAAGGAACCGTGGCGGAGAACGCCCCCATCATACCGGTTTCGGCAAACCGCGGCGTAAACATCGATATGCTCATCGAAGCAATCGAGAAGAACATAATCCGCAAGGTGGAGAGAGATACCGAAGCTCCGCCACTCATGCATGTTGCCCGTTCTTTCGATATCAACTCTCCAGGGGCAAAGCCCGAAGACCTCAAAGGCGGAGTAATCGGCGGAACGCTGATTCAGGGAAAGCTCAAAATCGGCGATAAGATAGAAATCGTTCCAGGCAGAAGAACCGAAGCAGCCGGAAAGCAGGGTTACGAAAAAATAGAGGCGAAAATCGTATCTCTTTCTGCGGGAGGACGTTCGGTAAAATCCGTATCTCCCGGAGGGTTGATTGCAATCGGAACCGAATTGGATCCGGCCATAACAAAATCGGACGGTCTTACAGGAACCATGATCGGAGTTCCCGGAAATACTCCCCCCGTGGTGAGCGATTTCACCATGAAGACGGTACTTCTGGACAGAGTCGTCGGTTCGTCTTCGGAACTTCAGGTCGATGAAATCAAAAGCAATGAACCGCTGATGCTCAGCGTGGGAACGGCCACTACGGTAGGCGTAGTGAAAAGTGCCAGAAAAGGTTCCGTCGACGTGATTTTGAAAATTCCGGTCTGCGTAATACCCGGACAGAGGGTTGCGATTTCCAGAAGAATTTCCAACAAATGGAGACTCATCGGCTACGGAATTGTAGAACAGTGAGTACATGACGACATTGGTTATTCTGGATACGAACGCTCTTCTGATGCCTTTCGAAATACGCATAAATCTGGATTTGGCGGTAAGAAAAGCGGTAGGCGATCACAAATTTCTCGTCCCCGGTCCGATAATCGGAGAACTGAAACATCTGGAACACAAATATGCTCCGGCGGCTCTGGCACTTGCAAGAAATTTCGAAATAATTCCTACGGAAGCCTCGGGAGACGCATCGGTAATCGAACTGGCGGAACGTACGGGAGCGTACGTCCTTACGAACGACAGAGAGCTCAGGTCCAAACTGAGAAAACGCGGTATACCGCTTATTTATCTCCGTTCCGGAACTCATTTGGTGACCGAAGTCATATGAGGGGGACGGGCGGGTCTTCCGGCGGTTCTCCGGTCCACGGTTTCCTGCCGATTTCGGTCAGCCTGAGATTAACGAGTTCCTTTCCTTTTTCGCTTACGCCGTAAACCGGAACTTTGTTTCCTGCCGTGATTACGTTGCGGTTTTTCGCCTCCAGTCTTATGGTGGACGAGGCGCAGGCGGTAATGACGTCGCAGGTGTCGAAGAGGGTCACGGCATCGCCGTAGGAAGTTCCGGTGGTGTGAACCGTCATAATTACCGCCGTGCTTCCGCAGGCGTCCCGTATGCTCACGGCGTCTTCCGCGTGGCAGACCGTCACCGCAACGTTGCGGTATCCCATGGAATACGCTTTGATTGCGCCGGCGAGCATGTCTATTTCGGCCGTTTCGGGATCCAGTACGTTTTCTCTGCCCAGGGCTTCGACAACCGTATCGATGGGTTCCGTTTCCGTTATCGCGGAAATACGGCCGCACATTCCCTGCACGATTTCGGGGTCGGTGACTATTGCGGTACCGCAACCGTCTGCCGCGATAACCGCGGCGTCGATTGCACCGTGTTTGAGCGCCGTGCCGAGTATTTCGGATATTCCGAAAGAGAGGAAGTCGGGCATGCGCGTTTTACGGGATTCGGTGCACATGCCGAAATCCTTTATGCGGTACTCTATGTTTTCCCGTACCGTGTCCTCATCGAAATGTTCGATTCCCCGGTGTTTCCGGAAAAGCGGACACTCCTCTATCATCGGCTTTCCGACTTCGACGACTTTTCCGTCTTCCACGACGACTCTGGTTTTTCCCAGGCATTCGGTGACGTGTCTTGTCATTATCAGTCCGTTATGTCGATTTTGTTGATTGTAACATCGGTAAGCGGGCGGTCGTTTCTTCCGGTTTTCACTTTGCCGATGGAATCAACGACGTCCATGCCGGCAACGACTTCGCCGAAAACGGGGTGCGCATAGGGCGTGGACGGATTTTCTTTGTCCAGATATTTGTTGTCTACGGTGTTTATGAAGAACTGGCT
>JBMNQN010000020.1:0-9488 GCA_050944155.1 Candidatus Methanomethylophilaceae archaeon | reverse complement strand
GGCTTGTCGTATCCGTTCCCGCTCTGTACTTCTTCGCGACTGCGGAGGACTCGTCCGACATGGTAAGCATCATGCCCGAATCAGAGTCCCTGGACGGTCTTAACGCGATGATGGAGTACACCGACGGCGGAACGATAATGCCCACCTACGTGGTCATCGAACTTAACTATCCGATCGCAGAAAAAACGGACGTTCTGAATCTGGGAGGGAACGAAGTCCCGTACCTGATATGGAAGGAAGATACGGCTCCCGGCGCGGTGATGCAGCTTAACGAAATCAGAAACTCGATAATTGCGGACCACTCCGACATCGTGGGCACGGCGGCGGTCCCGGTCATGTGGGAGATGATTTACAAAATGACGGCGCAGAAAATAGGTTCGGCCGATCCTGCGGCTGTCAACGGCGTTATACTCTCCAGCGGTATGATTCCTGCTGCTGTGCAGCCCGCTCTTAAGAGCCTCATAGGCCCGGGAGCTCCGTTCAACGCCGCGCCGTACACTTCTCCCGTAGCGCCCGGCGTCCCCGTTACCGTGGCAAACGTCATCGACGGAGTGCTGAATTACGGAACCGGCCTGATTTCCGCCGACGGCAGCTTCGTGAAAATGATGCTGATAACCAGCGAGAAGCCCATGTCCGACAATACGATGGTTCTTATGGACAATCTCAAAGACGAATTCCACGGAGAGAACGGATATGACGGGATGTCCGCAATCAAGGAGACCCACATCACCGGTTCTTCCGCAATCATGAACGAAATCTCCGCGGAGGTGGAGCAGCAGTTCTCCGTCATCAGGATAGCGGTCGCCGTGCTGCTGATGGTTCTGCTGTTCTTCATTGTCGGCAGCTATCTCACGCCCTTAAGGTCGATAATCACCATAATGATGAGCATCATCTGGACCATCTCCCTGACGCATCTCGTGTTCTCCGTCTGGCTGGACATACCCGTGCTCTGGCTGGTGCCGATAGTCCTGTTCGTGGTCCTTCTGGGACTCGGAATGGATTACGACATATTCATCACCACGAGAATCAGGGAGAACGTTCTGTCCGGGATGTCCAACGGAGATGCGATAAAGGACGCGGTCAGAAAGGGCGGCCCGGTCACTTCCCTGTGCGCGCTGATCATGGGCGGAACGTTCCTGACTCTGCTGCTCACCGGTTCCTCGCTCCTTCAGGAGTTCGGGTTCGCGCTGGGCGCGGGAATCCTCATAGAGGGATTCATCACCGTCGGCTTCGTGGTTCCCGCCATGATGCACCTGATGGGAGACTGGAACTGGAAGGGACCCGCGTTCCTCAGCAGGAAAAAGAAACTTTCCGAAGAGTAAACCTGTTTGGGGGGCAACCCCCCTCTTTTCTTTTTTTTTCGTTTTCTTTTCCGCCGAAAGCAGACTCACATACTGTACACGGTTCTCAGAATGAAGTAAATCACGAACACGAAAGCCACGGCGTAAAGTCCACGGTTGACATCGCGCCAGCGGCCCGAGAACACCATACTCAGCACATACGCTATAGAACCCGCCCCGATACCGTCGGTAATCGAATACGAAAGAACCATGGTCGCGACGGTGGCGGTAAGAGCCACCGCCGGATCTTTCCAGTTCATGTCTCCCAGCATCGTAAACATGGAAACGCCCACGAGAATCAGTGCGGAAACCGTCACCTCCGGACCTATGACGGAAAAGACCGGCGAAAGGAACAGAGCCACGCCGAAAAGAAGACACACGATCAGAGAGGAAAATCCGGTCCTTCCGCCGGATTCCACTCCGACAGCGGATTCCGCGTATTACGTAACGGTCGAAGTACCCAGAATTCCGCCCGCAACCGTGGCGATGGAGTCGGCGGCGAGAGCTTTGCTGGCATCTCTGAGTTTTCCGTCGCTGTCCACGAGGCCGGCTTTCTCTCCCACTGCCATCAGCGTACCGGCCGTATCGAAAATATCCAGTATGAGTATCGTGAAAGTAACGACGAAGAATCTGAAGTCGAGGCCCACGGTGCCGAATCCTTCCATAAACGCACCTGCCGGAGGAGCGGGGGGCACCGATACCGGGTTGTCGGGTATCGGAATTATTCCGGCGATCATTCCGACGATCGCCGTCACCACGATTCCGGCAAAGATTGCCGTTTTCCACCTTCTCGAATAGAAGAATATCGTGACGATTATGCCGAAAAGTGCCAGCATAACGGTCGGTTTGGAGAAATCCCCCAGGGTGACCAGCGTACTCGGGTGTGCGACGATGAGCCCCGACCCCTGGAGTCCGATGAAAACTATGAGCATGCCTATCCCCGCGGCGATTGACATTCTGAAGTCGCGGAGGATAGATTCGATTATCTTCTCTCTGGCACCCGTGAACGTGAGCAGCAGGAATATTATTCCGGAAAGGAAAACGGCTGCGAGACCTCCTGCCATGTGTAGCCCATTGTGATAACGATGGTATACGAGAAAAGAGCGTTCGTTCCCATCGCGGGTGCCAGCGCAACCGGGTATTTGGCATAGACGGCCATGATTGCCGTGCCTATTATGGCCGAAAGCACGGTGGCAGTGAAAACCGCGTCCCTGTCCATTCCGCAGTCGGCCAGGATCGCGGGGTTGACGGCAAGGACGTAACACATAGCCAGAAACGTTACCGTACCCGCCCTTATCTCCGTAAGGAAATCGGAACCGCGTTCGGTTATTTTGAAATACGAATCGATTCTTTCTTTCATCGGCCCAACGGAAGCGCATGTTGTTTTGCGGCATATATCGGATACTGCTTAGGAAAACCGTTCCATTACCCAATATGCCGTCACAGAAGCATTTTTTTGAGGCAGATCCGGCCTTTTTTCAGTCCTAACATTGATATATCCTAGAATTCCATCCTAAGAAGGATACCTATGTTGCAGAATAAAGCAATATTTGTGGTACTGATACTTGCTGTTGTGGGTGTCGGTGCGGGTGCGTATTACTTCCTCTCCGAGGGGGAGGGGAACGAGCCCATGGTTCTGTCCTTTGAAACAAACGGCGGAACCGGAACGTTTGAAGACATGACTTTCTCGGACAGTGCCGAGAAAAAAGCAATTCCGGCCGATAAACCCGTCCGGGAAAATGCCGATTTTAAGGAATGGAATACCAGTTCCGACGGCACCGGAACTTCCTATGCTCCGGGCGACACGATTTCCTTATCGGAAAGTACAACCCTGTATGCGATTTTCGAATGCACTCTGACTTTCAAAAACCCGTACGGCGAAACCGTCAAAGAAAAGGTACCCCTGGGCACATATGTTTTCGAGGCTTCGGACGTAAGCGTGGACGGCGGAAAATTCAAACATTGGATCGGTATCGGCGGAAACTATTCCGCAGGACAGAGTCTTAACGTTACTTCCCATTCCGAATTCACTGCGTATTATACTTCAACCATTGCATATTTCAATGCAAACGGCGATAAAATTGCCAAAGATACCGTTGAATACAACAAGCAGATTGATATCAAAGATTTCGGTCAGAAGGTATCCTGGAAAGTATTCACCGATTGGAATACCAAAAAAACCGGCGAAGGCACTTCATACAATCCGGGCGACAAATATACCGCCAAGGATATCGAACTGCATGCACAGCTGAGGGATTGGAATATTCTCGATTCCGATGTGGGAACAAAATTCGAATACGACGTCACGGGAAAAATCCTCGATCTGACACAGTACGAATTCATTAACACGCTTGTCGGCGAGGCAAACGGACTGCTGACCGAATATACCACGGTAACCGCCGAACCCGTAGAGGCTACGGTTGCCGGAACGTATACTCAGACAATTTCCGCTATCGACGCCGAGACCTCGGAAGCAACGTATGACAGAACCGGACTCGTCGACGTCACCCTTACCGTGAAATTCAACGGCATCGAAGATATGGGCGCCCCACAGAGAATGGTTCTTCTGGATATACTCAAAATCCAGAAAAACAGCGACGGAGAATATCTTAAAGACTTCACCAAGACGGATGTCAGCATTACGTCGACCGATAACGGCTTCGGCATAGCGGGAACGGGAGTGATCAAGGTATCCGAGATTGACCTGATTACCGAAGAGGGAGCGCCTTACGTCAATACCGTTCTCAACAAGTCGGTTACGCCTGTCGACGTGGCGGGTGCCGGCGCTGTTGACAAATCGTCCAAGATAATCCTCGATTTGGACCTCAGCGTCACGGGAAAGGTGGAAATGACCGCCGCCCTGTCCGGTGTCGAAGGTCTGCCCTGGATGTGAAACTTTTTCGGGGGTTCTGCCCCCGTTTCAAATTTTTTTGACTGCTTCGGCGTGATTTGATATGTACGAAAGATTAAAAGATGTGTACGAAACATTGAAAGAAATCTGCTTTTCCGCGCGGTAGTTATAATCGTTTTGTTTCTGGCCGGATTATATCTGTCGGTCGTAGCACTGAGCGGATTCAAATATCAGGGGAATCTTTCAGACCTTTGGCTTCTTCTCCTTGCGGGTTTAATGATACATATGGCTTTTATAATTCTGGCTTTCGGATCCGATGAATTAGATTTAGAATTTTTCCTGGAAATTATGGGGGCACCCTTATTTCTGCCGCGGTTGCGATGGGAATAATGTGCGGAGTTATTTACATTATGATTTGAACAGAATCTCCCACAGATTCATAATAAAGGAATCGGAGAAAAACTAAATTGTTTAGTAAAAGGTTTGAAGAAAAGCTCACTCGGAAGCTTCTTTCTTTTCCGCGGGCTTTTCTTCGGCCTTCTCTTCTTTGTCTTTCTTGGTAGCCCAGATTTCGATGAATTCGATTCTGTCCACGCCGAAGACGGACCTGAGATCGCTGACCACTTTGAAGCGGGCGATGCTCCAGTTCTGGTTGAACTTAATGTTGTCGGGAAGAGTTACGGCAACTTTGTCGTCGGTTATTTCGAATTCGAATCCGTCGGAGTTTCCGAATACGGAGTCGATGACCGCTTTCGCCTTTTCCGCACCGTCCGCGACCTCTTCGGTAATTATGAATTTGTAAACAAGGTCGTGTCCGGCAAGGGGGCTGTTGAAATCGACTTTCACACGTCCGGCACCTACGGTGAGAACGGTTCCGGAACGGTTTCCGAGAGTCACTCTGAGTCCGGGGTAGGGGTTAATCTCCTGTTTGTGGAATTCCCTGTCGCGGTAAGTCTCCACGAGTTTGGGATTTCTTGCGCCCGCGGCTTCCTCGCAGGGAATCGTGACTTCGGTAAGCTTTCCGATTTCGGCGGACTCAATGGCTTTCTCGAACGCGGGGAAGAGCGTGTTGGAACCGAAGATGTAGTACATGGGTTCGTAAACGGCCTCTTCTTCGTAAATGCCGGCTTCCTTCGCTTTTTCCGCATCGGTGGTACCGAAGAGTTTCATTTCTTCGGCGAAGTATGCGCAGTAATTCACGCGTACGATTCTTGCGTTTTTCTTACCGGTTTCGGTAGTCTCTTTCTGCGTTTCGGTTTTATCGTCATTTCCTGCCATTGTCTTATCACCTAAGGGCAATGTTTGATTGCAACGGGGCTCCGATTACCTAACCTATATTAAATATGTCGGTCAAAGGTATGCTGATACATTTATTCCCGAATCGGAAAACACCGCTCCCGATAATCGGATTATGCACCGGCCGACGGAAAATAATAAAAAGAAACCCTGCATTGGCTGGCCTGTTGCCGCTTTTGCATAGCCCGGTAGTGCGGCTGACTTGTAATCAGCAGGCCGGGAGTTCGAATCTCCCAAGCGGCTCCACACTTTCTTACTGAAAATTTATCCGTTCGGCATGTGCCAGCGCAGTATATCCTAATACAGAGACGCTGTCACGGACTCACGCTATGCCCGGAACGCCGTTTTCTCCGTACTTCCTTATGACGCTTCTCCAGACCATGAAATGGGAAACCGCGGTTGCGACGATTGCCATTATGACCACGCAGGAGAACACGGGAACACCAATAGCGCCGTAACCCACTCCCATGGCCGCTATGACCATGACGACTTCGGCTTTGGGAACCATTCCCCATCCGATTATATCCATTGAATCCCGGTCCAGAGACCTGTCTCCGAGCTTTGCGCCGACAGCGCATGCCAGATGTTTTCCCGCTATGGCTATCGCGGACATGCCCGCCGCCAGGATCAGAACGTCCGCGGATGCCAGGTCGGAGAGCACCACGCGTATTCCCACGCTTATAAAAAAGAACGTCATGAAGAATTCTTTCACGGATTCTATCTCTTTGATCAGATTCCATTCTTCGGCGTATTCGGCGAACATCATTCCCGCAAAGTACGCTCCGACTATGACCGAGAGCCCCATTTTGCCTGCGGCTATGGCCATGGCGAAACACACCCCGATTCCCGCGAACAGCATGGTCCAATCTGTGTGATCGTCCCTCCGGCGGCTGTCGATATGCGCGTTTATTTTAGGCATGACTCTGAAGCAAACGTAAAGTGCCAGCACCACGAACGCCAGCGATTTGAACACGGTGAACGCTATTCCCAGAGGAGACGTGTCTCCCGCCGCAACTCCGGACAGAACGGCCAGAACCGTAAGGGTAACGATTTCCGATATCACGGCGGCACCGACGATTATCTGCCCTTCGGGAGTGTTCGTCATTCTGAGAGATTTCAGAACGTAAGCGGCGACTCCCGCGCTGGTGGTTATGAGTGCGGTCGATATGAAAATGGAAGACATCAGACCCTCGTCCATTACCGCCATAAAGACAAGACCCAGTGAGAAAGGTACGGCTATTCCCAGAAGCGCCGAAAACACCGCGGGCTTTCCGACTCTGAAAAGATCGCCGACCTGCGTTTCCAGACCGACGGTGAACAGAAGGAAGATTACGCCCAGTTCGGAAAACAGCATCAGGGTTTCGTAGCCGGCGCTTCCCGCCGATGTCGGAGTTTCTATGACGATTCCGATTCGGTCTAAAAGGTTCCAGTCTCCCAAACCTGCAATGACTATGTTGGCGGCGAGAATCCCGAAAATGATTTCGCCCATCATCCCCGGCAGCCGGATTTTCTCGAAAAGATAGTGGCCTACGTTCGCCAGGAAAAACAGCACGAACAGCATCACTATGTTCGAAATTATATCCACGCAAAGAGTAATTTTCCGATTGTATTTAAGCCTGAGTTTAACACAATTGTACCGTATTTTACATTATTAATGCGGATTTTTATTTTCTTTCGGAATTCTTGAGAAAAACGGTTCCGTTTCCGTGCCGCCGGACCGTACAAAGGTTATATGCTTCAGGCCGTTACGCCGGATATGACCGAATCGGTATACAGAACGAAACTCGGATTCTGGTACTATCTCGTACCCGCTTTAGCCGTCATTGCGGCGGCGGTACGCATACTGTTCCTGGACGGATGGATATGGACCGCCGTATGCATCGCGGTAATCGCTGTGCTCACGTTCGTATTCGCGGCAACCACGTTCGTGTACACCAAAACGTATTACACGATAACGGACGATTCCGTCGTCATCGACACCACGGACGGGAAAATAAACATCGCATTTTCGAAAATAACGTCCGTCGATACCGAAAAAGACGAAAAAACCGCCTTCTACGGAATGTCCGGAGACACCGTCCGTATAAAATTCGGAAGCGTCTCCTCCGTAATCATTTCCCCGGTGAGGAAAAAGGAGTTTCTGGAAGAACTCAGAAAGGCCGGATTAAACGTGATTTCCTGAAAATCAGGCTCCCACGGTATCTTCGGCAGACTGAATGCATTTGGTGAGGACGGTGTACGCGTTGATCATGTCGTCCTCGCCCACTATGAATATCGTGTCCGTGTAACAGCTGACCGTTTCCTCTATGTTGATGCCCGCATCCGAAAGGTTGGTAATCAGGTAAGCGATGACTCCGGTGGTGTTCACGATCTTTTCGGGAGATTTCACCACTATTTCGACCAGGTTTTCTCTCACTTTGATGATGTTGAACCTTCCCACGGTGTCTATGATGCGGTCTTTCAGCATCCTGTCCGCTATTATGGTGACGGCGGACGCGGACTGTACCAGCTGCATTATGGAATTCTCGTTCCAAAGATCTTTGAAAAGGTTGTCCATTTTGTGGAGAACCGACCAGTCGTTTTTCGCGGTTACTATGCAGGTTTTGGTTCTCATTTCCAGTCTGCTGTCTTTGAGAACTTTCAGAATCTCCGTCTCGTGATCCGACGTTACGTTGAGTTTGGAGGCGTAGCGGCGGCATGCGATCATGACGGCTTCCTCGTTATCCACCCCAATGTCTTTCATAATCGTACGTGCCAGAGACGAATAGTTTACCAGACCTTTGGAAACGCAGTCCTTGATGCTGGGATGGGTATCGATGTAAGCTCTCGTCTTCTCCGCCAGGCTTTCTTTGGAGATTCCTTTCGACATGCCTTACGTTATGTTTTCGGAGTATTTTATGTTTCTTTTGGAACAAAAGAAAGGAAAAAAGTTTGCATGTTTTCTTAATGTCACTGCATCAGATATTCTCTCAGTTTTTCAGTGAGAAGGTCCTTCTCGCCGTCGTTTATTATCAGCGGAGGAATCAGTCTGATCACGTTTCCGTGGCATACGTTCACGAGAATTCCGGCGCTGCGGCAGTATTTCTGGAATCCCAGAGCGGTTTCCGGAGTGTCCGTTTCTATTCCTATTATCAGACCGTATCCGCGCACCTCTCTGACTTTTTCGGATTCGATTTTCTTCAGATCTTCCGTCCAGCGTTTTCCGACGGATGCGGCGTTCTCCACGATTTTCTCTTTCTTCATTATGTCTATGGTTGCTTTGCCCGCAGTGCACACAAGGGGGTTGCCTCCGAAGGTGGTTCCGTGGGTTCCCGGCGTCATTACCTTGGATATTTCGTCTGTGGATACCACCGCTCCTATGGGAACGCCTCCTCCCAGTCCTTTCGCCATCGTGATTACGTCGGGAACGACTCCGAAATTCTCTATTCCGAACCACTTCCCTGTGCGTCCCATTCCGGTCTGCACCTCGTCGACTATCATGATTGTTCCGTTATCGGTGCACAGGTCCCTTACGGCTCTGAAGAATTCTCCCGGTGCGGTGGTTACTCCCCCTTCGCCCTGTACAGGTTCGACAAGCAGAGCCGCCGTGTCTTTGTTCAGAAGGGCTTTTACGGACTCCTCGTCTCCGTAATCGTAGTATTGGAACGCATCGCTGATCAGGGGTTCGAAGGATGCCTGGTACTTCGTCTGTCCGGTGGCGCCCAGGGAAGCGGCGGTGCGTCCGTGGAAACCGTTGAGTGCGGAAATTATTTTTTTCCGTCCCGTATAGCGGACGGCAAGTTTCATGGCTCCCTCGTTGGCTTCGGCTCCGCTGTTCACGAACAGGGTGCGGTTCAGTTCCCCCGGAGTTATGCCTGCGACACGCTGTGCCAGCTCCGCCTGTTCTTTCACATGGTAGAGATTCGAAACATGGGTCATGCGGGAAACCTGTTCCTGCACTGCCTTAACCCATTCCGGGTTGGCGTAGCCGAGAGCGTTTACCGCTATGCCCGCCACAAGAT
>JBMNQN010000019.1:0-10326 GCA_050944155.1 Candidatus Methanomethylophilaceae archaeon | reverse complement strand
TACGTCAAACTGGGAGACGCGAAAGAGAAGACGGGAGATTTGGACGGAGCCGTTTCGGAGTTTTCGATGGCGGTCACCAAGTGCGGGGAAGACAACGGTCCCCGCATACGTCTCGCCAACGCGCAGTACCTCAAGGGAGACATCAAGGAAGCGGACAGAACAGTGGATACCGTTCTTTCCGACGAACCCGGCAACGCGGAAGCCATGGTTCTCAAGGCGAAAATATATTCCGAACGCCGCAATCCGGACGGAGTCGCCGAGATGTACAGGAATCTGCTCAGGACTCCCGACCCGGACGTGAAACTTCTGGAAGAGATGTCCGAAATACTCATGAAAAGCGGACGTCCCCAGGAAGCTTCGGTTATGGCGGGAAGAGCCGCAAACGTCTCCGGCGGGAAAGCGGCGGGAGACGTTCCCGTTTCCGTGAAGAGACACGCGGAAAGTCTTCTGCGCAGAGCCTACGCAACAAAACGTTCCCTAGACGACCCCGGAATCGAAAACGTACTCGATTTGGATTACGCAGTATTCGAAGCAGTCATGGATTACCTTTCCGACATTTCGGAATACGGAGAAATAATTCCCGGAACCCCGGAATACGAGAGACTGGAGAAGCTTTCCCATAACGCGGTGATGAGAGCGAATCTTACGGACATAGAAAAAGATCCGATAATTTCCATACCCGCCGCGTATGTTGCCGGTGGCTCGAATGATTCGGACGAAGCGAAAACTCTCGTCTCTTACGTGTATTCGGCCATGAATTCCGCCCGCGGAGACGGGCAGGTTCCGGAGGACGTGAAAGGTCTCGCTTCCGAAGAATATGCCGGAATGTCCGTTTTCGACATAATGAAGAGTACCGGTCTCGGTGTGTACGGCGCAGCATCGCTGAAGAAAATCAGTAGCTGAGCATTTCCGATTTCATGAATTCCCGCATGAGGCAGGTCGCGTAGTTTCCTTTCGTGAGATAGAAGCTTATTTCATAACCGTCCGGGTCCGCGGAATATTTCAGATCTTTCACGGGGCAGACGATCTCCCGCATGCTTCCTTTGGAACTGCATCTGGGAAGACCCACAACGGTAAAATCGGAAGTTTTTATGCCTTCTCTTTCTATGACGCGGGCTTCGATTTCTCCCATCTCTCCGCCCCTGGGAACGCTGTCCCTTCCGAACACGGTTATGGCAACGGCGGCCCTTCCCGATTTTACCTGATTGGCTACCAAATCGATATTTTTGGAAGTTACCTCGGAAGGATGTTCATGGTCGGGCGTTCCGTCCGCACATATCGGAAGGACCGAATCACCTTCCACGGGAGCGTTCAGCGGAAGTCCTCTTTCCATCCTCTCGCTGAGCATCAGGTTGAAAATGTACGACTGATAGGCGTGTACCAGCATCATCTGGAGGTTTCCGGGAAGAGATTCTATGGCGCCGTTCCAGTCACCTGGATTGTCCGCAAGATGCCCCACCATCGACTTTTCGAATCCCATAGATTGAGGCATTATTTTCAGAAGTTCCCCCCAATCGTCCCTTTGTGCCAGTTCCTTTCTTGCTTCGGCCACTTCTTCGTTTTCGAACACGGACGGATACGAAAGATAGTCCCTCACTGCGCCCTCCGTATCCCCGCGTACCAGTTTTTCTCCCACTCTGTGGGTTACCGGTCTCACCACTCCGAATCTCTGGACTCCGAAGTAATTGGGAAACCCTCCCGTTTCCCGTATGTCTCCCAGAACGGATTCCAGGGTTTCGGGTATCTTTTCCGGAGGCATCTCCGTCTCTTTTACCTTAATGCTGAATCGGTTTCCCGCAAGCTCTCCGATTTTTATCGGACGTCTGGCTCTGTAAACATCGGTTATCTCGATATCTTTGAGATTTATTTTTCCCAGTTCTTCGGGAGAACACTGAAAAGACATAAGCTGGGAAGTTACGGCTCTTTTGTCCTTGGTTCCGGCAAACCCGATTTTCTCTCTCGAAACCCCCAGACTTCTGGACATGAGACGGACCATGCGGTTCGTTTCCCAGTTTGAGCTTTTCACTCTGGCTATCGTATATTTCCCGTTCGGATCTTCCTCGGGACCTTCCGAAACTTCGTTTACCTCGAAGTCTTCGGGCAGAACTTTGATACGTCCCCCGGTGCCGTCGGCGGTGCTGAGATAATACAGCATCCCGATTTCTTTTTCATCGGTTTCGCAGAGCCGGTATTTCATTTACTGAACTATCTCCGAGTAGTACCCGGAGAGATTCTCGGCGGCTTCCTTTATGGCGGCCAGAGCATCTCCCTTTCCGACTTTGACGTAAAGAAGCCTGTCGGCAAGTTCGGGGTGCTCTTCTAT
Organism: Candidatus Methanomethylophilaceae archaeon; assembly: GCA_050944155.1. Lineage (GTDB taxonomy): Archaea > Thermoplasmatota > Thermoplasmata > Methanomassiliicoccales > Methanomethylophilaceae > VadinCA11. The sequence goes on along the minus strand of JBMNQN010000019.1, from coordinate 8,003 downwards.
GAAACGGACTAAAAGAACGTCTTTGTTTTCGTACAGGGAATCCATAAGGGGCTGGATGACCGTCAGATCGGCATCCTTCAGTCCGAGAGTCACTGAATCGCCGGTTTTCTCTGCAACGTATATTTCCATAGGGCTGCCTAACCCCGTTCTTATCTTTAATCTTTGCCTGCGTCCGCGGGTTTCTGAAGGGCGTACATTTCGGCTATTTCGGAATACGTTGTGCATTCGGATGCGTCTTTGTCGCCGCGCACTCTTCCGGTAAAGCGGGGGAAACGTATTCCCAGGCCGGAATCTTCTTTCACGAAGCCCGATGCTGCCGTGTGGATGGGACTGATGCTTATCTCCGCCCCGGTGACTTCCAGCACGACGGCGGGATCGAACCACACGTCGGGAATCATGCGCGCATCGACGTTGGAAGGTTTCGTTTCCGAAAGATACGGTTCGAGCATATCGGGAAGTTTTTCCAGAAATTCATCGTCGAATCCCGTACCCAGTTTGCACACGGTTCCGTAGGAATCCGTATCCGGGTCGTAAACGGCCATGAGCAGAGCTCCGTACTTTCCCGCTCTCTTTCCCATTCCGTAGAACGCGCCGACGACGGCGAGATCGAAAGAATCGACAAGAGACTGCTGGTAGTCTTTTTTGTACTTAATCCAGAGAAATCCTCTGGACCCCGCTCTGTACACGGAATCTTCGGCGACGGATTTAGCCATGATTCCTTCGCACCTGTCTTCCAGAGCTCTGGCGAAAAATTCTTTTCCCTCGTCATCGGAATAAATCATTTTCATTTCCGTCATTCCCACGTTTTCGGAGATATCGAACATTTTTCCCAGGGTTTCCCTTCTGACCGGATACGGTTTTCCCGTAAGGTCTTCCCCGTCCGAATAGAGAATGTCGAACATGAAAATTCTGACGGGATATTCTTTCACGGCGTCGCTCATTCCGTGTTTCTTTCTGCGGTGGGTGACGGTCTGGAAAGGAAGCATCTTTCCTTCTCCGTCTACGGCCACACATTCCCCTTCGATTATAGCCTCTTTTCCTCTGTACTTCCGTTTTAGGGCCTCGGCGATGTCAGGGAAGTTGGAAGTCAGATTTTCCAGTCTTCTGGAATACAGTTTCACTCCGTCTTCGGATATGTGGGCCTGAACCCGTATCCCGTCGTACTTGTATTCCATGGCGCATTTTCCGCCCATCTTTTCTATGATTTCTGGTATGCTGCGCAGCCTTTCCGCAAGCATGACTTTCAGCGGGTTTCCCACCTTGACTCCGATTTTCTTCACGGCGTCCATTCCGCCGGTCCCCACGGTTTCGGCCACAAGACCCAGATCGCAGGTTACGTTGTACGCCCTCTCTATTTCGGGACGGTCTTCCTTGGACGCGAAAGCTTCGGCGAGAGCGTCCAATACGGTCATGGCTCCGGCGCCCACTCTCATCCTTCCGGTTACGATTCTGCAGAGATATCTCGCTTCGGCGGGTCCGGAATCGTGGAGCATGTTGGACAGTATCTTCGTCTTTTTGTTCTGGGAATCCTTTCCTTCCGCATTTTCTATATCTCTCAGGCTTTTCAGAACCCTTTCCAGAGTCAAAGGGTTCGAGAACAGAGTCATCTGCTTCTTTTTGCTTATGAGTTTTTCGGCCGCGGTTCCCGGATCTCCTTCTTTGATTACCGCTGCGGTAACTTCCTGTTCGGGCATTCCCGCAGTGGCCGCTATAGCTTTGATTACCAGTTTATCCGACATACCCAGTACCTGGGGGTAGAAGTCCGGACGGAGCTTGCCCTGAATCAGATAGACGATGTCTGCCAGTCTTTCCTTCGGAGCGTTTCTGAAAAAATCGGACAGAATGGACGTCATGGCCAAACGGCTGGGTTCGGCTTCTATTCTGTCGAACAGGTCCGCCACTTCGGAGAAAAGCATATCCCGCAGATATCGGCGCAGATATTAAGCGTTTTAGAGACAGGAGGATGTCCGCCGTACGGTGTTCGGCTCTGAAAACACTGAACGGAAACCTGTAAAAACACTGAATGGAAATCCCTAAAAACACTGAATGAAAATCCCTAAAAACACTGAATGGAAATCCCTAAAAACACTGAATGGAAAATGTGCCAGTAAGATATATTTTCGAATGGGACACATCCTGAATAAAAACTTAATATTTGGGAAAAAAAGCGGTAAAAACAGCGTCAGTGAAAATCTCCCAGTTTCATCTGTCCCCTTTCTTTGGAATTTTCCCTCTGCTCGAGGATTCTGCCGAGATTTTCCAGTCTCGAACGCATCAGACTTTCCTTTTTCAGGCTGGATCTTTCGAACACTTCGTCGATGGTTCCTTTGGCGATCAGAACGTAAACTTCCCCGTCGTTCTTCCTTCCTGTACGGCCCCTGCGCTGAATAGTCCGTATCTCCGACGGCACCGGTTCGTAGAATATTACGGCGTCGGTGCTCGCCACGTCCAGTCCCTCTTCTCCCACGGACGTTGATACAACTATGTTGTACGTCCCGTCCCGGAAACCTTTCAGGACTTCTATCTGTTCCTTCTGTTTCAGTCCGCCCCTGGACTGGCCGATGAGTTTTCCCACCCTTGCCCCGGGTATTATGGACAGCTTTTCCACGAGCATGTCGCAGGTATCCCGGTATTGGGTGAACACTATCACTTTGGACCCGGAACCCGAATTTATTATTCTGCTGGCTATGCTCATGACTCTGGATATTTTGGGATGTTCCACCGACGAATTCATAGTGATTTCCATGACTTCGGCGAACTCTTTCCGTTCGGCGAGTTCCTTGGTTCCTTTGCTGGATTTCACTTTTTTCGATTCGGAAGAAAGTTTCAGAAGATAGGCTCTCAGAGCGCTCATTCCCTGGGTCTCCGCCAGACTTATCGCGTGAAGAAGTTTTATGCAGATTCCCTGAACCGTAAGACCTCTGAAAACCGTGGCGCTTTTTTCGCCGGAAGCCAGTCTTCTCTGAAGAGTTTCTCCAACGACGAGAAGGTGTTTGGTGGACGGAGGCCAATGGGAATCGAAAAGACCCAGATGCGTAAGTTCCGTAATGTAGTGGTCCAGCATTTTCCTCAGAAGAGCGATTATGTCACGAAGGTCTTTGGGCATCCCGACTTCGATTCTTTTTACGTAAGTGTCGAAAACGAAGGGAGAAACGTCCGGATCTCCCTCGTCCCTCATATCGATGCGGCGGAGTGCCAGATTGCTGCATACTTCTTCTATGCGGGCGATATCGCTGCCGGGAGACGCGGTCATTCCCATGGAAAGAATGTCTTTTCCGCAGTATTTGGCGACGGTGACGTAAGCGTAGTTTCCGGTGCCTCTGTGCGCTTCGTCGTAAATCACGAGGCCGAATTTTCCGGTACCGTACCGTCCGTTTTCCAGATCGTTCGCAACCGTCTGCGGGGTTGCGACTATTACGTCGTATCCGTCGACCATCGAAGCGCGGACTTCGGGTTTTGTCTCTCCCGTCATCACGCCCACCGAAGTGTCTTTCAGAGTCTCCGAAAGGAACTTTCCGTGCTGGTCCGCCAAAGGTTTGGTGGGAGCGAGAAAGAGAACTTTCTTTCCTTTTTCCAGAATCTCCGCGATAACGAAAAGAGAAACCACGGTTTTGCCCAGACCCGTGGGAAGAATAATCAGGGTATTGTTTTTCAGGCACCCCTTGGCCACGGTCCTCTGATACTCCCTGTCCTCTATTTTTCCCGGAAGAATTCTTGGATGGGAGACGTAATTCATCGTCCACCCCATTGTAAGAGGAGAATAAAAGAATAACAGGGGGGTGTCCGAAAGTGGGGAAAGGGTTTGAAAGGGGGAAATCCCCCCCGGGAAATTCAGTGGCAGCCGCCGCAGGACGCGCATCCGCTTGCGTTGGGGTTGCGGATGGTGAGACCGGTTCCGAAGTTCGGATCGTCGATGAACTCGATGATGCAGTCGTCGAGCGTGTCCTTGGTCTCGTCGTCGTAGAATATCTTGAATTTCTCGGCAACGTTGTCGATGATGTCGCCTTCGGCTTCTTTTTCCTGGAAAGACATTCCGAACTGAGGTCCGGAACAGGCGTACCCCGTGAGGTAGATCTTTATTCCGTACCCGGTCTTGTTGTTCTTTTCCATGAGATCGACTATGAAGTTCTCTGCTTCGGGAGTAATTTTTACCATGTTAACCAACCTCAGATTCTTGTGATAGTATATAACTGTCATCGGGTACTTAACGATTGTTACTCAATTTTCACATCGAAAAGTTTCGCGTACTCCCTGAAAGCGTAGGATTGGGATTTGGTCAGCGCCATGTACGAACCGATGAGCATGGCTTCCAGAATTTCTCCTCTCGTCGCTCCCGCCTGCATGGCATGTTCGGCCTGAACTTTGATGCAGTATTCGGCGCCTTCGGCGGAAGCCGCCGAGAGGGAGCACAGAAACCTTGTTTTTCTGTCCAGTTCTCCCCTGCCTTCCAGGGCGGACCTTCCCAGGTTGGCTACCGGAACGAAAAGGTCCGGACGTTCGGACAGCACCTGGTTTATCAGGGGTATGCTTCCGTACTGTTTTTTGATTGCGGCAAGGATTTTTTCGGTGATTTCTCTCTGTCTTGGATCTTCTTCCATATTCATGTAATCGTCTCATTATAAAAAAACGGGTACGGAGGTCCGGGGCATACAGTTAGGCGCAAAGTACATTTTTCCGAGCGGAACCTCTACCCACTTAACTGTACTTCCGGGCTTATATCCCCCTTCCGAAGCCTGTTTTTTCCGGACTCCGAGAGAGTCGGGAGAGAAAAACAAATGGAATACGAAGGAGACCTCCGGGAGAGGTTCAGAAAAGCAGGAAAAAAACACGGATACGAAACAGTGAATGCGGAATTCACCGCGTTCAAGGACTTCAAAGTCAGATGGCAGAGGTCCTACAGATGGGCGGATTTCAAAGTTTCCGATTATCTCGCGGACGCCCCGCCGGAAGTCATCGAAGGATTGGCGGATACGCTGTTCGCAAAGATATCCTGCGACGGGGACGAAGAATTTTCGGAAGAACTGTGCAGATGGGTCACGTCCCCGGAGTTCGTGAAGTACAAACAGCCCGTGTACATCCGCAGAAGCAGAAATCTTACGAGATCCCCTCAGGGCGAACACCGCAGCCTCAGAGATTCTTACGAAAGGCTGAAGAAAATGGGTCTTGCGGAAGACGACCCCGAACTGTTTCTGTCGTGGACCAAAGAACCCAACGTAAGAAAAGTCGGGTACTGTTCGGTTCTCATGAAAGTGATTGCCGTATCTTCGGTTCTGGACAATCCGGAAATCCCGGAATTCGTGGCCGACTTCGTTCTTTACCACGAACTGTGCCATATTCTGCTGGGATTCGACCCGGGTTCTGAGAAACACGAGAAAGGATTCGCGGAACTGGAAGCCAGGTTCCCCAGGCGGAAAGAAGCCGAAGACTGGCTCAGGAGGCTCTGCCTTTATCTTTAAACGCGTAAAACAAGCCCGGGAGTCTCCCCCGGGCGCTAACACGCCTTTTCATCGTCCGGCGGTGACGCCGGCCTCGAAGCACTGACTCACGCCGGGGGTAATTGTACGCCGTTCCGTACACATGACGTTCATCGATCCCGTCCTTCCGCCGGTCCGGCAGCGATAAAGACATACGGATGCTCTTTAATGTATCGTATGCATACAAGTAAAGAGTCGTGTGTCCCGGAAATACGATAAGTCATTTGACGTATTAATGGTGCGTTCAATGACGTATTAATCGATTTTCGTACTGCTTTTGTCGAAATATTGTCAAATTCAGCAGTTTTTTATCGGTTTTTCTGCGGATATCGTAGTATTTTGAAGATATTTCGAAAAACGTTACCGCACATTCCATAAGATTTATGAATGATAAAGTATACTTTCCGCCTCATGATTGAGGGTCTTTCTCCTAAATCCGTAGCCATAATCGGTGCATCCGCCGACGAGAACAAACTCGGCGGAATGCTCATGAAAAACATGCTCGGGGCAAAGTTCGAAGGCGAACTTTATCCCGTGAATCCCAAAGGCGGAGAAATCCAGGGCATAAAAGCCTACAAAAGTTTCGAAGAAATAGGCAAGCCCGTAGATTTGGCGGTTATCGCCATTCCCGCGAAATTCGTAAAAGACGAAGTCGAAAAGGTGGGAAAACTGGGAACCAAGTACGTGAGCATCCTCACGGCCGGATTCAAAGAGACCGGACCCGGGGGCGAAGCCATGGAAAACGAAATCGTTGCCGTCGCCAAGAAGTACGGCGTAAGGATATTCGGTCCCAACAGTTTCGGAATAATGAATCCCGAAGCCAAAGTCAACACCACTTTCGCCTACCTGGTTCCCAGGGTGGGAAACATCTCCATGAGTTCCCAGTCCGGAGCCTTCGGTTCTTCGATCATCGACTGGGCGTACGCCAACAAGCTGGGTCTTGCAAAATTCGTCACCTTCGGAAACAAATGCGACGTAAGCGAAGCCGACATGATTCCTGCGTTTTTCGAAGATCCCAAAACGAAAGCGATAGGAATGTACTGCGAAGGAATATCCAACGGAAAGGAGTTTCTGGAAGCCGTCGAGAACTCCGAAAACAAAAAGCCCATAGTGGTATTCAAATCCGGAAGAACCGCCGCAGGTTCCGCCGCAGCGTCTTCGCACACGGGTTCTCTCGCCGGAGCCGACTCCGTTTATGACGTTGTGTTCGACAAGCTGAACATGTACAGAGCCAGGGACGCGGACGACTTCTTCGACGCGCTCAGCGTTTTCAGCACATGCAGCCCCATGAGGAAAGACGGCATTGCAATAATAACCAACGCGGGAGGTCTCGGCGTAATGTCCGCCGACGCCGCCCACGACGCCAAATACGTGGAAGCCGCAAAACTTTCCGACGAAACCAACAGATTGCTTCTGGAAAACGTTCCCACCATCGCGGGTATGACCAACCCCATAGATGTGAGGGGAGACGCCAAACCCGAATACTTCAAGAAAGCAATCGAAATCGTGGTCAAAGACCCGAGCGTGGGCGGTCTCGTCATTCTCGGATCGCCTCTCGACTTCGCCGACCTGGAAGCGATTGCGGAAATGCTCGTGGAAATGAGGGACGACATACCCGTGCCCACCGCCGTGTGTTTCGCGGGCGGATACAAGTGCGAAAAGGCCGCCAACATTCTCAGGGAAGGACTTATCCCCGCGTTCCCCACGCCCGACCGCGCGGTACGCGCTCTGGACGCCCTCAGAGGATACACCCTGAAGAGCGAAGAGAAGAAGACTCCTCTCAAAATGCCCAAGATTCCCGAAGGCAGAAAGGCCGTGAAGAAGATTCTCGACAAAGCCGAAAAAGAGGGAAGAAAGGCTCTTACCGAAGAAGAAGGAAAGGAAATCTTCAGAGTGTACGGAGTTCCCACTCCCGGAGAAGCCACCGTAAAATCCGCCGACGAAGCGGTCAAAGCGTCTTCCGGAATGGGTTATCCCGTGGTCATGAAAGTCGTGTCCCCTGACATCGCACACAAAACCGACGTGGGCGGAGTCTTGGTCGGAATAAAGAACGACGGAGAAGCCCGCGCCGCTTTCGATAAGATTATGGAAAGCTGCAAAAAGGCTGTTCCGAAAGCCAGGATCGACGGCATATCCGTACAGCAGATGGTTTCCGGAGAAGAAGTCATCCTTTCCATGATCCGCGATCCCCAGTTCGGTCCCGTGGTCTCCTTCGGTCTCGGAGGAATATTCGTGGAGATACTCGGAGAGATATCCCAGGCCCACGCAACCATGACCGAAGAGCAGATGAACAAAATGATCGAGTCCACGAAAGCCTTCAAGCTTCTTTCGGGAGCGAGAGGCGCCGAGCCTTCGGACATCGACGCTATAAAAGACTGCATCAGAAGAATCGCGCTGATATCCCTGGAGAATCCCGAAATCCGCGAACTGGAAATAAACCCGGTCATCGTCGGAAAGAAGGGAAAAGGCTGCTGGGCTGTCGACGCTCTCTGCACCCTGTACTGAAATCATTTCCCGGCGGAAGCCGGG
>JBMNQN010000018.1:0-16245 GCA_050944155.1 Candidatus Methanomethylophilaceae archaeon | reverse complement strand
CCTCCGTAGAATATCATCATCCCCCATACCAGGCTGTCGGTGGGCCTCTCCGTGAAATCCATGTACATGGTAAGAAGGGTGGTCATGCCGAAAGCACACAGTCCGAGTGCTCCGACGTTGGAAAATTTGTATTCGGTCATGGAATCACCGATGGTAAATCGTACGACAATATATAAAACGTATCTTCGACATTGGTCGAAATAAAGATGTTGTGCCAGTCCGACGGACCGGCTGTGAAAGGTTTCAGGCGGATTTTTTCGATTTTTCCACGTAACTCTGCCAGACCTTTTTGAGGTCGGGTCTTTTTACGGTTTCCATGACGTATTCCGCGAATTCGTCTCCGGTTGCCCCGTTCGGCCTTCCCGTCATGACCAGCTTCTTTTCGAACTGGCAGCAGACGTCGAGAGCCATGGTGAGTTTCTCGCCCTTTTCGGTCTCACCTATGTGGTTCATCATGAGGGCCACGGCTTTGATCATGCTGCTGGGGTCGGCATACTGGGCGCGTCCTTCGCACACCATTCTGGGCGCGGAACCGTGTATGGCTTCGAACATGGCGTATCTTTTGCCCAGGTTCGCGCTTCCCGCGGTACCGACTCCTCCCTGAATCTGCGCGGCTTCGTCCGTTATTATGTCTCCGTAAAGGTTGGGAAGAACAAACACGCGGAAATTGCTGCGTCTTGCCGGGTCGATGAGTTTCGCGGTCATGATGTCGATGAACCAGTCGTCCCACTTTATGTCCGGATAATCTTTGGCAACCTCTTCGGCGATGCTGAGGAATTTGCCGTCGGTGGTTTTGATTATGTTGGCTTTCGTCACCAGAGAAACGTAATCGATTCCGTTTTTCTTCGCGTATTCGAATCCGGCGCGGATTATCCTCTCTGTTCCCTGGGTGGTTGCCACGCAGAAGTCCATTGCCAGGTCGTCGGTTACGTTGATTCCGTCGCTTCCGAGGGCGTAGCTTCCTTCGGTGTTTTCCCTGAAGAACACCCAGTCGATTCCTTCCTGCGGAACCGAGACGGGCCTCACATTGGCGAAAAGATCAAGTTCTTTTCTCATCGCCACGTTCGCGCTTTCGATGTTGGGCCACGGGTCTCCTTTCTTGGGCGTGGTGGTCGGACCCTTGAGAATCACGTGACACTCCTTCAGAGCCGCCAAAGTGTCGTCGGGAATGGCTTTCATTACTTCCACGCGTCTTTCGATGGTCAGTCCTTCAATCTGTCTGATTTCCACCTTTCCCGCTTTTATCTTGTCTTCCAGGAGGAATTCCATAACCTTCTGGGCGGATGCGCAGATGTAGGGGCCTATTCCGTCTCCTCCGCACACTCCGATTATCATTTTGTCGAGTTTGGAATAATCGATCCAATCTCCTTCTTTTTTCAGATTCTCCACTCTGAGAAGCTGTTTCCTCAAGAGGTCTCCGTAAATTTCCTGTGCCTTTCTGATTGCTTCTTCGTCCATCGGCATCGCCTGCCAATCTGCGACGCATAATAAATCATTTTGCCGAAGGAAGTTTCTGCGGAAATGCGGGACGGCACGGGTGCGGTGCGCGGAACGACCGTTGGGATGCGGCGCCGCAATATGTAACCGTCATGTCTTCGACTATGTTCCCGGTGTCCGGAAGATACCGAACGGAACCGAAAAAAACGGTTTCTCCGAAATGCTGCGGACGGGTTACGGGGAACGTTTAAAGATGCGTTTACGTTTACCTGTAACGTTAAAATGATATTCGAGAAGTTGGCAGACGCGATAATAAAGCATCCGAAGCAGATTATTATCGCTTGGGTCGTTTTGCTCCTGTGTGCCGTTCCTATGGCGGTGCACGCCCAAGAAGTCCTCAACTACGATACGTCCGAAGTTTCCATGGAAGATTCGGAATCCGTGAGGGGATATGCCCTCTACAACCAGTATTTCTACAAGTCGGACACGAACGTAACCTCCAGTCCCATGCTTGTGATTAAGTCGTACGGCGCCACGGACGAAGCGGGCGCCGCATTTCAAAAATTATCCGCAGAATATCTGAACGATCCGGTACGTCTTTCGGCATTTACCGATGAAGACGGCAGACCGAAAGTCATGAAATTCGCATACCAGGGAGCCGTCAGCGGAGACAGCGGAGAAACACTGACCGTAATAAACGTTCTGTACTACCCCTATGTGGAAGGAGTGAGCGGCGACACGTCCGAACTCAGGAACTATGTGGCGGCCGCCGTTGCCGACTACAGGAACGACGGCGGAAATGTGGAGCTGATAACATACGTTACGGGAACTCCCGCCATGGGTTACGACATCGAACAGGGTGCGGTAGACGATCTTTCCAAAATCGAACCCTTCACCGTGCTGATGATTCTGATTCTCGTGGGGCTGTTCTTCCGTTCCGTGATTTCCGCTTCCACGCCTCCGATTACAATCGGATTCGCTTTCGGCATAACGCTTTCGCTGGTGTTCTTTATAGGTCACTTCATTGACATTTACTTCATAACCCAGATGATGATTCTCGTGACGATGATGGGTGCCGGATGCGACTACTGCATCTTTATTCTGGCACGCTACCGCGAAGAACGCATAAAGGGAGCGGAACACGAGAAAGCGATGAGAGAAGCCGTGGTCTGGGCGGGAGAATCCATCACCATATCTGGAATTTCCGTCATAATCGGATTCGGAGTCCTCACCATGTCGTCCGTGGACCTGGTGCGTTCCATGGGAATCGTTCTGGCCCTGGGAATCGTCATAGCTCTCATAGCCGCGCTCACTCTGATAACGTCCGTCCTTTCGCTCGTGGGAGACAAAATGTTCTGGCCCACGTCCCCCGATATGCTGAGAGAGGGCGGAAAAGCCATGAAAGGATGGTACGGAAAAGTCTCCAGAATGGGGGCCAAATATTTCCATAAATCCACCCAATTCTCGAAGAATCACGCTAAAGCCATCGTCGCCGCGGCGGTTCTGATAACCGTACCCGCCGTGTACGTCGTAGCAACCGCCGAAACATCCTACGACATGATGGGAATAATGAGTACCGGAGAGTCCAACGCCGGCATGGACGAAATCGAAGGAACGCTGGGCGGAGGGGTGATTATGCCCAACTACGTCGTACTGGAGCTCGAACAGCCCGTCGCATACCTCACTTACGTCGATATGGGAGGGGGTACGGTGCCTGTGCTGACGTGGTCCCCGGACAGTACCGGATACAACAGCATGACAACACTGACTGCCGATTTGGCGTCGGTTGACAATATAAAATCCGCTTCGGGTATCGTCAAATGGGAAGATGCCGTGAACACCGCGACGGCACTTTGGGGTATGATGCCTCCAGGCCCAGGTATGACAATAATTCTCGATACCCCCGAAAAGCTGAATGCCTTCGAAGCCCACGCCATCGCCGGACTCGCGCTTAAACAGCTTTCCTCGGAATCCGCTCTGTTCGCCCTCGGAGTTCTCACCAACATGGGTCTTGACGTGAACCTCCTGGAAGCTATGAACACATATGTCACGTCCGAATCTCCGGACGCCCTGGTCCTGTATTTCACAACGACCGCGGTTCTTCCGCCTCTGCAGACTGCCCAGCTTTCGAGTCCCGCCGTGATTCCGGTTATGGATGCGGCGGTCAACTACATGGGAGGTGTTCTCGGAGGCGCCGTTTCCGCTGCGGGAGGCCCCCTGAACTACGTGAGAATAAGCGCAATCACCGAAACTTCCCCCACGTCTGCGGTATCCATGGATACGATCGGACACCTGGGCGAAAGTGTACAGGCATTTGCGGATTCCAACCCCGGAATCGTCAAAGAATCCTGGATTACCGGAGCTCCCGCCCTCACTTACGACCTGTCCAACTCGGTGGGCGACGAATTCAGATACATACAGCTGACCGTGGTTCTGCTGATTCTCCTGCTTCTTTTCGTGGTGATGAAGTCTTACCTCATACCGATCCGTTCGGTTCTTACGATTCTGATGAGCGTTATTTGGACTGTCGCGGTGACACACCTTCTGTTCACCAACCTGTTGGGAATAGGCGTCATCTGGCTGGTTCCGATCATCCTGTTCGTCATATGTCTGGGACTGGGTATGGATTACGACATTCTGCTTACAACCCGCATACGTGAAAACGCGGTCCACAGAGGAATGGACAACGACACCGCGATAAACGAAGCGGTGATTCACACCGGAACGGTCATCAGCATTTGCGGAATAATCATGGGAGGAGCCTTCGGAACCCTTATGCTGTCCTCCATGCCCATGATGCAGGAATTCGGTTTCGCTCTGTGTTTCGCGATTCTGCTGGACGCGCTGATAATACGCCTTTATGTTGTCCCGGCCGTCATGCACCTTCTCGGAAAGTGGAACTGGGTAGGTCCCAAGTGGATGCAGGGAAAGAAAGCCCGCGCTTCGGAAGAATGAACCGTACGGAGAGACCCGTACGGGTTCTTCCTGGCAAAAAAATTAAAGGGTTTGTCTCCGGATTCACTCGGAGATTGCGTCGGAGGGGCATTCGTCCACGCATGCTCCGCAATCGACACACTTCCCGGCGTCGATTACGGCCACGTCGTCAACGGTTATCGCACCCTCGGGGCACACGTCTGCGCATGCACCGCATGCCACGCACTTGGATTCGTCAACTGTTACCATTGATTGCCTCGGTTCCCCGTAAGACGGCCCGATTAAAAAACTGTTACTCGGAAAAATGTTTTACGTCCCCCGTACATACGGGGCCATGGAAGGAAAACCGCCGGAATTTTTCAGTTTTGGGGATCCCAGAGGAGAAGAAGGCAGAAAGGCCCTGGAATCCATGAACAGCCACCACTCGGAACTGGGAGATTGGGCAGTCTCGCTGATTCCCGTAAATTTCACTCCGAAAAGCATTCTGGACGTAGGGTGCGGCGGAGGAATGTTCCTTAAAAAACTCGGAGAATGGTTTCCGAGCGCTCTTCTTTACGGCGCCGACCTGTCGGAAGAAGCGTGTAAACTGTCTTCGGAAGTCAACGCCGAAACCATTGCGGAGGGAAGATGCAGAATAGACAGAGCGTCGGTGGACAATCTTCCGTATCCCGACGGCACTTTCGATCTGATTACCGCCGTGGAAACATACTTCTTCTGGCCAAATCTGAAAGAATCCCTGGAAGAATTGAAACGCGTTCTTAAAGACGGAGGGATTCTCATGATAGTTTCCGAACAATACCCCCATCCGCTTTTCGACGAACGCAACAGAAACAGAGCGGAAAGAACGGGATTCGTTTTGGTAAAGAACGAAGAGATGGAATCCATGCTCGAAAGCATGAACCTGAAAACGGAAGTACACACCCTTGCGGACAAGAATTGGGTATGTTTCAGGGCCGTAAAATACGGAGATACTGCGTAAAACTTTTTTTTTATATATATTCGGACGCCGATATATTAACTAAAGTTAATTATCAGGGAAATCGATTCCCGATTATGCCCGATCAGATATCCGACTCCAAGAAGCAATGGAAGACCAAACATCTCAGAACAGTCTGTGCATTTGCGAACTCTTACGGCGGACGTCTGGTTATCGGCAAAGCCGACTCGTACTCGCTGGACGAAGCCGCGTCCCTTGCGGTATCCATTTCGAATGAAGTCAGCGGCGCATTGGACATATCTCCCCACATACGCCCGTCCGAGTCCAGGGGACGCGCCTGCGTCGTAATCGACGTGAAACCCAGCCCCGAACCCGTGTGCGTCAACGGAAAGTATTTCAGACGCATAGGAAAAGAAGACAGGGAGCTTACGGGGGACGACCTGGAAAAATTCATTCTGCTCAAAGACAGCAGATCCAGACTCAATCTTCTCGTTCCCGGCGTTGCCGTCAAAGATTTGGACAAAACCGCCGTTTCGGAGTTCCGTTCGGCCGCGGGAATACCGAAAAAGACCGACGACACGGAATTGTTCCAGTCCCTGAGACTCATGGACAAGGGCATGCTCAGAGGGTCCGCTCTGATTCTGTTCCATCCCGATCCCAGCCAGTTTGCGGTCGCTCCGGAAATCCGCATAGGCAGATTCTCCGCCGCCGGACCGGCAGACGACATCGACGTTATTTCCGGCCCGGTTTTCCTTCAGCCCAAAAAGGTCATGAAAGTTCTGAAGAAAAAGTACCTTTCCGACGGGGAATATCCCATGGATGCCGTGAAGGAAGCGGTTATCAATGCGGTCGCCCACAAGGATTACACCGCAGGCGGGCCCATTCAGATCAAAGTCTACAAAGACCGCCTCGTGATATACAACCCGGGCGGATTCAACAGGAACAGGCACCTGTCCGAAGAAGTATCCAGACCCGCAAACCCCGCACTCGCCGACATTTTCGCCAGAGCGGGAATGATGAGGCTCATGGGTTCGGGCATTCCGATTATGAACGCCGCGTGCGCCGAATCCGGAAACCGCGAAATTTCATTCGGAGTCACCAAAGAGGACTTTTCGGTTACTTTCTCGGCGGTTCCGAAGACGGAATCGATCGGAGAAGATACCGTGGCTGCGCCTGCCGAAACACCGGAAAAACCGCAGGAATGCGCTCCCCTTTTCGTCACCGAGTCTGGAGATTTGAAAGACAGAGATGCCAGAACCAGGGAATTCCGTACCGCGGCTCTGCTGACCGCCATAGGCGAAGAAGAGGCCTCGGCCAAAGAACTGATGCATAGACTGGGATTCAAGCACAGACCCACGTTCATGGCCAACTATCTGGAACCTGCCATGGCAGACGGTTATGTGGAAAGAACCTGCGAAAAACCCACCAGCAGGAACCAGAAATACCGCGCAACCGAAAAAGGGCTCTCGGCGCTGAACTGAATCAGTATTTCCGTACCGTTTCCAAGGCGTCCGGCCCGGGAAGTTCGGCTCTGTCTTTTCCGGCGGGACATACCGCAATGCAGATTCCGCAGGGATATTTCCCTTCGGCGGCAAGCCCGTCGGTGCGTTCTATGCACTTCACGACATCCGTCGAAGCCTCGGGATACATAATCGTGCTCAGAGCACCCACCGGACAGGCTTTTACGCACTTGCCGCACCTGTTGCAGATCTGTTTTTTCAAAGGTTCGGAATAAGGAAGAACCGCCGTCGTAAAGACGGAAACGAATCTGATTCTCGGACCGTATCTTTCCGTGAGAATCACGTTGTTGAGACCGAAAGTTCCCAGTCCGGCAAGATAGGCGGCATGTCTGTGGGAAAAGAAGGTGGACGGGGACTTTTTCAAAGCCTTTACTCCGTTATAGCCGTCCCTGGGAACCGAGACCGCCGAAAATCCCGCATTCTCCAGTTCCATTGCGACGCGCAGGGCACAGTGGTCCAGGTAACTGTTCAGTGCATTGTAATGCTCTTTGTACCATATGGAAGGGGCCGTGTTTACGATGGATTTCTGAACGGGTATGCCGAACACGATAACGGAACGGCATCCGGGCATGAAGGACCCGGGCCTCTTTTCAGCGGGTACGACCGAGGAAACTAGAGGATCCGTATTCCAGGCGTCCGCGCTGCAGGAACCTATGATCTCCACGCCCATCGAATTCAGAACGGAAACAACCGAACCGTAAACGTCCTTTTCCATACACGGAAATCGTTTTCTCCGTTAATATATCGTTGCCTGCGGTCGGAACGTACGGCGTTATCGGCAGATTCATTTAACCGCCGTGCGATTGGGGAGCAATGTTTGCGGATGCCTGCAGCAAAGCTGCCAAATTCGTACGTCCCGTCATAATCTCGACCCGCCTCTACAGCGGAAAAGTGGAAGCGGGATGCGGAGCCTTTTCTGTGATAAACGACGAAGGCTGGATCATAACCGCCGGACATCTTTTCGATTCTTACGTCAAATTCCAGTCGGATCAGAACAAAATCAAAGAAATCAACGAACTCAACGCCAAACATTCCGAAATATCCGGGAGCCCCCGCAACTTTCTGAAAACCGACCCCACTTGGATAACCAACCATTCGTTCTGGTGGGGATGGGACGGCGTAAGACTCGTAAACGCCTATGTGAACCGTCAGATAGATATTGCCGTAGGAAAACTGGAACCCTTCGACCCCTCATGGATTAAAGAATATCCCGTATTCAGGAACCCGGATACCATGCGCCCGGGAACCAGCCTCTGCAGACTCGGTTTCCCGTTCATAGAGGTGGGGAGCGACTTCGACGAAGCTTCCGGCACGTTCAGAATCAGAAAGGGAGTCCTCCCAATGCCCCTGTTCCCCAACGAAGGAATGCACACACGCAACGTGATGAAGGGGCGGAGCATCGACGGAAATTACGAGATGCTTTACGTGGAAACGTCAACTCCGGGCCTTAAAGGGCAGTCGGGAGGGCCGATATACGACAAAGAGGGCAGAATCTGCGCCATGCAGGTACAGACCGCGCATCAGCCTCTGGGATTCCACCCCACCGTCGAATACGAAGGAAAAACCGTTGTGGAAAATCAGTTTCTTAACGTGGGGTTGGGGGTTCACGTGAAAACCATAACGAGCATACTTCGCGACAGACACATCCGCTTCAATTCGGACGAAGATTCGGAAAACAAAGGATTCCGTATCGTGGACTGACATGAATTACAACGGATTTCCCGAAATATGTACAAAAACGTACATCGAGTTTTTTACTATTGAAAAATATTGCCTGTAAAGCTATTGCATTAATTTTTTAAGATTAAACATATGGGAACAAAATACCCCGCAATTTAGATATATTTCCGAAAACCTTTAACTGAAAACTCCGAAAACCTTTAACTGAAAACTCCGAAAACCTTTAACTAGTAAGATTCATTATTAATCGGAGGATAAAAATCATTGTCCCTTAAACCGAAAAATTACATGCCGCGCATAGCTGACGGACAGATTGAAAGATATCTCAGATTGTTCGGAGCCGTGAGCATAGAGGGCCCTAAGTGGTGCGGAAAAACCTGGACAGGCCTCAACAATGCCAACAGTGCAGTGTACATCAATGATTCGAAATCACAGAGTAAATCCATGGCAGAACTCGATCCTGCCCTGATTTTAGACGGAAAATCCCCTCGTTTGATTGATGAATGGCAGGAAGTTCCTAAGATATGGGATGCCGTAAGATTCAAAGTAGATGAAAATGCCGAGAAAGGAATGTTCATTCTGACCGGTTCCGCGACGCCGAAAACCGAAGGAATAATGCACAGCGGTGCCGGAAGAATCGGCAGTATAAGGATGCGCAGCATGTCTCTGTATGAGTCAGGAGATTCCTCGGGAGACGTTTCGTTACAAGGTCTATTTGATAACGTTTTCGAGAATTGTTTTACTGGTGAAAAAACGCTCAAAGAAATGATAGGCCTGACGGTTAGAGGCGGATGGCCTGACACCATCGGAAAGAGTTCCTACGAATCGCAGAAAGCGTCCAAAAAATATCTGCGGACTATTCTGAACGAATGCACGGTAAAAACGGACGGTAAAAGAAGAGACCTTAACAAGATGCGGGCATTCGTAAGATCCATATCTCGAAACGAATGCACAGTAGTAAGTAACAGCACCCTTGCGAAAGACATGGAAGAAACAGATGCGGAAAAAATATCCGTACAGACCGTAGCGGATTATCTGAACGTTCTGGAACGCCTGTATATCATAGAAAAACAGCTTTCTTTCAACCCGGGTATGCGTTCTTCCGTAAGAGTCGGAAAATCGCCCAAAAGACGTTTTACCGACCCGTCCCTCGCTGCAGCGGCCCTCGGAGCCACTCCCGAAAAACTGTCCAAGGATCTGAACACCTACGGCTTTCTTTTCGAATCGATGTGTATACGGGATCTGACGGTTTATGCCGAGTCTTTAGGGGCCGAGGTATTTCATTACAGAGACGGAGAAGGGCGCGAAATTGATGCCATTGTGGAGCTCCCGGACAAAAGATGGGGTGCATTCGAAATAAAACTCGGAGCCAACCGTATCGATGAGGCAGCGGAAAACCTCATTAAATTCGAGGAAAAAATAGAAGGAACCCGGAACAGTGAAAAGCCCGACGTATTGTGCGTAATCTGCGGGCTTTCTTCCGCCGCCTACAGACGGGAAGACGGGGTGTACGTGGTTCCCGTTACGGCTCTCAGGAACTGACGTCAGAGTCCGGCATATTTCTCGTCCGTCATGGACTTTATGAAGGCGGCGGCAAACAAAGGATAATATTCCCGTCCCTCTGTGTCGACACCTATATCGTGATAGCCTAATACGATTCTTCTGTCGGCACCGTATTTTTCAGCGACGTAATCTAACGAAGGAAACCTGCCGTACGAACCGGATTTTACTTCGATCAGGGCTGTATCAAGCCCCAATTCTGTGACAAAATCCACTTCCTTGCCGCCTTTTTTGTAGTAATAAAGCGGAATATTGTTCTTATAAAGCATGTCTGCGACAGCGTTTTCGGTAATTGCTCCCTCACTGGCAGAAGCTTTGTTTTCTCCGCCTTTGCCTATGGCAAGGGCGATTCTTGCAGAATCTCCGTAGGAAAGTGTCAAAAGACCAGTGTCCCTCATGTAGATTTTAAAGGAATCTGTGATTTTTTTAGAGGCCAGAGGAATTTTCGGTTCGGTAATGTTGTGGCAATAAGATATTATTCCCGCATCGTGTAACCAAAGCAGATTTCCTTCGTATTTACGAGAGGGCGCACTTCCGTCACCGTTTATGTTTGCATATGTAAATTTTTTATTTGTGTTTGTTAGCTGTGCGGGAACGGATTCCAGACAGGCCAGCGTCTTCACCTTATCCGGCTGAGAACTGTATCTTATAACATCGGTTCTCTGCATATCGGAAATATCTCTGAGAGCTGCCTGTGCTGCGCCGAAGCTGTTTTCTTTGACAAACCTGTCGACTGCCTTAGGCATACCTCCCACAATCATATGTTCTCTGAACTTCTCATTCATTGTCGAGAGTATTGCGCTTCCCAGCGGTTTTTTCTTCGATATCGATTCTTTCAGATCTTCGGTGAATTCTTCCCTGTATCCGTTTGCCCAGAGAAACTCTTCGAAATCCAGGGGATGCATATCTACCTGAGTTTCGTACCCCATCGGCGTACCAGTGGTCTGCTTAAAAATTATTCCCAGAAGGGATCCGGTAGCGATTACATCATATCTGCCGTCTGTTGCGAATGACTTGAGAGATGTGCGGGCTTCCGGACACATCTGGATCTCGTCAAAAAAAATCAGAGTGTTGCCTTCTTCGAAAATAAAATCCGGAAAATACGCCGTAAGTTTCTTTGTAACGGTCTCCACATCCAAATTTCCGGAGAACGCTTCTTTTACTTCCGGCTGCAGCTCAAAATTGACATGGAGATAATTTTCGTAATTCTCTTTTCCGAAATGATCTACTGCATATGTTTTTCCGACCTGTCTGGGACCCCTTATCATCAGACATGTTCCTCTCTTGTCGGATTTCCATTTTTCAAGCTGTCCGTAGATCTTTCTCTTGAGCATCATTCAAAGAACGCTTGATAGATATTTATTCGCTTGCGTGCTGGCCAATGAATTTTGCATGTTTTTCATACATTTAAAAAAATAAAATGCATGTTTTTAGGGACTTTTTAAAATTAAAATGCATGTTTTGAAACCATGATCGACATTGGTAATCGCTGAATGTCGTGTAAACCGGTTTTGCATACAAAAAAATCAGATATTTTATAAATTTAAAATTAATTTATGTGATTGCTTAACCAACTATTAAAATAAAGAATATACAAAATATCCTTATGATGAATATTATTGAACATAAGAAATTAAATTATTTTTTAGAATGTTGTGCAAGTGTATTAAAAATATATGTGGTTGCTTTACTTGATATAATAATTAGATTATATTGATTTTTCATCAAAAATACATCAGAATTACACTTTTTCGATAAATTTTGCAAACGATCTCAAAAAATAGCAATTTTTTCCAAAAAATGTCATTTTTTCCAAAAAATCACCTATATTCTGTCCACGACGGTTCCCCGAATATCAACTTGGGAATACCATTTTGAGACCAAAAAGGCTAGACTAAACGACTCTTTTTTGCAATTTTGTGACTGTCGAGAAAATACACCCTGTCCGGACGGAAAAAATCAGGAAAAAACATCGGAATACGCTGCAGACTGCACAATTCATAATGCAAAAATCTCATTTAATTCACAAAATATCTCATTTTTTTATAATCTGATATTAATTAAGTTGATTTAGCTACTTACTTAATTAATATCACTGCTCAACACTGCATACCTGAAAACACAATTTTCCAAAAAATAAGAAAAAATGGGAAAAATGAAGCATATCATGTTATGTTGTAATTAATATAGTATGTTAAGCTAACACATATATTATTTAACTTAGTTCGTCCAACCTTCATAAAACACTGCAATAGCAGTAACAAAAGCTGCACCGACCATGAAGAGCACTACGGCCAAGGCAAAGATTTTGTTTTTGGTACTCTGCTTCATGAACTGACATAGAAGGTTCGGATAATAACCTTTCCAGAAAAATCAGAACTTGGATACTCTGAGACCTATGCGTTCCATATCCGAAAGGAACGAAGGATAGGAAACCGAATAACTGTTTGTGTCTTCGGACACCACGGGTTCGGAACACACGACGGAAGCGGCCGCGGCGGACATAAGTATGCGGTGATCTCCGTAAGTGTCCACAGTACCGCCTCTTAACTTTTTTTTGCCGCGTATCACACATCCGTCTTCCGTTTCGACGGCATCCCCGCCGAGAGAATTGATCATACGGACGGTAGATTCGATTCTGTTACTTTCTTTATACTTAAGGTGCTCCGCGCCGTAAAGCCTGCTGGTTCCTTCCGCAGTACTCAGCAGTACCGCGACGGCGGGAAACAGATCGGGGACGTCGGACATGTCGACGTCGAGCGGAAGAATATGTCCTCCGCGGCTTACCGTAATCGTATTTTCTCTCACGGATACTTCCGCACCCGCATTCTCCAGAATTCCGAGTAAAACGCCGGAATCGGAAACCTTCAGTCCGGAAACGGAAACGTTGCCCCCGAGAGCTCCGGCGATAAGCGGGTACGCGGCGGACGAAAGATCCGCAGGTATGACTACATCTTTCGGTTTGTATCCCGTTCCCCCTTTCACTCTGACGGTTTTACCCTCTTTTTCCACGAAAGCTCCGAAGTGGCGCATCATATCCGCCGTCATGTCCACGTAAGGAGCGGAAACCTGTCTTCCGACGACGGTTATTTCCGTATCGTTTTCCGCGAGAGGCGCGCACATCATCAGAGACGTCGTGAACTGTGAGCTGAAATTTCCCTCTGTTGTCGTTTGTCCGCCCTTATTCGGCCCGGCAACGGAAATCGGAGGAAACCCTCCGGCGGAACCGCATTTCACACCCAGACGTTCCAGGGAATCCAAAAGCGGTTTCATGGGCCTTCTGCTGAGGGAACCGTCTCCCGTGATTACCGATTCTTCTTCGAACAAGGAACATATTCCGGTGATTATTCTCATAGTCGTTCCGGAATTTCCCGCATAAATCGGTTCGGACGGGGCATGAATGCGTCCGCCGTCGATGAACATCTGACCCGCTTCTTCTATGCATGAGACGCCGATCGCTTCACATGCCTTCAGAGTGGAAACGGTATCTTCGGAAATCAGAGAGTTCTGGACCGTGCTTCTTCCGTCCGCCATGGCCGAAATGAAAAATGCCCTGTGGGTATGGCTTTTGGAAGGCGGTGGGGAAACTTTTCCGGATATGTCCCCTCCCCCGAATTTGATTTTCATAACGCATCCCTCATGGTTCCGAACATATTTCCGACTCCCGTCCATAGGGCGAAGGAAGCGGCTCCCTGCCCCGCAAGCATATCCTCTCCGTACACGGCTTCGGCACCGGCACGCTCCGCGGCTGCAATCAGAGGCGTTCTGATTCCGTATACCGCATCGAAAACAATATGATTTTCATTTATGCCGTGTACATCAAAGGGATATTCGGCGGGGGCGTACATTCCCATGGGCGTGCAGTTCGCTATAACGTCGAAATTCTTTATGCTTTCACCGCCGTACAAAGAAGATTGGGTTTCTCTGCGGAAATCCGCCGTGCCCGAGGGATTTCTCGACGAAACATAAATTTCGCATCCGTAATTTCTGAAATATCTTATTGCGGTTCTCGCGGTTCCGCCCGTACCCATTATCAAAACTTTTCCGTGAGGAACGGCGTTCCGCAGAGAGAACGCTTTTTCCATGCCGTCGATGTCCGTATTGAATCCCGTCAGTTTTCCGGAATCGTTTACCACTGTGTTTACGGCGCCGATTTCTTCCGCAGCAGGATTCAGAGCGTCGAGATGTTCGATTATTTCGGTTTTGTACGGAATCGTTACGTTGAGTCCGCGGATATCGTAGTTTCTTACCGTATCCGCAAATCCGTTCAAGTTTGTAACTTCGAATTTTAAGTAAACGGCGTTATATCCGGATTTTTCTATTGCCGCCGTTTGCATTTTTTCCGACAGGGAACGGCCGAGAGGATTTCCGATTAATCCCAAAACAACTGTATTTTCATCGAATTTAAGAGCTTCCGGTAAAGAAAACTGACCTTCGGCCGAGGGGGTGCCCATATGACAATAGGTAATTTCGTTTCCCAGCAATTCGGATCTTACGCGGGTGATTTTTCCGGTTTCTCCCATTCCTATGAGAATGTGAGGACGTTTCAGTTCCCGGGACACTTCGAAAATACTGTTTAAATCGGCAAAATACTTCGCCGCATATGCGCCTTTGACGATATCGCCTTTCTTCGAAGAAAGCTCCGAAATTATTTTTTCTGCCGGGGGTGTTTTTTCGTAATCGTGAACCGATGCAATGGTTTTTCCAGCGTAACCATGCAGCGGTTCTTCGGAATCGACGTAACCGTCGTAACCGTCTGGAATTTTGAAGTTCCCGCCTCTCAGAGCTATGACGGTTTCCTGCCCGGATATATTGGGCATCTCTCCGAAAATGTCGGTTCGTATTTCCGCCATGTCCGCTTTCTTCGCCTCTCCGATATGTTTTTCGGAGGGAAGTACGGCACACAGACGGGTCATTTTTCGATCACCGATTCGTCCACGGGTATACCGCAGTGCCTTCCCGCGGAAGAAAGATGCGCCAGGACAACGTCTCCTTCTTTCAGGGAAGTGACGGGAATGTTACCCTTAGGTCCGATGAGTTTTACGGTTTCCGCATACTGAAGAATCACGTTGTAATCGTTCTTTCCGTCCGAAGCCTTTATCATAATCAGCGGACGGCGTTCGGTTTTGGAACGTCCGACGGTGGTTTTTCTGGAAGTACCCTCTTTAGAGACTATGAGGGCAGAGTCTCCAGCGGAAATTTCGCTTATGTAACGGGTCATTCCGTCAGGTACGAGAACGTAGGAATGAACGGCTCCGGCGTTGACTCTGAAGGGTCTGCTGTTAATGAAATCGTTGTTTTCCGATTCGGAAGCCACAAGGAAAAGACAGGACGACTGGGACCCGATTAGCATGCCTTCTGAGGGATTCATGACAGATATCGTATCGATGCATGACCTGTCTCCCGCCTCCGTGATTTTGGTTTCCGTTACTCTGACTTCGGACAGCGGAATCGTCTGAGGGGGTTTCGTGAGTTCCGAAATTTCCGCCGCCTGCGACGGGTTCCGTATTACGAGACCGTCTGCACCCACTTCCAGCGCGTTAATGCATACTTTTGCTCTGTCCGCATCGGAAACTTCGACAAGAACGCGGATTCCGGAGCCGGAAAAGACCGCGATGATGTTTTCCAGGGGTATCACCGAATTGTCGGTTTCCTCTAACACGACGGCTCTGAATGAGCCCGTACGGGACAGAACGCGTCTGAGATCCCTCAGAGTTTTGATGTTGGCAACCAGAGTGTCTCCCTTTCTGCCGGAGTATGAAACGTAAAGAACGTTTTCCGCTCCGAGTTCGGCAAAGTCGGTATCCTCGGGTCTGACAATGACGGATTTGATCCCTGCGGCGACGGCATCGGCGGCCGCAAGTCTGCGGTCTTCTTTCGAATCGGGTATATCCGCCCGAATCCAGAGAATATCGGACATAAGCGGTAATCGCGTTTATCTTATAATTAAAAAACGGGTAAGATGTTTTTTCCCTCCCGAGGGAGGGGAATTCGGTTTTATTCCGAGCAGGTTCCGTCGCATTCCGCCTTGACGAGAGAGAATGCCAGGTAAAGAGCCAGAGCAAAGTTTGCTATCGCGGCTATACCCTGCATAAGCACCCAGATGTCTTCTCCTTCCGCCGCAGCCACTCCTCCGAATATGAATATCAGGGCGGTGGTCAGAAGTATGGTTGTCAG
>JBMNQN010000017.1:0-19395 GCA_050944155.1 Candidatus Methanomethylophilaceae archaeon | reverse complement strand
GCGCAGCCGCATCCGAGTCGTCGAAGTCGACAACCAAAAATGCCGCCGACAGGAGCAGTACCGCCGAAATCATCAGTGCGAAGGCACGGGGCTTCATGAAACGTTCATTGTCGGGAGCGGATATAAGGCTTATTTCCCTTCCCGCAGGTTCCGTCCTAATATTTTATTAATAAATTTAGATAAAAATATCCCGAATCCGAACCCGAAAAAGTTTCGTAAAAACCATACGGATGTGCAGACTCGGTACGGGATTCCTTCTTCAAAGAATAATAAATAACAAAAATGCCTAAGGTACGGAAGGACTCGAGACGCAGATGATAGAAAGGTCGGATAAAGTATACAGCAAAGACGAAGTAATGGGAGTGATGGAACCTCTCGTTTCCGCGTGGTTCGAAGAGAGGTTCGATGGTCTGACGGAACCCCAGGCCAAAGCGATACCGCTCATACACGAAAGGAAAAACGTCCTCGTTTCGTCTCCCACGGGGTCCGGAAAAACTCTTACGGCCTTTACGAGCATAATCAACGAACTCACGAAATATGCCAGAGAGGGAACTCTGGAAGACAGGGTATACTGCATTTACATCTCTCCGCTCAAAGCCCTTGCCAACGACGTAAACAGAAACCTCAACGAACCGTTGGAACAGATGGCGGAAACGGCGAGAAAACGGGGATTCGAGCCCCCGGGAATACGGGTCGCGGTGAGATCCGGTGACACGCCTCAGAACGAAAGGCAGAAGATGACCCGCCGTCCCCCGCACATACTTATTACAACCCCGGAGTCTCTGGCACTCGTACTTTCCGCGCCGAAATTCAGAGAGCATCTGAAAAAGCTCGAGTGGCTGATTTTAGACGAGATTCACGACATATGCGATTCCAAAAGAGGCGCTTTTCTTTCTCTGACCATCGAAAGACTGCGGGATTGGTGCGAGAGGGATTTTTCCAGAATCGGACTGTCCGCCACCCTCGCTCCCATGGAGGCCATAGCGGGATTTCTCGCGGGAAACAATCCCGACGGCAGCGTCAGGGACGTAACCATTGTGGAATCCGATTCCAAGAAACAGCTGGATCTGGAAGTTATCTGTCCGGCGGCGGATATGACCGAACTTTCTTCCGAAATGGTTAACTCCATGATGTACGACCAGCTGAAGGAATTAATCGAAACCCACGAAACCACGCTGGTTTTCACGAACACACGGTCCGGTGCGGAAAGCGTCGTTTACAAACTCAAGGAACGGGGGCTGGAGAACATAGAGGTTCACCACAGCTCCCTGGGAAGGGAAACCAGACTTGACGTGGAAGAGCGTCTGAAGAAGGGAGAGATAAAGTGTGTCGTTTCGTCCACGTCCCTGGAGCTGGGTATAGACATAGGATCGGTGGACCTGGTCTGCCAGATGGGCTCTCCCAAATCCGTGGCCAAGGGACTTCAGAGAATCGGAAGGAGCGGCCACAGCTACGGACGCGTGGCCAAGGGACGCCTCCTGGTGTTCGATCCGGACGATCTGGTGGAATGCGCGGTCATGTGCCGCGCCGCGCACAGAGGCGATATCGACAGAGTGGGAATTCCGGAAAACTGTCTGGACGTTCTCGCGCAGACCGTCGTGGGCATGAGTCTCGACGAAAGGTGGGATATCGACAGAGCCTACGATTTGGTGCGGGGCTCGTACTGTTACAGAAATCTTTCCAAAGAGGATTTCATGGGCGTTCTGAAATACTTGGGAAGCAGGGACGATTTCGAAGGCGTTTATTCCAAAATATGGCTGGACGAGGACGAAAACCAGTTCGGCCGCAAGAAAGGAACCAGGATGATTTACTACCTGAACATGGGAACCATCCCCGAGGAGGCCAACTACAAAGTCATAACGAACCACGGTTCGATGGCGGGAGAGCTGTCCGAAAAATTCGTGGAAAGACTCGCTCCCAGGGACGTTTTCGTTCTCGGAGGACGCTCTTTCGAGTTCGTAAGGTCCAAGGGAATGACCGCGTTCGTGAAAGAGGCCACGGGAAGGAAGCCCACCGTCCCCTCCTGGGCGGGAGAGATGCTTCCCCGCAGTTTCGATCTGTCCATGGACATAGCGAGATTCAGAAAAGAGATGGCCGCGAAACTGGACGGAAACAAAGGCGAACTCATACGCGAAATGACCGAAGACCTCGATATAGACGAGGGGTCGGCAAGAAGCATAATATCGTATTTCAGGGAGCAGAAAGCCGTTGCCGGCTTTATTCCCGACTCGGAAACTCTGGCAATCGAAGAATACATAGACCCGACCGGAAACCAAAGACTGGTGTTTCACTATCCTTTCGGCAGAAGGGTCAACGACGCCCTGTCCAGAGGTTACGCCTACCGTCTGACCAACATGCTGGGGATAAACGTCTCGGTCACCGTATCGGACGATAACTTCATGATCGGTACATCGCGCAAAGCCGACATGTCCAAGATTCCGGAAATGCTTAAGTCGACGAATCTGGAGCAGGTTCTGAGAAAAGCCGTCAGAGACTCCGAACTGTTCAAACTGAGGTTCAGGCACACCGCTTCCAGAAGCTTCATGATTCTCAGAAACTACCGCGGCCGCGCCATCTCGGTCAACAGGCAGCAGATACGTTCTTCCTACCTTCTCGAACAGCTGGGCAGCATGGACAGCATGCCGGTCATCGAAGAAACCTACAGAGAGATTATGGAAGACGACATGGACATCCGCAATGCCGAACAGGTTCTGAGATGGATTGAAGAAGGGAAGATGAAAGTGGTTACGATTCCCGCTTCGGAAACTCCGTCTCCGTTTGCCCACAGCGCCATCATTTCGAGTTTCTCGGACGTGGTGCTCATGGAAGACAGGTCTGCGCTTCTGAGGGAACTCCACCGCAAGGTTCTGTACCGCGCCCTGGGAGATTCGGTAAAGGAATTCGAGTTCACCGAAGACAGAATCGTACCTTATTTCATGGAAAAAATAGGTCGCATACAGTCCAAAAACGACATCGTACCGATGCTTATGCGCACTGGACCCCTGCAGGCTCTGAGGGAGAGGGGGAGAAACGTTTACGCCTACTCCGACCAGGACAGAAAGACCGTGGACGGGTGGATCAAAGAACTTCTGGCCGACGGGAGCATAGGTTCGGTGTACATGGACGACCCGTACATCATGGTGGCGGAGGAGATACCGTACTATGCCGCGGCCACGGTCAAAAAACGCGAACTGACCGAAGTCGACGAAAAAGTACTGAACGAAATACACACGAATACGCCGATAAAGGACATTTCCGAAGCCCTGGACATAAGCGAAGACATAGTGTACCGTTCGACCAGAAAACTGGAATCCATGTATCTGATAGCCAGAACGGCGATTCACGGCAATTCCAAGTGGCTGTATTCCCGCCGTTCCCCCTCGGAAGCCGGACGCAATGCGGCTATCGACCGCATAATACTCAGGCATCTGGAATGTTTTGCTCCCGCCACCGCGGGGGAGGTCGCGTTCGCTCTTTCCCTCACGGAAGACGAAGCAAGGGCCTCTTTGGAATCCCTGACGGGAAGCGGAGAGGTGGCCAAAGGAAGATTCCTGATTTCGGAAAACGACCAATACATGCTGAAAGAAGACCGGATGAGGCTCAGATCCGGACGGGAGAACGTTTACAGTTTCGAAAACGTGGAGAAATACCGTGTTACGAAGGGACGCAGATTCGATACCATAAGGGAATTTTTCGAATTCTTCGGTTCGGCGGGAAGCGAAATAGACGTTTACAGCAGAGTCAGAAATTTCGATCTGAAAGAATGGCAGGACATGAGACGTTCCGGAGAGATACTTCTGGGAAGGTTCATGCGCGGACGCGTCCGCTACGTTCTGGCGGAAGACGCGGACAGATACGCCGCCCTGGCGTGGGACGAAACCGAAGAGGGAGACGAAAAGGTTCTTGCGACCATAGAAGGAATGGGAACCGCGACCCTGCGCCAGCTGCTGAACGCCACCGGCATGGAAAAAGACGCACTCAAGGAATCGATACACCGTCTGGACCGTTCTCTGAAGGTGATAAGGTCCTTCGGCGAAAGGGAAGACTGGGGTACCGAAAACCGTTACGAAGTGTTCCGTCCTAATCCCCCCGAGGGCAATCCGATAGTCGACCTTGCGGTGAAAGCCGTGTGTGCCTACGGACCCATACCGGGTCAGGATCTGCGTTTCATTCTGGGAATATCCCCCGACGACGTAACGGGACTCATGGAAGAGATAGGAGCCGAAAAAATACTGGTGGGAGACGCACAGACCCAGATGTATATTTTCGGCGACGAGCTGGAGGAGCTCGAAGCCCTGCGGGAAAGCGATACCGAGGTCCGTCTGTGCACCCTTTTCGATCCCGACATAGCGTCCAAATGGGCGGAACTTTCCGCACGTTACGGAGACAGATGGATTTATCCGCTGATAATGGGACATTCCGTCGTCGGAGCCATGGAAATCTGGGAGATGTCCGGATGCATCGAAATCCGCTCTTTCGACCTGGATTCTCCCGAACTGATACCCGATGCGCTGAAAGCCGCCGACTCGCTTATGGGATTCTTCAACATGAAGTCCGTGGACATAGTCCGCATAAGGGAAGTGATGGGTGTCGACGCTTCCGAACTGGACGAGTCTGTAAAAGACGTTCTGAAAGCCGCCGGTTACCGTTTCGTCAACGGATTCTACGCCAAAGGAAAATTCGAAGATTATTCGATGACCCAGGACGAAATGATCAGCTACGTTTTCGAAAAGCAGAGGATTGCCGACAAATATCCGACGGTTTCCGGAGTTCTCGCCGTCCGCGGATACATACGGGGAGATCAGGAAATCTACACAAGGGTGAAGAAAAAGACCACCATGAAGAAGGAAGCCGAAAAAGGCGGACTCGTGAAAATGTCTCTTTATCCGCCTTACATAGGATACACGGTTCCCGAAACGGCTCCGATTTACAGGGCGGCGAAACACGAGGAATTGGACGAGATTCTGAAAACCACGGAAACCATGGTGAAGGAACTGGCACCCGTATCCAAAAGGGAAGCCGTACGCAGTTCTCCCTATTCGGAAGAGACGACTTCCGAAAGCCTGAACGTTCTGATGAAAATGTCCAGGCTGTATCAGGATTCGGATTCTTATTACAGACCGGTCCCCCCGTCGGACATGTCGCCGGAAGAAGCTTTCAGGGAAGTCATAAGGATGCATTTCCGCGATCTGGGTATTTTCTCGGCGGAAAATCTGTCAAGATTCACGGGTGCCAGAATGTCCGAGGTAAGGACGGCGCTGGCAAACCTGGAAGAAGAAGGATTCCTCAAAAAAGGATTCTTTATAGAAGGGGATCCCACGTTAAGGTGGATGCTGGCTTCCGACGTGGGAAAAGAGCAGAAACCCGCCGAAGGAATGTTCATTCTCAACACGCAGGACAATCTTCACATGTACATGAGAGAACACATAAAGAGGGAGGCGGGAAGAACCGCCTGCGTCATTTTCGACGGGCCCTCGATAATAGGCTGGTTCGACGGAAAGATGACTTACGCAGGTTCGAAGGTAGAGAATTTCGAAGGTTCGGACGAGGCTTTCGGATTCCTCAGGGATTCCGCGAAGGCTTTGGGCGTGTCCCTGGAGCGTAAGAAATACGAAGACGAAGACGAAGATTGGGACGCAATCGAGTTCTATCTCAAATCGAATCCGGGAGCCGCGTCTAGCAAGCGATAAATACGGATGAAACTATCGTTAAGTCCATGAAGATTCCGTGCGAGATTGTTGTATGGTACGTACTGCCCACTATACGCAAGGAAATCGCAAGAGAGCTGGTCAACGGTCACGGAATGACCCAGGCACAGGTTGCCAGGAAGTTCGGCGTAACCGACGCCGCGATTTCCCAATACCTTAAGAAAAAACGCGGAGAGAACCCCATCATCGAAAACAGCGAAGGCTACGACGAGTTCATGGAAGAGATCAAGGTGTCCGCGGACAAACTCGCAAACGGCCGTTCCGACTTCTCGTCGGAAATGTGCAGACTCTGCTGCATCATCAAAAGCAAAGGAATCCTCTGCAACATCTATCAGGAATATACCGGATATCCCGCACCCAACTGCACGGCGGCCGACGAAGAGATTCACAGAAGAATGCTCGAAGAGTGATACAGAAGTTCCTGGGCATATCCGGCGCATTTTCCGAAAAGGTTTCTTCCGTACTCCGATACCCGGGAATAGTTTCCCGTCACGCCGTATTGTTTTTCCATTATTCCGAAGATTCTCGCGTCCACGGGAAAGGCTTCGAGATGTCCGTAGGCGAACAGTGCCACACAGTCCGCCACCTTAGGCCCTATACCCTTGATTTTTTTCAATTCTCTCACGCATTTTTCGTAATCCGCGTCCCTGAGGGATTCCAGGTCGTACGTCCCGTTTTCCGTCTTTTCCGCCAATTCCAGGAAACGTTCCTGACGGTAGCCGAGGCGGCATTTGGATATGCTTTCCTTCCCGTCGAGTATCTGCCCGGGTTCCGGAAACGAATATGCTCCTCCCAGGTCGTCCCCGTACATACGGCATACCGATTCGACCATTTTTCCGATTCTCTTCACGTTGGCGTTCGTTGCCAGCACATAGGTTGCGGTACATTCCCAGATGTCCTGCCTTAGGAGTCTCAGTCCTCTGCATTTGCCGGCAAGCATGCCCGCGTACCCGTCCCGCTCCGAGATTTCAGAGTATATGGAACCCAGGTCGTCTTCGTAACGGAAGTAGTCTTTTATGCGCTGTTCTCCGCATCCCCTGAAATCTATGCCGTCTTCGGTTTCCCTGATTTCGACCTTTTCTTTTCCTAGGACGCCCTTCCACACGTCGCCGTCTTTTTTCCAGCGGTGGGCCTGCCCGCAGCCCAGAGTCGGATCCAGGGACACGTCCATGCTTATTTCCATGATTCCGTGAACGTGCGGGGAGATAATAATTCTGTTCCGCGACAAGGGTAAATAAGGTTACGCCGTTAAGAATTCCATGAGGTTCGGACCGGCGGGATACCCGCCTGAAGGCAAGAATCCGATTGGTTCCCTGGAATACACGAAATCACTGGGTCTCGATGCCCTGGAAGTGGAATTCGTACGGGGAGCAAGGATTTCGGAAGAGCGGGCGGCGACAATAGGAGAAGCGGCCAAAAAACTCGGAATAAGGCTGTCCTGCCACGCTCCGTATTTCGTCAGTTTCAATTCCGAGTCGCAGGAAACCAGGGAAAAAAGCGTAGGCTGGGTCATGGACACGGCCCGCGCCGCCCATCACCTGGGAGCGTACATAATCGTCATACACGCGGCATCGTACGGCAAAAGCCCGGAGACGGCTCTGGATTCGGTGATAGAAGGTCTCACCGTGTGCAGAGACAACCTGGACAACGAAGGAATAGACGTTATCCTGGGAGTGGAAACCATGGGAAAATCCGGACAGTTCGGCACTCTCGACGAAATCGAGAAAGTGATGGAATCCGTCGATGTAAGACCGGTTCTGGATGTTGCCCACGTTCACGCAAGGGGCGGCGGATTTCTGAAAACCGAAGACGACATGAGAAAACTCACCGACCGTTTCTTCGAACTCAGCGGAGACAGGCCCCATTTCCACATAAGCTGCATAGAATACGGCCCGAAAGGCGAGAAAAACCATCTGCCTTTGGAAGCAAAAGACCCGGACATGCAGCTTCTGGCCAACGTGCTTTCCGATTCCGACAGGGATTGTACGTTCATATGCGAATCTCCGAGAATTTCGGCGGATGCCGTGGTTTTCAGAGACATGTTTCCCAGGTACCGCAGGAACTGAAAGACGTCCGCAGAGTTCGGGTGGCGCTGTGTAAACATTTAAAACCTGTACGCTATTTGCGCTCTAAACGCCACTGTGGCTCAGCGGTAGAGCGGCGGTTTCGTAAACCGTAGGCCGGGGGTTCGATTCCCTCCAGTGGCTCCACTCACTCAATCGGCTTCCATACGGTTGTCCTTATTCCGTTCTCGGCGCGCATTCTGTATATTCCGTCGGGAAACTTTTCCGAAAGTATTTTTTCCGCGGCCTTTTCCGCTTCGGCCTCGAGACCGAACACGGAAAAGGTGCGGGTCTGTCTTCCTACCATCTCGTTCACGGGAAGTTCGATCGAAACTTCAGACCGGAAATCTTTGTAAAAGGGGGCTCTTCCCCCCGCTCTCAGTTTTTCGGTTATGCCGTCCGTGCTTCTCCTTCTGTAAGAATATTCTTCACCCAGCTCGGACCAGATTTCGGACTGCAGATCGTCTCCGTGGTTTCTTATCCACGAAACTATGACGCAGTATTCAGAAGAACAGGATTCCATGCGCTTCAGCGATTCGGGGGAGCCGATCCCGGAGCACAGAGTGGAGATGACGGAATCCCATTTTCTTTTCGGCACGAAAGCGTTCCAGTCCGCATCCATCCTTCTCAGATTTTTCACGCCGGTTTTTTCCGCTCCGACGAACAGGCGGTCAAGCATTTTTTCCGAAGAATCGAGGCACCATACGGTTTTCGAGCGTTCGGCCAAACCGAAAGAATAGGTTCCCGGACCGCTTCCCACTTCCAATATTTCTCTATCTTCCGAAACGGCTCCGATTTCAAAGAGCCAGTCTATTATTTTTTCGGGCATGTCCCCCTGCTGTTCCGCCGAGTAGGTACCGGCGAAAACGTCCCAGAAAAGATTCCTGGTTCCTTCGGGCAGGTCTTTTCTGTCCAGAGGATGTACGGACGCCATGTCACTTCTTTACGCTGTCGGTAAGGTACCGGTTGACGATTTTCACCGCGCACACGTCCCCGCACATGGAACAGCCGTCTTCCAGCTTAGTGCATCCGCGGTTCCTGTATGTTCTTGCTTTGTCCGGATCGAGACCCAGTTCGAATATTTTGCTCCAGTTCAGCTCTTTGCGGGCTTTCGCCATGGCGTTATCGTTTTCGTATCCTATCCCTCTGGTCAGGTCTCCCACGTGGGCTGCAATCTTCGAGGCAATCACGCCTTCCCTCACGTCGTCTATGTCCGGAAGAGAGAGATGTTCTGCAGGAGTAAGGTAGCAGAGGAAGTCCGCGCCGGCCTGTGCGGCCACCGCTCCGCCAATGGCACCCACTATGTGGTCGTATCCAGGCGCTATGTCGGTGACCAAAGGTCCCAGGACGTAGAAAGGCGCTCCGTGGCACATCCTCTTTTCCAGTTCGACGTTCATGGGCACCTGGTTGAGGGGAACGTGTCCCGGCCCCTCCACCATGCTCTGCACGCCGGCTTCCCTGGCCCTGAGGACCAAACGTCCGAGCGTCATGAGTTCCGATATCTGCGCCGGATCGGACGCGTCGGCGATGCATCCGGGTCTGAAACCGTCTCCCAGAGAAAGAGTGAACTCGTACTTGCGGGCCATTTCCAGCAGATAGTCGTAATTTTTGTACAGAGGATTTTCTTCTTCGTTATGGAGAATCCATGCGGTAAGGAACGAGCCTCCTCTGGAAACCACGTCCATGATTCTGTCGGATTTCTTTAACCAAGCGACGGTTTCCCTGGTTATTCCGCAGTGGACGGTCATGAAATCCATGCCGTCTTTGGCGTGTTTCTCTATTCCGTTGAATATGTCGTCCTCGGTCATGTCCACGACCGCGTTGTTTCTCGCGGCGGTCAGTCCCGTCTGGTATATGGGGACGGAGCCCATCATGACGGGGCATTCCTTCAGGAGTCTGGCTCTTATGCTGTCTATGTCCCCGCCGGTGCTCAGGTCCATAATCGAATCCGCACCGTATTTCAGCGAAACTTTCAGTTTTTCCAGTTCCAAATCCAGATCCGCTATGTCGCGGGACGTTCCCAGGTTCACGTTTATTTTTACTCCGAGCCCCTCGCCTATTCCGGCGGGTTCCGGGTCGTGAACGGGGTTGCAGGGTACGGCGATGCGGCCGGAAGCTATTCCGTTTCTGACGAATTCTTCCGTAACGCCTTCTTTCTCGGCGATTCTGCGCATGGCGGGAGTAATCTCGCCTCTTTTTGCCAGCTCCATCAGAGTACTCATCGGTTATCGGCCGTTGAAAGGCTTACCCGTATTTCATCATTGTCGGATTGGCTCGCGCGGGCGTAACATAATGCGCGCGTATATATAGGGCAAGCACTTACGGAAGGACATAGCGTCTCTGACGCGGAATGTGAATATTATGGATGGGGTAAATCAGGAAACTTACGATGCGGACAGCATCGTTGCCCTTCACGGTCTCGAAGCCGTCAGGCTGAGACCCGGAATGTATATCGGAAGCACGGATACCCGCGGTCTGCACCACATGGTGTTCGAAGTCGTGGACAACGGAATCGACGAAGTCATGGCGGGATACGCCACGCAGGTCGATGTTACGATCAACGCGGACGGTTCCATAACCGTTGCGGACAACGGGAGGGGAATACCCACCGGAATCAACAAGGAAGAAGGCAAATCCGCATTGGAAATCTGTCTTACGGATTTGCATGCGGGCGGTAAATTCAACCAGAACAGCTACAAAGTATCCGGCGGTCTGCACGGAGTCGGCGTCTCGGTGGTAAACGCGCTGTCGAAAAAGCTCGTTGCCACCGTCCACAGGGAAGGAAAGATCTGGAGGCAGTCCTACCAGATAGGCGTTCCCGACGGAGACGTAGAGGTAATCGGAGAGACCGACAAAACCGGAACGATAATTCAGTTCTGGCCCGACGGAACCATATTCGAAACGACGAAATTCGATTACGAAACCCTGCAGAACAGATTCAGAAACCAGGCGTTCCTCAACAAAGAAGTCACCGTCCACCTGACCGACGAGATTTCCGGAAAGAAGGAGACGTTCCACTACGACGGAGGAGTGTCGGAGTTCGTAACCTACCTCAACAGGACGAGAAACACGCTTCACAATCCCATTCACATGTCCGGCGAAAGAAACGGCATAAGCATCGATATCGCGATGCAGTACACCGACGGTTACAACGAAGAAATCAACTCTTTCGTGAACACGATTTACACTCCGGAAGGCGGAACCCATCTCACGGGTTTCAGAACCTCTCTGACAAAAACGATAAACGATTACGGAAAGAGCAACGGACTTCTCAAGGACTCTTCTCTCGAGGGAACCGACGTCCGCGAGGGACTGACGGCAATCGTGAGCATTAGGATGGCCGATCCACAGTTCGAAGGACAGACAAAGGCGAAACTGGGAAGCAGCATCGCCGCTTCCGCCGTCACGTCGTTCATGAACGAAAAACTGGCCGAATATCTTCTCGAAAATCCCGCCGCGGCGAACATCATCGTCAAAAAGGGAATACAGGCCATGGAAGGCAGGGAGGCCGCAAGGAAAGCCCGCGACGCCACCCGCAGAAAAAGCGTTCTGGAAACCACGACCCTGCCGGGCAAGCTTGCGGACTGTTCCGAACGCGACCCCGCCAAATGCGAACTCTACATAGTCGAAGGAGATTCGGCCGGGGGTTCCGCCAAACAGGGAAGAGACCGTAACTTCCAGGCGATAATGCCCATACGCGGAAAGATTCTGAACGTCGAAAAGGCGCGTCCCGACAAGCTTCTGGATCACGAAGAAATCAGGAATCTGGCTATTGCCATCGGCGGAGGAATCGGAAGGGAATTCGACGTAACCAAAATAAGGTATCACAAAATCGTGATTATGGCAGATGCGGATATCGACGGAGCCCACATAGGAACGCTTCTTCTGACTCTGTTCTACAGACAGATGAGGCCCCTGATAGACAACGGCTACGTCTACATAGCCATGCCTCCTCTCTACAGAGTCCACAAAGGAAAGAGGGAAATCTACGCCTACAACGACGAAGAGATGGCGGCCGCCATGGAGGAACTGGGACAGGGAGCCGCCGTAAGCAGGTACAAAGGTTTGGGAGAGATGAATCCCCAGCAGCTCTGGGACACCACCATGAATCCGGAAACCCGCATAATGAAGAAAATGAGGGTGGAAGACGGAATTGCGGCCGATCAGCTGTTTTCGGTGCTAATGGGAGACGAAGTGGAACCCAGAAGGGAATTCATATTCGAGCATGCGAAAGAAGTCGTAAACCTGGATGTGTGATCCCATGACCGCAGAAAATCCCATAGAAGAAACCCGCGACGGAAGGTTGATGGACCAGACAGTCGAACGGGAGATGAAACGCTCTTACATCGACTACTCCATGAGCGTCATAGTCGGACGCGCGCTTCCCGACGTGAGGGACGGACTGAAGCCCGTCCACAGGAAGATTCTGTATGCGATGTTCGACATGGGCATGCCTTATAACAGGCCCCATAAGAAATCCGCCAAGGTCGTCGGAGAAGTTCTGGCTAAATACCACCCCCACGGGGACACCGCCGCTTACGACTCCATGGTAAGAATGGCTCAGCCGTTTTCCCTGAGATATCCTTTGGTGGACGGACAGGGAAACTTCGGTTCCATAGACGGGGACCCGGCCGCGGCGATGCGTTACACCGAAGCCCGTCTGGCAAAGATTGCCGGCGATATGCTCGTCGACATAGACAAGGGAACGGTGGATTTCGTCGACAACTACGACGGGTCGCTGAAAGAACCCTCGGTTCTTCCGTCCAAAATTCCGAATCTTCTGGTAAACGGTTCGGACGGAATAGCGGTGGGAATGGCTACCAAGATGCCTCCCCACAACCTCTGCGAGATATGCGACGCCATAGTCTATATGCTGGATAATCCCGAAGCAACTTCCGACGACCTGATGGAATACGTCAAAGGACCGGACTTCCCTACCGGAGGAATAATCTACGGTCTCGCAGGCATAGAATCCGCGTACCGCACCGGCCGCGGAAGAATAAAGGTCAGGGCAAAGACCCACACGGAAGAAACCGACAGCGGCAAGACCCGCATAGTCGTGGACGAGATACCGTATCAGGTCAACAAATCCGCGCTGATTATGCAGATAGCGGATCGCGTCAAAAACAAGGAAATCGAAGGAATAACCGATCTCAGGGACGAGTCCGACAGAAACGGGATGCGCATAGTCATCGAACTCCACAAGGATGCCATAGTAAACGTGGTTCTGGAGAATCTTTTCAAGAAAACAAACCTTCAGACGACTTTCGGGGTCATCAATCTGGCACTTGTGGACAACAAGCCGGAATTCCTTAACCTTAGAGATTTGGTTTACCATCACATAGCCCACAGAACCGACGTAGTCAGGCGCAGAACCGCATTCGATCTGGACGCGGCGGAAAAGAGATACCACATAGTTTCCGGACTCATAAAAGCCCTGAACATGCTGGACGAAACCATTGCGCTGATACGCGGTTCCGAAAGCACCGAAGAGGCAAACGCCGGTCTGTGCACTCTTCTGGATATCGACCAGGAACAGGCGAAAGCGATTCTGGACATGCGTCTTCAGAAACTTACCGGTCTCGAGATAGAGGGACTCAGAAAAGAGAACGAAGACCTGATTGCGACCATGGCCGACCTCAGGGACATTCTGGCCAACGAATCCCGTATCAGGCAGATAATCAAAGAAGAAACCGAACAGATGAAAACCGCTTACGGGGACGAACGCCGCACCGAAATCAACCCCTTCGCCATCGACACCGACGAGGAAGATCTGATTCCCAGGGAAGACGTCGTGATAACCATCACCCGCGGGGATTACATCAAAAGAATCCCCCTGTCCACGTACAAACAGCAGGGACGCGGCGGCGTGGGCCTCATAGGAATGCAGACCAAAGACGAGGACAGCGTCGAAGCCATGTTCATCGCCTGTTCACACGATTACGTGATGTTCATCACCAACCACGGACGGCTGCACTGGCTCAAGGGATACAGAATACCCGAAGGCAGCAGGCACTCCAAGGGAAAACCCATAGTCAACCTGCTGTACGACCTCGAAGAAGGGGAAGCCGTCGTGGGCACAATATGCGTGAGCGAGTTCTCCGACGACAGATATCTGGTGTTCTGCACCGAAAACGGAATCTTCAAGAAAACCAGGCTCAGCGCTTACGGAAACGTCAGAAGGAAGGGAATCAAGGCCATCAAATTCCAGGACGGAGATTCCCTCATAGCGACGGATATCTGCACCGAAGGCGATGAAATCATAATCGCCACGAGGAACGGACAGGCCGTAAGATTCAGCCAGGACGACGTGAGGCCTCTCGGAAGGGATACGACCGGAGTCAAGGGAATAACCCTCAACGAAGGGGACAGGGCGGTTTCCATGGCTGTCGTGCGTTCCGGCGACAGACTTCTCACCGTTACCGAAAACGGGTTCGGAAAGATCTCCGCCGTCGACGATTACCGTATGACCAACAGGGGAGCCAAAGGAGTCATCACCATCAGGACCAACGAAAGGAACGGAGGTGTGGTTTCCGTAAGGAAAGTTTCCGACGGCGACGAACTGATGCTCACTTCCGCGGAAGGCAAAATCATACGCATTTCGGTCGACGAAATACGGGAGACGAGCCGCAATACCCAGGGTGTTAAAATCATGGACATCCGCGGCGAGGACAAAGTCACCGCGGTGGAACCCATCGTGGAAGAAGAGGACATCGAGGAGGCCGTCGAAGCGGCGCCCGAAAGGGTGTACGAACAGACGGAGCCCGAATACGAACTTCCGGAGGAGGAAGAAGAACCCCGCAGGTGGTCCGAAGAGGAATGAGTATGGATTTCAGGACGGCGGGACACGGCGCGGCCCTTGCGGCAGTCGCGGTCCTCGCCCTCTCGTCGTCCGCAGCCGTAATTTCCCTGAAAAACGTGGGACTTTTCCCTGCGGATTACGGCAATCCGGATTATCTGGCACTGGTGATATGGCTGATCTCTGCGGCGGTATCCGCCGCGGTCGCCGCCTTCGTTCTGCGCGGAGTGTTCAGAACCATGAATGCGATAAGGCGGAATTCGGAAATCGATTGTTACAGGATGGTGTCTTCCGGATCGTATAAAACGAAAGTCCCGAAAGGGAAAATGCCCAAAGTCTGATGTAAAACTTTATAAGATGTACCCACATTGTGAGGTTTACGCCGCGGTAACTCAGTTGGGAGAGTGCAAGACTGAAGATCTTGAAGTCGCTGGTTCGAGCCCGGCTCGCGGCACCACTTATTATCCGGATTTGTCCAGGGGGAACTTGTTTGGAAGACGGCAGAGTTTTCATAGACATCAGGAAAAGCAGCCTGACCGTTTCCGAAACCCTGGCCGAGATAAAGAAACTTCAGGAAGAGAATCCGAACATGGAATTTTTCATAGACGGAGACGCACACGCCATCATCGGCCGCGAAAAAAGGTAATCTCATGGGAAACGGACGGGTCACGGTAGGTTTATACAACTCTTACGACGCGAACAATTTCAGAGAACCCCATCGCAGAGCCATAGCGAGAACCGGAGACATCGCCATGGCTTACGACATGAATCTGGCACTTTTCGGTTTCCCGGTTCCGGAAGGATGCAGAACCCCCATCGAAATCGCCGAATGGATTGCGGGAACCACCAGCATCGGCAGGCACGGAGATTATTTCGTGCAGCTGGCCGAATCCGGAAGATTTTCCGTGTTTCCTTACCCGTCCAAAGGATTTCCGCCCCAGCTGGGAGAACCGGTTCTTACCACGAGCAGACCGGATCCGTCCAAAAATACGTCCCTCGGAGAACTGACGGACATGATAAAGAGCGGAAAAAGCGTGCTTCTGGTTTTCGGATTGGGTCCCAAAGGGGTGCCCAGACAGGCTGCCTCCATATCGAAATACGACATCGACATCACCGACGGCGGATATTCTCTGGAAACCTGCACGGCGATAGGCGCCGTATGCGGCGCCGTCCATGCAATGCTTCAGTACCGGTCGTAAACCAGACCGAGGGGTTCCATGAGAACTCCCTCTCCTCCGTCGACCCTTCCGACGACTTTCGCATTGCGGTGTTCTTTCGCAATGGTTTCCGCTTCTTCTTCGGGCGCGACGAGCATGAACCCCATGCTCATGTTGAACGTCTGGTACATTTCTTCGTCCGTTACGTTTCCGATATTCTGAATGGCCTCGAACAGGGCTGCGGGTTTTATGGGGTCGTCTATCACGTAGCGCTGCCCCTTCTTCATGCGGAGCAGATTGCGGAGCCCGCCTCCGGTTACGTCGATAAGACCGTGCACTTCGTGTTCAGACGTAATTTTCAGAACCTGTTTGACGTAAATTTCCGTGGGAGTAAGCAGATTTTCACCCAGGGTACCGGTCATTCCTGTCATTTTATCATTCAACGCGATTCCGGCGGAATCGAACACTTTTCTGGCAAGTGTCAGACCGTTGGAGTGTATTCCGGAGGATTCCAAAGCTACGATCAGATCCCCTTTTCTGCACTCGGAACCCGTTATCACATCTTTTTTGGCGACTCTGCCCAGACAGGTTCCCGAAAGGTCCGGAGTTTTCACGATTTCCGGAAGAACGGCAATTTCCCCGCCAACGATTTCCATGTTGGAAAGTTCCGCACCTTTGTTGAGTCCGATTCCTATGCTTTTCGTGATTTCTTCGTCGGGGGAGGCTATGGCGATGTAATCCACGAATGCAACGGGTTCCGCGTTGACGCATATCGTATCGTTAACGTTCATCGCCACGCAGTCGATTCCCACGGTGTCCCACTTTCCCATTGCCTCGGCAATCAGCAGTTTCGTTCCGACTCCGTCGGTCGCCAGGGTGAGATACTCGTCTCCGAAGTCGATGAGACTCGCAAAAAGTCCGGACTGTTTCACGTTCTGTCCGCGCCCTTCGCGGCGGTACGTAAGTTCGCCTACGAGCGCTTCGATGGCGCTGGATTTTCTGTCGATGCTTACTCCGGCCTTTTCGTAAGTCCACTCGGTCATATTTCTGCCTCGGCGGGGAATAACAGCCTTGCCTTAAATGTATAATGTCCGCAAACGATTAATCCGTCTACGCATTGGAAGAACCGTGTCTCTTCACGACAGGTGGATTACCGAAAGAAAAAACGAGCGTTACTACAAACTCGCCAAAAAAGAAGGCTACCGTTCCAGGGCAGCCTATAAGCTGATACAGATCGACAGAAGATTCGGAATTTTCGACGAGGGCGATTCAGTAGTGGATCTGGGAGCGTTCCCCGGAGGATGGCTTCAGGTCGCGAAAGAAAAAACCGGAGACACAGGGAAAATCATCGGTGTGGATCTGAGGCGCATAAAACCCATCGAAGGCGTGGAAACAATCGTCGGAGACGTAACCGAAGATTCCACGATGATCGAACTGTTGGAAAGATTCGGAGGAAAAGCCGATGTGGTCATTTCGGATATGGCTCCGAACATAGCGGGACACTATTCCATGGACCACGCCCGTTCGATGCATCTGTGCGGATTCGCTCTGAACGTGTGCGACCGCATTCTCAGGAAAAACGGAATTCTGGTCATGAAGGCGTTCATGGGAGATATGTTCGAAGAGCTGAAAGAACAGGCCGAAAGCAGATTTCAGTCGGTGAAGGTGTACACTCCGGCCGCAACAAGAGACTCTTCTTCGGAAGTTTACATAGTGTGCAAAGGATTCTACGCCAAAAACAAGGTCAAACTCGAACCCCTCGAGGAACCTAAAAAAGAAAAGGAATTTACGGTCAAAGGAGACTTTATCTGATTCAGAGGTCCCCGTCCGTATGTTCGGCATCCGTTCTGGTTTCCGGTTTTTCTCTTCCGAGGAATGCGGATACGAACAGAGCCATCAGAACTATTCCGCACACCAGGGAAATCCAGACGTACATTTCCGAATCTGCGAATCCCAGGGATTCCGAAGGAATAAGCTTGGTGACCGACCATATGATTGCAACGAGTGCGGCGGGACCCAGAATCATCGGAAGAATGAATTTCATATTTTTTATGCACGCTTCGTTAACCTCTTCTTCGTCTCCGCCGCGTTCCAGGAGATTTTTTCTCGTTTCGTATACGTTTTTATGGGAACGCAGGAAAAGAGACGCGCAAATCAGAAGAATACCGTTCATCAGAATGAAAGCTTCCGGAAGCTGATTCGCGGTAACTTCGGGATTTGAAATCCCTCCGAAAATTTCTACCCAGTCTATTTTCGAGTAACCCATGACGGACGGGACGTAAAGGGTCCAGGAAAACGATATCGGCCATTTCATTCTTTTTTCGCTCGCCATAGCAGCGGGTATGGTAAGGCACAGCAGGAAAACTATGAGGACGCTGACACTGATTCCTATCTGGGACATCATTTCGGCAAGCTCGGTGTTTATCATTCCGCTTATGCCGCTGTAAAGAAAAGTGACCGCACTCACGGCGGCCGCCGCCGCAGCGAAAACGAGAGCGCTTATCCTGTATTCCATACTGTCTCGAGCACTCATAACCTGTCCCTCTCTACCAGTGCGGTAAGCAGGTCCTGCCGCATGGGGTCCCAGTAGCAGACCGTTGCTCTTTTTCTCAGAGAACGCAGCATTTTCGTTTCTTCCAAGTCCAGCAGACTTGCGGCCATGAAGTCGGAATCGGTTTCTGCGGAAACCCGGTGTGCGTCGATGTGTACTATCATGGCCTGGGACTTTTTTCCGAATATGGTTTTCATGTTTTCCGTGCACGACCTGAGTTCGTCTATGTTGTGGGGTCCCGCAACGGTTATGACGACAATCAGGGGACTTTGGCCCGCGGTGTGACCCCTGCATCTGGTCATAGCTTTCAGCAGCGACTCCCTGTTGTAGTATATTCTTGCGGTTTTAAGTTCCGAATCTATGGCGTGGTCCTGTCTTCCTCCCACATCCGGGGTAATCAGGTGCCCCGATCCCAGTATATAGAATCCTACGCGGCACTCTCTGGCCAGATAAAGGTGGGACAGGGTGTGCGCGGCCTGGATTCCGTGTTCGAAAGCGTCGTCCGCGGTGGAACCGATGTTCATATGCGGCCTCCCGTCGAGGAAAATCCACACGCTTTTGTTTCCTTCTCTTTCGTAGATGTTGACGAGCAGATTGCTTTCGTCCCGTCCCGATCTTATGGTCGCTTTCCAGTTGATGTCCCTGTAAGGGTCTCCGGGAAGATACTGGCGTATCTCCAGAAAGTCGGTGGTTCTGGTTCCCATTTTGCTGACCGACGGCAGAGGCATCGGTACTCTGAGCCTGCGGTCTCTCAGAAGCCTGCGGCTCACCTGTCTGGGTCTTACGGTTATCTCCGCTTCCTTATCTATTTCCCCGCTGCGGACGGTTCCGAAATTGGAGAAATGGATGAACTCGCCGTTTATCGGGCCCACCGTGCTGAAACCTATGCGGTTGCATTTCACGGAATACACCGTTTCCGTACGGAGAGGTTCTTTTCCCTTCCAGAAAACACGGAAATTGTTTCCCGATGCGAGGTAAAGCCTGTCGGAGACGGTGTCGCCTATGACGACTATGCCCGCTCCCTCTTCCACCGATATTTCCGTGCGTATTTCCGTCTCGTCGCCTTTGAAAGATTTGATTTCGTAGGATTCGCGTCTTACGGTAACCTTTCCGGGAA
>JBMNQN010000016.1:0-20349 GCA_050944155.1 Candidatus Methanomethylophilaceae archaeon | reverse complement strand
CCTATCTCGTTGACAACCGCTGCACGTTCCTCATA
Organism: Candidatus Methanomethylophilaceae archaeon; assembly: GCA_050944155.1. Classification (GTDB taxonomy): domain Archaea; phylum Thermoplasmatota; class Thermoplasmata; order Methanomassiliicoccales; family Methanomethylophilaceae; genus VadinCA11. The sequence continues at coordinate 20,314 of JBMNQN010000016.1, read as the reverse complement.
TGCGGTGCCAGAGGTGCGGGAAAGAGTTCACTTCTTTCCGCTCTTATGTTCGAATTCCCCCTGTCCCAAAGGATTCTGACCATCGAGGACACCATGGAACTTCCCGGCGAGAAGATGAGAAAGATGGGATACAAAGTCCAGTCCATGCTGGTCAGCGAACGCATGGACGGAAACAGTCTCTCGAGAGCGGAAGAGGCGCTGAGAGTCTCCCTGAGGATGGGGGAATCCGCGATTGTCCTCGGAGAAGTCAGAGGGGAAGAAGCGAAAACGCTGTACCAGAGCATGAGAACCGGCAGAGCGGGAAGTTCGATTATGGGGACGATACACGGAGACTCCGCCAAAACCGTGTACGAACGCGTCGTCCACGATATGGGGATAGCGCCGGAAGCCTTCATGGCCACCGACGTGCTGGTTACCCTGGGAACGTTCAGGGACAAGGCCACCGGAAACCAGACCAGAAAAATGACCCAGATAGTCGCAACCGGAAAGAAAATAGGAAGTTTCACGGATATTTCCCAACCCAAAAATCTGCGTACTTCTCCCGTGGTTTCAAGAATTCTTTCCTCTGCCGGAACGGATTTCGGAACTATGATGGAAGAGGTAAGGCTCAGAGGAAGACTCAGAACCCTCCTCGCGGAAAAAGGACAGGAAAACGAGAAATATCTGGGGCCGGAGTGGATCAACATTGCGAACGAGCACATAGCGAAGAACCAGGGAATTTCCGAAGACGAATCGGTAAGAAGATTCGAGGTCAAGATGCAGATGGACGGGGGCGAATGAATTGAAGAATTCCGAATTCCGTCCCCTGATACGGGAAGGGCCGAAAATAACGGGAATGATGTCCGTCGTGATTGAATCCGGAGGTTCTTTGGATTCCGCCGTCAGAACCGTGGCGGAAGACGGTCCCCCGTCCGCAAAGAAATTCTTTTCCCGCATCGTTGCGGACGCCGACATAAGGGTGAATCCAGACATAAAAACCGGACTTAACGGACTGATATCTTCGCTTCCCAAAGAACTGGCGGGATTCAGACGTTCCATGAACATGCTCATGGCCGCTTCGGAAACGGCGGAAGGTGCGGAGAAAACCAGAATACTGAAGGACGCCACGGACATTTCCCTGAGCAGCCTGAAGGAAACGGGGGAATCCTACAGCTCCTCCCTCTCCAATCCGTGTATGATTATTTTCGGTCTGGGTATTATGGTTCCCATGATTATGATGTCAATCCTGCCTTTGATGCAGATAGGCGGAATTTTCGATTCCCCCTTCGGCACAGAACCCATGATTATCGTGACTCTCGTGATAATTCCCGCCGCGGTACTTTCCGTTGCGCTGTCTCTCAAAGAAAAGAACCCCTTCTTCGAGAAGGGCGACAGGGACTGGAAATCAGCGGTTCCCCTTGCGTTAGCCTTTCCCCTGGGAATACTGATCTGGAAAACGACGGAAGATTTCGTAACTGCCGCGGTATTTTCTTCCGCAATTGCGGGCGCCGCTGCTTTCGCGTTTCTTTATCCCGCGCACACGGCGGAAAAGAAGCGTCTGGAAACCGAAAAACTGCTTAAGGATTCGGTTTTCGATCTGGGAAATCGCATGATTTCCGGAGACAACTTCGAGAATGCCGTATACGGAGCTCTCAACGTAAGAAAAGAAACTGCCGGAATTGCGGAGAGTTTCAGAAGAGAATCCGTACTGTGCCGCGGGGACGTGCGTTCGGCGATTATGCTTTCCGTCGGAACGGTATCTCCGCAGGTTGCGGAAATCTACTGCGACGTTCTCGCCGCTTCCGGAAAAGATCTGAGGGACGCGGGACGTCTGGCTATTTCCATGGGAAGGCAGATTCAGGACCAGGAAACCGTCACGAAGGGAATAAACAACAAACTGAAGAGCGTGCTTGATATGATGACGGCCACCGCCGCCGTGTTCGCACCTTTGGTACTGGGTCTTTGCATTTCCATGCTTGAACCCCTAAGAACGATATCCGACTCCGTGGACCTTGGCGGAACCGCAATTATCGTTACCGTGTACCTTGCGGAACTCTGCGCGATGATGGCGCTGCTCACTTCCGCCCTTGCGGGAAAGAACGGCGTCAGGGAAAGCGTGTACAGGTTTTCCATGATGCTTCCCGTATCGATGATCGTGTTTTTCCTCTGTATGCAGTTCTCTTTCTGAAACCCTGTTTTATATTCCCGGAGCCATCGGGCAGCATGAAGGCTTCGGCTCCGGGGTATTTTTTCGCAACAGTCACCGCAGCCCTGCTTGCCGTTATACTTCTGACTCCGTTTCTATTTCCGTACGGACATTTCACGGATCTCGGAGGAACGTCGGGAGTTATGGATCACGACTGGAGAATTTCCGAGTGGATTTACGCTCTGGGAGACATGTTCTGCCATCAGCAGACGGACAGGAGTTTCGTAATAAACGGGTCGCAGACGGCGTTCTGCTCGAGAGACGTGGGAATGATTTTCGGATTCGCATCGGGACTTCCGGTTTTGGGATATATTCTGGAAAGAACGGAAATCCGCGGAACGAAACTTAACATACTGGGTCTTCTGTTTCTGGCGGTTCTTTTCGGAGAATGGGCCGTCGGAGCCGTAATGGGATACGACCTGAAATATCTCAGATTCCTTTCCGGAACGGCCGGCGGAATCGGCATTGCGATGCTCTTTCAGTCGTACGCATTCTCGGTATGGAGAAGCGAAGGGGTCGGCTGAGCCGAACGCGTGCCAGTCCAAGTATTATTTTGATGTTGCCGCCGACGCAGCGCGTGCAAAAGGAACGTGGTCTTACCGCTGCCCCTCCGGTATAGGAATCGCATTACCTATTTTAATCACACTTGGTCCAGCCGCATGCCTTGCACACGTTGCACCCGCCCTGGAATTCCAGTTCGGAACCGCATTTGGGACACGGATTGATGACTTTCCTGACCGGCTCCGAGGGTACGTTCTCGACGCCTTTGACTTCGACCTGCATCTCCTTCCACATGTCGACCAGTGCGTAGCCCACCGCCATGGGGCAGCAGGAACCTTTGCTGGTATCGTGTTTCGTGAACGTACGCACGGTGTACGAAGGACAGGAACCGCAGCTTTTGAGCTGGTCCACTATGGCATATATGTCGCATCCGCTTCTTGCCGCCAGAGAAATCATTCTGGAAAGTCCAATCATGAAGTTGTTGCATCCGCCGGTGGATCCTTTGTTGAGATACGCTTCCACCAGATCTCCGGATTCGGGATCGAAGAACGCCGTACAGTGCAGGCTTCCGCAGCCGGTCATCAGTTTGCGTTTCTTTCCCACCACGTCGTCCGCGACCTCGAGAACCGAACCGCGTTTCTTCTTGGCGTCTTCCTCTTCCTTCTCTTTCTTGGTTTCCTCTTCGGATTTCTTGGGGGTGAGAATGCTGTCGCGCTTGCACCCGTCCCTGAAAACGGTCACACCTTTGCAGCCTTTCTCCCAGGCGTACATGTAAAGGCCTTCCACGTCCTCTTCGGGGAACTCGGCGTGAAGGTTTACGGTGGAACTTATGGACGCGTCGATGTGGTTCTGCCACGCCGCCTGCATGTCGAGGCGCTGTTTGTAATCCAGAATCTGCGCGTTGACGAAATAGTCGGGGAGTTCGGAATCGTCGTCGTACCCGTGATTGTCCATGTATTCTTTGACTATGGGCGTGTACACTTTGTAGTACTCGTCTTTGTTAGAGAGGGACACGGTTCTGCGTTCGTAGTAGTTGGCGAATATGGGTTCGATTCCCCCGGAAATACCCAGCATGGTGGAAAGCGTTCCTGTGGGGGCTATCGTAAGAAGCTGGGAATGCCTCAGTCCGTACTGAGATACCAGGTCTCTCGTCTCCTGGGTGGTGTTCGCCTTGAAGTACGGGGAAGCGAGAATGTTTTCTATCACGCATTCGGGGAACATTCCCTCTTCCTTGGCAAGACGGGCGGATTCGTTTATCGCCGTGTCCGCCATTATGAACCCGAGTCTGTCGCAGAATTCCACTGCTTCTTCGGAACCGTATCTGAGCCTGAGTTTTATGAGAAGGTCGGCGAGACCCATTATTCCCAGTCCGATCTGCCTCCATTTGAACACCGAGTCTCTCTGCTCTTCGAGAGGATGCAGGGGAAGACCCGCGTCGAGAACTTCGTTCAGACCGCGGACCGCTATGCGTACCGCGTCCCGGAATTCTTCTTCGGCAAACAGTCCGTCCTTGACGAAAGCCGAAAGATTCAGACTTCCCAGGAGACAGCTTCCTCCCGCGGGAAGAGGTTCTTCCGCACAGGGGTTGGTGCCGGCGTATTCGTAATTCGGGAATTCGCTGAGAAGGTTCCAGTCGGAAATCCTGTCCCAGAACAGACATCCCGGCTCTCCGTAATCCCAGTTGGCGCTGCACATTTTCTTGAAAAACGCGTCGGCGTCCAGTTCTTTTACGGTTTCTTCGCCGGTTTCGGGTCTGGTAAACCTCTGGGTGAATATTTTTTTGTCTTTGACCGCGTTCATGAACTCGTCGGTCATTCTGATGGACATGTTGGCTTTGGTGACTCTTTCCAAATCCGTTTTCACGGCCGCGAATTCTTCGAGGTCGGGGTGTTCGCAGGACAGAGAAAGCATAAGGGCGCCGCGGCGTCCGTGCTGTCCTATCAGGCCGGTGACCATTGAATAAAGATCCGTGAAAGAGACGGAACCGGAAGTTTCGGATGCGGTATTGTTTATCTTGGCTCCCCTGGGGGCGAGTTTGGAAAGATCGATTCCCACTCCGCCGCCGTAGCTGAACGTTCTCGCAAGTTTGCCCGCGGCTTCGAATATGGATTCGATGGAATCTTCGGGAGGAGTCAGAACGTAGCAGTTGGAATACGTGACTTTGAGACCGGTCCGTTCGAGGGTTCTGTTGGAAAGGATACGGCCTCCGAAAAGGAATTTTTTCTCGACGATGAGTCTTCGTATGTCTCTGTTTCCGTCGGAAACCCTGTCCAGCCAATGATCGAAGGATTCGCCGTTGTGGCAGTATTTCTTCTGCCATATGTCGATTCCGAGCTGGTTATCCCTGCCGAGCCAATCTTCTACTTCCATTGATTTTCTCCCTTTGAGGGGGATAGACTGCTGGTTAATAACATGTATCGCATTGGATTATATATCCAATTATTTTCCGTTCGAAAAATCCAAAGAAAAATGATAAAGAAAAGAGGTTTGAAACCGTCCGGAAACGGCAGGAATTCACTCTTCGGTCCTGAACACGTACTTGTAGAGGAATCCGGCAATCAGCGCTCCGACGAACGGCGCGAGGATGAATACCCAGACTTGCTCGAGAGCGATGGTGGTTCCGGCGACCGCGAGGAATATCGCGGGTCCGAGGCTTCTCGCGGGGTTGACGGAAGTTCCGGTGAGGTTGATTCCTATCAGGTGGACGGACGTAAGGCTTCCGCCTATTGCGAATCCGGCCTGTGCGGCGGTCTTCTGCTTCTAGGTAACGCCCAGAACGGTCAGGGTGAAAATCATCGTAAGGATGATTTCGACGATTATGGCTCCTGCCATCGTGATTTTATATACGCCCTGTCCCTCGAATCCGTTGGTTCCCAGTCCGGATATTATGGTTCCGAAATCGTCGACGATGACACCTCCGGTCGCGGTTGCGATGTAGTACAGAAGTCCCGCACCGATTATACCGCCGAGGAACTGGAATATCCAGTAACAGATCATGGTTTTCGTGTCGATTCTGTCGTCGACGCGGAGAGCAAGAGATACCGCGGGATTGATGTGGCATCCCGAGCGGTCTCCGATGCAGTATGCCATCGCAACGATCGAAAGACCGAAAGCGAGTGCCGTGGCGACCACGTCGCCGGTGTATACCGCAACACCTCATCCCACGAGCGTCAGAACCATGGTACCGAAAAGTTCGGCAACATACGCTTTGATTTGTGCGCTTTCCATATAATTCCCTTCACAGTCGCAGCTTCCAGCTGCAATATTTGTTATATTATGTGGAATAATAAATCTTTCCGGAAACTGCCCGAAAAAAACAAGTTATTTAAACAACGAATGAATCTCCGAATACAGGTCAGACAGACCGGATTTTATTTTCAGAACATCTGAGGTACGATAAATGACAAACGAAGAGACTCTCAAGACCGGTACGACCACCATCGGAATAAGAACGAAAGACGGTGTCATACTCGCCACGGATCAGAGAGCGACAATGGGACACATGATTGCCAACAAAGACGTCAGAAAAGTTTACCCCATCGCGGAGAACGTAGGCATGACCATTGCCGGTTCGGTGGGCGACGCACAGCTCATGGTCAGATACATGAACGCCGAAATCGCGCTGTACTCCATGAAAAAAGGCAAAAACATTTCCGTCCACTCGGCTGCGACCCTGGTTGCCAACGTCATACGCCAGGGCTTCTATCTCGGACTCATCGTCGGAGGATACGACGAAACGGGAGGCCACGTCTACAGCATAGACGGCGCCGGCGGATACCTTGAAAGCGACTACACTTCCACGGGTTCCGGTTCCGTGTTCGCCCTCGGTTCCCTCGAAGCATCCTTCAAGGAAAACATGACCAAAGACGAAGCGATCGATGCCGCAATCACCGCCCTCAACTCCGCAAGGCAGAGAGACGTTTACAGCGGCAACGGTTTCCTGATGGCCTACATAGGAAAAGACGGATATCAGGAAATACCGCAGAAAGATATAATCAAACGCTGCGAGAAACTCGGATTCAACTACCCGAACTGAGTTCAAACATCTTACCAAACACATATTTTTCAACGATTTAGAAACGGGCGTCTGTTTCCGCGGCGCCCCCGGCAGGTTACAAATGAATGCTGACAGATTATTCGACAATCTAAGAGAAGAAGTCATGCGGCTCGCGCCGGACAACCTGGAGATTTCCTCGATAGAGTTCGAAGGGCCCATGGTCGTCATTTACACAAAGGAATACGACAGAGTTTCGGGAGACAACAAAGCGGCCAAGCTGCTTGCCCAGAACCTCCACAAGAGGGTGGACATCAGACCCGACCCTTCCGTGCTGGGGGATCCCGCCGTCGTGGAGGAAAAACTCCGCTCGATGATTCCCGAAGAAGCCAAAATATTCGACATATTTTTCAACGACGATACCGGCGAAGCCGTCGTCGAAGCGATTTATCCGGAAGTTGTGAAAGGTACCGAAGGTTCCCTCATTTCCAGTCTCAAACAGGAGACGGGATGGAACGTCAAGGTCATGCGCACCCCGCCGATACCGTCCAAAACCATCTCGGACGTGAGAGGCTACCTGCGGATGTACAAAAACGAAAGGCACGAGATGCTCAGGCGCACCGCGAGAAGACTCGCCCGCCCGCAGATCGGAAACGAACAGTGGGTGAGAGTCACCACTATGGGAGGTTTCCGTCAGGTGGGAAGGTCCGCTTCGCTGCTCACCACCAGGGAAAGCAAAATACTCATAGACTGCGGCCTCGACCCGGGAAGCGACGACACTCCGTATTTCGCCATACCCGAGGCACAGCCTCTCAGCGACATAGACGCCGTCGTAATCACCCACGCTCATCTGGACCACTGCGGAACCCTGCCCGCCCTGTTCAAATACGGATACGACGGACCGGTTTACTGCACCCCGCCCACCAGGGACCTGATGACCCTTCTGCAGCTGGACAACATCAAACTGGGATACGGCGAGGCGAAAAAGAACCTCTACGAAGCCAAGGACGTCAGAAACGAAGTGATGCACACCATCACTCTGAAATACAACGAAACCACGGACATAGCTCCGGACGTGCGTCTGACCCTCTACAACGCGGGACACATCCTCGGTTCTTCCATAGCCCACTTCCACATAGGGGACGGGCTGCACAACGTCGCCTTCACCGGAGACTCGAAATTCGAGAAGACCTGGCTCTTCAACCCGGCCAACTGCAAATTCCCCCGTCTGGAATCCGTAGTCGTGGAATCCACCTACGGGGGAAGGAACGACATGCAGCCTTCCAGGATGGACGCTTCCGAAGAACTTGCGGATATCCTCAAACGGGCGACCCAGGGAGGAGGAAACGTTCTGATTCCGGTCTTCGCCGTGGGAAGGTCCCAGGAAGTCATGCTCGTCATCGAGGAGATGATGCGCAACGGAAAGATTCCCCAGCTAAACGTATACCTGGACGGAATGATCTGGGAAGCGACCGCGATACACACGGCGTATCCAGAATACCTGAACAGCCAGCTGAGAACCCGCATATTCCAGCAGGACGACAACCCGTTCCTTTCGCCCATATTCAAGAGAGTGGAAACCGCCGGCATGAGGGAAGAAATATGCCACTCGCCCGACCCGTGCATCGTTTTGGCAACCAGCGGAATGATGTCCGGAGGCCCGGTGATGGAATACTTCAGGGAATGGGCCGACGACGAGAAGAACTGGCTGATTTTCGTAGGATACCAGAGCGAAAACAGTCTCGGACGCACCATTCAGAGGGGTCGTACCGATATTACGTTGAACCACCGCGGAAAACCCGTCAATCTCAAGATAAAGATGAACAGGGAAACCGTGGACGGATTCTCTGGACACTCGGACAGAAAGCAGATGATGAAATACATCTCTTCGCTGGAACCCCGGCCGGACAAGATAATCATCGGACACGGCGAAGACAGGAAATGTTCCGATCTCGCGTCTTCGATTTACAAAAAGTACGGAATAGAGACGAAGGCTCCCCAGAACCTAGAAACCATAAGACTCAGGTAAGAAAAAACCCCGAAGGGAAAAGGTTTGGGTACCGGAATTTACCAGTTCATGGCTCTTACTTCGAAGTAGGAGCGCTCGTGGGAGCATACCGGACAGATCTTGGGCGCGGTCTTGCCTACGTGGATGTGACCGCAGTTGCGGCATTTCCACATAACTGCCTCGTCCTTCTCGAAAACCATTCCTTCTTCGATGTTTTTCAGAAGTGCCAGGTATCTCGCTTCGTGTTCGACCTCGACTTTACCGACGGCTTCGAAGAGCTGTGCGATTTCCTTGAATCCCTCTTCGCGAGCGACTTTGGCGAATTCGGGGTACATCTCGGTGTGTTCGTAGTTCTCGCCCGCGGCCGCGTCCTTAAGGTTGGCTACGGTGTCGGGAACCTGACCGCCGTGGAGAGCTTTGAACCAGATTTTGGCGTGCTCTTTTTCGTTTTCCGCGGTCTCCATGAAGATATCCGCGATCTGTTCGTATCCTTCTTTCTTCGCCTGGGAAGCATAATAGGAGTACTTGTTCCTGGCCATACTTTCGCCGGCAAAGGCGGCGTTGAGATTCGCTTCGGTTTTGGATCCTTTGAGTTCCATAATTGTTACCTCGCTACAGGCTATCCTTTACACCGTTATTTATCTTTCTTCATAAATTCACGGTGTTAATACCCGTTACCTGGACCGTTTGCGGGGACGGTGAAGGAATCCTTTTTTCAGATTTCCGTTCTCGTCGAAATGGTCTTTCATCAATTTCGTAAGATTTTTTCTTACGTTGTAGTTCTCCGGATCCATCGCCATGATTATTTCCATCTGCCTTTTCGCTTCCTCGTATTCGCGGAGGTCGTTCAGCAGAAGAGACGAATAATTGATGCGGTATCCCACATTTTTCGGGTCCGCTTCAATCGCTTTTACGTAATATTCGGCGGAAGCTCTGAACTCCAACAATTGCATCCTGAGAAACCTGGCGAAAGATTCCAAAACTTCCGCGGAAGAATCCAGCTCCATCAGACGCCTGTAGTACTCGTAAGTTTCCTTGTTATGTTTCTTCTGGGAACCCAGGGCGGTGACCATGGCTTTCAGGGCATCGGTGTTATCCGGTTCGATGTCCAGAACGGCTTCCAGCTGAAAAATTCCGAAATCGAACATATCCAGACTGTAAATGTAAATGTTGGCGAGAAGTATGCGGGGCTTTGTGTTGTGCGGATTTTTTTTAAGATAATCCTCCAGCGTTTCGGAAGCGCCTTTCGGATTTCCTCCGGTATTCTGTCTCTTGGCCCTTTCCATAACGGAGTATTCCGATTCCTTCATGGAAAGCCGATGGAGTGTGCGTATATTTCACTTGGGATTCCGTCTCCGTACGGCGGAAATATTTCTCCTCCGGGCTGTTGGCACAGGCTCCGCGGGAAGACCTTCGAATCAAGGGTTAAATACGGATAAAGCAATCGTGCGGTTGTGGCAGCGGCAAAGAAAACCGAAAGCGACTCCAGCGGTCCCTCGGTGACGTACAGAATCACATACGACAAAGACAAAAACAAGTGGATTGTCAAGGGTGACGGCGCACAGAGGGCTCTCGCTAGTTACAACACAAAAGCGGAAGCGGAAGCCAGAGTCAACGAACTCCTGTCCAGAAACAAAAACGCCAGAAAATCCGTCCACAAGAAAGACGGAAAGTTCCAGAAGCAGAGATAAACGCGGTCACTCCGCCTTTCTGCGCCTTCTTTCCTTTTCGGCGTTGAAGCTATCTATCAGCCCGTCTTTGAACGGGACGTAGAACGAGTTTACGTAAACGAAAGAGTATATTATGGAAGTTGCCAGCATCATAACCATGTAGCTTCCGTAAGTTATCAGAACTTTCGAAAGATCCATTCTGAAATACGTCAGCAAAGTAAAGAGCATGAAGAAAACGAACAGAGTCATCATGCTCAGGCTGAGACGGCTTTTCATCCCCTTCCACAGATATATGTCCCTGGGTGCCTGGGTCTTCGCTTTCGCTCCCACTGCGTGTATGATGTTCCAGGGAATCACCAGGGCGGCTATGAAGAGAGAAAGGAGGAGGGCCATCATAATCATCTCTTCGATGGGCATCTCGTTCACGAAGTACGGGTTCAGGAATATGTACGAACAGATCGCCAGGCCGGTAAGGAACATATAAATTATCAGTTCCAGGAAAATCATGTGGTTGAATCCTCTTTCCTCCACGGGTTCCAGAACCACGTCTTCCACGTCCAGAACGTCGGGAATGTTAAAGAGCCAGTAAGAAGCTTTTCTTGATTTGGATTCGGGATTTTTACTCAGCATTCCCAGCATGAGTCTGGAAAAATATTTTTTGAAATACGCCGAAATAACCGAAGACACGCTTATGGCAACGAGAAAAACCGCCAGTTCGATTGTATAGAATCCTATGAGCAGAGTCGACAGCGTTACGGTTCCGTCGCCGAACAGATAGAAGAATCTGCTTACGAACAGAGCCGGGGCAACGTTGTAGTCGTGGAGCGCGTAAAGAAAAAGAGCCAGAAGAACCGGACAGATCAGAAACACGGGAATGTAGTACCTGTGTTTTACCACCGGGGGCCCCACGTATGCCAGGCATATAACTCCCAGAAAAGCGAAACCTATGGCGAATCCTTCGCAGATCCAGTATATCATGTCGTAAACCGTCACCGCCTGGAAAAGAAATCCCAGAATTACGGTCAGAGCGATGCACATTATGATAACGAGCGGAAAATAGGTCGTTATGAACGAGTCCAGCTGCTCCCGTTTGAGTCTTTTCTCCTTCTCCCCCATCATCCGTCTCCGAACAGCAGGCTTTACGAAAGAACCCCGTAATCAAGCCGACTGCAGGCGGATACCGTGTTGCATAATATTAACTATTCTCAATTGATTGTCTAACGCATGGCAGACCCGAAAGGACTGAAGAACAGAGGTTATTCCCACAGCGACGTGGACGAACGCCGCGCAGCCGCCGAAGAGTTCAGCGGCGTTTCCCTGGAAAGCATATCCAAATTCTGCTTAGATTCCGAATCCGCATCCAAAAACATCGAAAATATGATCGGCGCCACCCAGATACCGTTGGGATATGCCGGACCGGTAACGATAAAGGGAGATTTCGCGGACGGAAGATTTTTGGTTCCTTTGGCCACGACTGAGGGAGCGCTCGTTGCTTCCATATCCCGCGGGATGTCCGTAACGGATGCGTCCGGAGGCGTACGCACAAAGGTTTTCAAAGACAAAATGACCCGTGCGCCGGTATTCAAAGTCAGAGATCTGGCACATTCCGCGGAAGTCATGGAATGGGTCGACGCCAACATGGACCTGATTCACGAAGAAATATCGAAAACCACGTCACACGGAAAACTTTCGGAAATCGAAAAATATCCCGACGGAAGGAATCTGTTCCTCCGTTTCGTATATTCCACCGGAGACGCCATGGGAATGAACATGGCCACGATAGCCACCGAGTCCGCCTGCAGGCTCATCGAACAAAACACCGGGGCACAGATGGTTTCGGTTTCCGGAAATATGTGCAGCGACAAAAAACCGGCTGCGATAAACATAGTTCGCGGAAGAGGAAAAACCGTAGTCGCCGAAGCTCTGGTCAAAGGAGAAATCGTCGAAAAGAAACTGCACACTTCCGTTGATTCGATAGTCGAAGTAAACTACAGGAAAAACCTGGTCGGCAGTTCCCTGGCGGTTACGCTGGGAGCAAACGCCCACGCCGCGAATATGGCCGCCGCCCTCTACATAGCGACGGGCCAGGATCCGGCGCAGGTTGTAGGTGCCAGCATGTCATTCGTTTCATGCGAGAACGTCGACGGAGATCTCTACATTTCCGTACGCATGCCCGTCGTGGAAGTGGGTACTGTGGGAGGAGGAACTTCCCTACCCTGTCAAAGAGAAGCTCTGGGACTCATAGGATGCGTCGGTAACGGCAAAGCGGGAAAGCTTTCTGAAATAGTCGCCGCCACCGTACTTGCGGGCGAACTTTCCAATCTTGCGGCTCAGGCAGCCGGACATCTGGGAAAAGCGCACAGCGCTCTGGGACGCTGAAAAGTCCTTTATATCGAATCGGGGATGTTCCGGGCATGCCTTTGATCAATTTCGGCTACGGCGACCTGTGTTCGCTGCTGGGCGAAAAGGTTCCGCAGGAAGAACTCGTGGAAAAGATTCCCCTTATGGGTGCCGACATGCACGATACCGAAGCCGGTTCGGACGAGATGGCCGCGGAGTTCTTTCCCAACCGGCCGGATCTGTACTGCGTCGAGGGTCTGGCACGTTCTCTCAGGGCGTTTTTGGGAATCAGACCGGGTATGCAGGAATACGATGTTTCCGAAACGGACATAGACGTTTACATCGACGGAAGCGTAAAGGACGTCCGTCCGTTCTTTCTGTGCGCCGCGGTTTACGGGCTGAAAATAAACGATACTTTTCTCAAATCCATGATGGAGATGCAGGAGAAGCTCCATATCACCGTAGGGCGCAAAAGAAAGAAAGTCGCCATAGGAATCCACGATTTGGATAAGATTACTCCGCCGTTCACATACTCCGCGGTGAAACCTTCGGAAGTTTCCTTCGTTCCCCTGAACGGAAACGAAAAAGAAAATCTAGACGGAATACTGAAAAGTCACGAAAAGGGACGGGAATACGCACATCTCCTCGAAGGGTTCGAAAAATACCCCATTATCAGAGATTCGGAAAACAACGTTCTTTCTTTCCCGCCTATTATTAACGGAGCCCTTACCGCGGTTACCGAAAAAACCGTCAACGTTTTCATAGACGTTACGGGAAACGACGAAAAAGCGGTCAAAGGCGCCCTGGACATCGTAACCACCGCTCTGGCCGAAAGAGGGGGAAAAATAGGTTCCGTAACTATGCACAGGGGAAAAGAAAAATTCCTCTCTCCGAATCTTGCTCCGTCGGTACGCACTATATCGGCGGAAAAATGCGATAAATTCCTGGGAACGGAAATGGGGGCGGAAGGAATAGCCGAAGCCCTCCGTTCCATGGGTATGGATGCCTTCCCGTCCGGAGATTCCGTCGAAGTCAGAATCCCGTCCACGAGACTGGACATTATGCACGACGTGGACATTTACGAAGACGCTGCCGCCGGTTACGGTTTCGAGAAATTCGGCAAACCGTACAAACTGTCCCAGACGGTTGCGAAACATCTTCCGGAAGCCTTATTCTCGGATAAAATAAGAGACGTGATGATAGGTCTCGGATACACCGAAGTCACCACTCTTACGCTCAGCAACGAAAAGGACGAGTTTCTCTATTCTGGAATGCCGGAAGTCGATACGGTCAGGATAAAGAATCCCATCACCGAAGATCACACCTGCCTCAGGGCGAATCTTTTCCCCAGTCTGATGCGCATACTCAGGCACAACCGCCGCAGGAATCTTCCGCAGAAGATATTCGAAGTGGGATACGCCGTAAGGGACGGAAAGAATTCCCTGCATCTGTGCGCCCTCATGACCGCTTCCAAGACTTCGTTCACCGAAGCAAAGTCGATGACGGAAAGCGTGCTGAGGGAAATCGGATGCGAATACACTCCCGAAGTGTGCAATTACGAAACGTTCGTTCCCGGAAGAGGAGCTTTCGTCACCGTAAACGGAAAGAGAGCCGGAGTGTTCGGAGAGGTGTCTCCCAAAGTTGTCACGGATTTCGGAATCAACCATCCGGTCCTCATGGCGGAACTCGACCTGGAGCAATTTATTAACGGCAGAACGGGATTGTTCTGACGGTTGATATGGACGTAAAAGACAAATTTCCCGATTATGCGCTGCCCGACGAAAACGGAGAAATCCTCTCGGGCAAAAACATGGACGGAATCAGATATGTCATATACTTCTACCCGAAGGACAACACGTCGGGATGCACCCGCGAAGCCGTGGATTTCAGCAATCTTATAACCAACTTCATGCTCAGAAACGTGCCGGTCATCGGAGTGAGCAGGGATTCGCCGGAAACCCACCGCAAATTCATCGACAAACACGGACTCAAAGTCAAACTTCTCAGCGACAGGGACGCTTCTCTTACGAAGGCCGTGGGCGCCTGGGGAAAGAAGATGATGTACGGCAAAGAAGTCGAGGGAGTGATCCGTTCCACTTTCATCGTGGGAAAAGACGGAAACGTGGAAGCCGTCTGGAGGAAAGTCAAAGTGAACGGCCACGCCCAGGAAGTCCTGGACCGGGCGGTTTCGCTGGCAGCCAACGAGTGATCACAGAAACTCTTTGAAGTTGTCCCCGCCGTATTTCCAATAAAATACGGTTCCCTTTCCCCCTTCCGAAGGTTTCGGATCGGGGAACGTATTTTCTTTGACTGTTGCAACCAGCGGAAAAACGTTGCTTTCGCTGCGTGTTGTTTTTCCGTCGGTATTTTTGATTCCGACGATTCTCCTTCCGTCGAGTGCCAGATCGTCGCAGTTCGCAACGAACCCCGCGCCCATGGAAGCCGCTATTCTGGGAGCGATTTCGGAACCTCTTTTTGTTGAACCTATCAGTACGGAAGCGGGAATCACCCGTTCGCATACGGACGTAACGGCTTCGCTGTAAGCTTCGGGATGGAACCGTGCCAGACGTCCGTCTTTCACATGGTAGAGGGAATTTACGCCCATTGAATATATTTCGGAATACAGGGGTTTGAGTTCGTTGTCTCCGAAAATCACGCCGTATATCCTTCCGCTTTCCAGTTTCGACGCTTTGCCTATGAGCTGGGCAGACGCCGGGTGTACGGAAATGCCGTCGCCGGAACGTACGGTTTCTATGAAAACAAGAATTCCGTCGGCCGTGGATACGTTCGTGTCGTACCTCTCGAGCATTCCGGGGGGAAGTTTCTTTTCCCCTCCGCACGAACCGCCGCTGCAGCTGGAACCGGAACAGGAACCGCTGGCCGCGCAGCTTTCGCACCCGCTCATCAGATCTCCTCCGAAACGGTTATTTTGGAACCTTTCGCACCCACCGAATACTCGGCGAGACCTATGTCGCATCTGGAAAGAACTTTTATCCTTCCGTCCTCCGCGGAAACGTTGGGTTCGGTATCGTTTTTAACAAGTGCCAGTACGGATTTTTTCGGTACTGCGCACTCTCTCTTTTCGTCTCCGTAATCCTGAACCGCGGAAATCCTTCCGTCTTTGCGTTTTATTTCCGTTACGTAACAGAACTGCTGGGCCTGAATCAGATGTGCCAGCGACGGAACGGCAGACGAATACCCGTCGAAAATTATCAGATCCGCGTCGGATGCGAATTCCTCGACGAACGCGGCGTATATTCTGGAAACCGCCCACGTATCGGAACCGAGAAAATCCCCGTCCATGATGCGGTACGCTTCCGACGCCCCAGAATCCAGACACTTTTTCAGAGAACCGTTGAGTTTTTCGGTTCCCAGCGCAGCGGAAACCAGAACGTCTCCTTCTCCGGAGATTGATTTTATGGCGGAAAGTCCGCCGGAGGGATTGTCGGAAACAATCAGCAGGAATTTCATAATCCCGTATAAGCGAGGATAGATAATTCAGTATCCCAGCTCGGAAGAGATCCGCGGTATCATCGCGACGGTTACCGCCTGCTCCGTGAGGGTACGCCTGTCCAGAAGTCCGTTGCTGAGCATTCCCACGGCACCTTTCTTTCTTCCGATGTCCGATTCGCCGTAAAGTTCGGATACGGCCTGACTTACGGTGTATCCGTTTCTCACCAGTTCCGCAATGCTTTCAGGATAAAGAAAACCCGGACCCGTTCCCACGGTAAGAGTTCCGTCCGAGTCGAGAACGGCGCAGTACTGTATGTCGAAAAGGCCTTCTTCCCTTTCGAAAACTCCGGCTTCGATTCCCACCGAAAGTCTGTGGGATCCTAGTGCCAGTTCAGCGCGTTTTATCGCTCCCCTGCGGGTTTCGGATTCGAAAGGCTGTTCCGGAATTCCCGTGCGGACTTCCACGGCCGTAACCCTTACGCTTCCGTATATCCTCTCCATGACGTTTCTTACAGCTTCCACCTTCACGGGATTCACGGAACCCACGGCAACGTCCAATGCGTCGCTCCTGCCGTCCCTGCCGTATTTTCCGTCCAGGATGAAAGAAGAGCTGATCTTGAGACCGTCGTCGGCCATGACCAGGGGCACTACGGAAAATTCCAGTTCCGGAAGTCCTCTTTTTCTGCGGTCCTCGTTCAGTTTTTTTCCGTTGGAGAGAGTCTCTTCGGTAAGAACCAGAACGTCCACTCCGTCCATCGTTTCTCTCGGGCCGTATATGTCGTCTATGATGAAAATCTCCCAGGGTTTTTTCTGTCCGGACAGAAACGATTCCAGTGCGGCCTTCCTCACTTCCAGGGGAACGACGGTCTTTCGGCCGGCGGAAGCCATGGCATCCGACGTGATTCCGACTGCGACGGAATCCCCTGTTTCGAAGGCTCTTTTCAGAAGTGCCAGATGTCCGTCGTGCAGAACATCGAAGGTGCCCGCTACGGCGGATTTCATATCACATTCCCCATATGGTAATACCCACCGTCGCTGCGATAAGAACCACCATGATTACGACGTAGACGTACAGTTTCTTTTTCGTTTCCCTTCCGGTACTGTCCCTGCATTCGTCTCCGCAGAAATTGCCGACACCGGTAAACGCCTTTCCGCATTTGACGCAGTGTCTGTGCTGGGGTATTCTTTCGGGCTCGGCCATGCCTTGTCATATACGTAGCAATAATAAACTTTCACCCGGCACGGTCTATCTCGTTCAGAACCAGCGTTATGCAATGGTTCGCGTGAAGACTGCGGGGTCCCAGACGGACGCAGGACGGAGAATAACTCTGAAGAACGGTTTCCTCTTCTTCGGTAAGATCTTTGTCGTCGCCGAGAACGAATACGGGGTTCTCTGGAAGTACGGTTTCCCTTATGTCTTTGCCGTCTTCTCTGAGATAGACGAATTCGCCTTTGTCTTTCAGATGTTCCAGTACGTCGGAAAATGACATTCTGGATATGTACACTCCGGGAGACGAGCGTATCTCTTCCCCTTCCGGAATTTTTTTCAGAAGAGCGTTTCTTACGAGAGACGCCGTGCTCCTTTCGTCGGGATTCAGATAACGTATGTCGGAACCGGAAAAGCGCACGGTTTTGGGCGCGTCGTCTCCTCCCTGCAGTATCAGATAGACTTCCGCGTCTTTCCTTATGTCGTGGCTTAGAAAGAACGCGGAACTCACGCATCTCACCAGAACGTCCAGGCGTCCGGCTCCGCCGCATATGTCGTCGAGTTTGAAATCGGGAGTCGCCGAAGCGCGGTGTCCCGTTATTACGAATCGGATCAAGACTGCAGCTCCGTATCCAGGTCCATGCCGCCGAACTGTTTCATCAGTTTCTTGCGCATTTTGCGGTCTTTGCTTATTGTACCCATCATCTTTTTGCTCTGGTTATACTGTTTCAGGAGCATCTTCACTTCGGAAGGGTCGGTTCCCGAACCCCGGGCGATTCTGACTATTCTTTTTCCTTTGATTATCCCCGGCTGCTCTCTTTCTTCGACGGTCATGGAATCTATGATGACTTTGAATTTGGCCAGCCGTTTCTGGGATTCTTCGTAATTTATCTTGTCTTCCAGACTGCTCATTCCGGGAAGCATGGACATGACCTTCTGCAATGGTCCCATTTTCGTTACGGCGGCCATCTGCTGGTACATGTCCACCAGCGTAAACTTTCCGGACATTATGTTCCTGCTGGCACGTTCCACCGCTTCGTCGCCGGCAATCTCGTCTTTGGCGATTTCCATCAGATAGGAAAGGTCTCCCATTCCCAGAAGCCTGGATATGAAACGGTCCGCTGCGAAGGGTTCCAGATCCCGTATGTGCTCGCCGGTTCCCAGGAAAACTATCCTTGCGTCGGTTTTGGATACGGCGGAAAGAGCGCCTCCTCCCTTTGCCGTTCCGTCCATTTTCGTGAGTATGACTCCGGTTACGCCGACGGCTTCGTGGAAAGCTTCGGCCTGGGGTCCCGCCTGCTGTCCAACCTGGGAATCCAGGACGAGTATCCTTTCGTCGGGTTTCGCAACCTTCGCTATGTCTTTGATTTCCTGTATGAGGTCGTCTTCGAGGGCGTGGCGTCCGGATGTATCGATTATGACGATTTTTTTATCGCCGAACGCGGCCATCCCGTTTTTCACGATTTTGGCTGCGTCCTTCTCGCCGGGCTCTCCGTAAACGTCGGCGCCGACTTTCTCTCCCAGCTGTTTCAGCTGGTCCAGCGCGGCGGGCCTGTAAACGTCCGCCCCTATCAGTCCCACGGAAAATCCTTTTTTGATGAAATAATTGGCAAGTTTTCCGCAGGTGGTGGTCTTACCCTGACCGTAGAGACCGACCATCATTATTTTCTGGGGTTTGTTCTGGATGCCTTCTCCGTTGTCGAGAAGATCCACCAGTTCTTCGTAGATTATGCTGATTATGTGTTCCTTGGGACTCTTTCCCGCGGGAGGTTTTTCGTTGAGAGCCCGTTCCTGAACAGTGTTGGTAAGCTGAAGAACCAGCTGAACGTTGACGTCCGCCTGAAGCAGCGCCCTCTGAAGATCTTTAGTAACCTCTTTGATAAGCTCTTCGTCGACGGAAGACGCTCCTCCGATTTTGCCGAGAAGCCCTCTCAGTGATTTGCCCAAACCTTCCAGAACCATAAGAACAGACACTCAAAGAGAACAACAGATAAAATAACTTTCCCGAAAAAAAGACAAAAGTGCGGGAAAAGGCCAGCCAGTCAGAAGGGATGGGATGCACTCTACAAAACTGACCTAGTCCCCGAGTAACATCATTGGTAAATAGTTTATATAAACCTTTGCTAAAAAATAATATTCCCCGAAATTCGGGGATTATAATGTTTTTCAGCCCGGAAAACAGATTCCGGGCAGTTTGATATCAGAGATATCCAGAACGCTGGAGGGTCATCAGATCCTCGGTGCTGAGCTTGTCTCCGGACTTGAAGCGCTCGAAGATTTCCTTCGCTTCCTTCTTGGTGTCGGAGTCGGCCTTCCTCCTGCGTGCGGAGGCTTTCCTGTCTCTGATTGCACCGGCTTCGCTGCTGGTTTCCTGAGCGGATTTGATGGACTTTATGAAATTCGCGTGTTCTTCGTCGGATTTCTTCTTGAACTCGATGAATTTCGCCTGGGCTCCGTCCGCTTCCTTTCTCAGCCTGTCCGCCTGGTCGTAGAAGGAAATCATCTTCTCATGGGCGGCCTGTGCGAGTTCCGCGTTTTTAGACATTTCCGAGTGTGCGGCTTCCGCGTTGGATTTGGCTTCTCTGAACTGTGTGAGTGCTTCCCTGTAGTCGGAGTTCTGTCCGGCGTCGGCTTCCATCTCGGCTTCCATTTCTTTCAGCTTTTTGGCGGTTTCCGATATCGCCTTGACGAGGGCTTTTTCCTTGTCGGCGGTGAGAGATCCGGTCTGCTGTTCGAACTCCATTCTGGAAAGATTTCTCTTCAGTTCCTGAACGGACGGTCCTCTCTTGTCCCTGTCTTCGCCTCTTTCGGGTCTCAGCTCATTCAGCTTTCCTTTCAGTTCGGCAACCTTTGCGTTCCATTCGTCCCTGCGTTCTTTGGATTCGCGGACGAGATGGTTGAATTGGTCTCTTTCGTCTCTGCATTTTCCCGCTTCGGTGATGAATTCCCTTACCTG
>JBMNQN010000015.1:0-23824 GCA_050944155.1 Candidatus Methanomethylophilaceae archaeon | reverse complement strand
TCCGCCTGTTCTTTCACATGGTAGAGATTCGAAACATGGGTCATGCGGGAAACCTGTTCCTGCACTGCCTTAACCCATTCCGGGTTGGCGTAGCCGAGAGCGTTTACCGCTATGCCCGCCACAAGATCGAGATACTTTTTTCCGTCGGTGCCGTAAAGGTACATCCCCTCTCCGTGAGTGAATGCCAGATCGGCGCGTCCGTAATTCTGAAAGAGATATTTTCCGCTTATTTCCTTGATTTCGTCGAAATCCATCGAGATTACCCCGTAATTAAAGTTCCTTTTACTTTTCCTCCGGCAACGTCCGAAAAGATGTTGTCGGGATCTTTGCCGTTCACCATGCGGACCGCCTTGGCGCCGGCTTCCACAGCCTTTATGCAGGCTTCGACTTTGGGAATCATTCCTCCCGAAATGGTTCCGTCTTCTATGAGTGCCAGTATTTCTTTTTTGGTCAACGTGTCGAATTTGGAAGAAGGGTCTTTCACGTCACGGAGAACCCCCGGAACGTCCGTTACGGCGATCATCTCGTCGCACTTCATTCCCGCGGCGATTCCTGCCGCCATCGTATCCGCATTGACGTTGAGTTTCGTTTTTCCGTCCGAACCTATCGGGTAGATTACCGGAACCTTTCCGGAATCCAGTATTTCCGACAGCTTTTCGGTTTTCACCGATACCACTTCGCCCACCAATCCGTAATCCGCCGTCTTTTTCATCCCGTCTTCGGTGTATGTTACGGGACCCATATTCCTGCACAGGGTGCATTCAAAAGCTCCCATGCCCTCCGGGCGGACTCCGGCTTCTTCCATGTATCCGCATACCCTGCCGTTGATTTTCTTCAGGACGCCGGAAGCGACTTCGAGAACGTCCGCATCGGTGACACGCACTCCGTTAATCTTCTCGGGTTTAAGACCCAGACGTTCGGTTTCCCTGGAAATTTCAGGTCCGCCTCCGTGCACCGCGATGACGGATGCCCCGCTCTTTTTCATCTCGGATATCTCCGAACATATGCGGGACAGGTCTCTGCCGTCGCTTATGGCACTGCCCCCGAATTTAATCAGATACAGCATGTATTCCCTCAGGTGGCATATTCCGCGTTGATGCGGACGTAATCGTAAGTGAGATCGCATCCCCACCCTACGGCGGATTCTTCGCCCACCGCCAGGTCCACTATGATGGTGACTTCCCTGTTGTCCATTGCCATGCGCACGACTTCGACGGAACGTTCCTCCTGGAAAACGGGAGAACCTCCGTCGAGAATCGGGACTTCCATATCGCCGCCTTTGATGGTCAGACGCATCTCTTCGAGATTGAAATCGCATCCGCTGTTTCCGATGGCCATCATTATCCTTCCGTAGTTGGGGTCGGAACCGAATATGGCCGATTTCACCAGCGGGGAGTTGATTATGGTTTTCGCAACCTTACGGGCATCCTCCTTGCTCTTGGCTCCGGAAACGTCCACTTCTATCATCTTGGTCGCGCCCTCGCCGTCGGTGGCGATTGCTTTCGCGGTCTTTGTCATGAGAATGCGCAGGGCGTCGATGAATTCGGGATCGTTGTCGGCTACGCCGCTTTTCGACATGCCGTTGGCAAGAAGCATGCAGGTGTCGTTGGTGGACTGGTCTCCGTCCACGGACACCATGTTCATGGTATCGTCCAGAATCTCCTGCCAAACGGGAGCGAACGCCGGCGAAAGTTTGGCGTCCGTTGTGACTATGGAAAGGGTCGTTCCCTGCATAACCCGCATGTGGGGAGCAATCATTCCGCTTCCCTTGGACACGACGGATATGTAAACCAACGTTCCGTCTTCGAGGCGGACGCTGGCGGCGAACTCTTTTTTCATCGTGTCGGTGGTCATTATCGCCTCGGCGAGTTTCGCGTCGGCTTCCCTTCCGTCCGAGAGTTCTTTCGCCGCGCGGCTTATTCCGTAGCGGACTTTGTGCATGTCCATGAAACGGCCTATGAGACCCGTGGACATGACGCCGACCTCTTCGGGTTTGATTCCCAGTTCGTTTGCGGCGGCGGTCTGCATGCTTATTGCGTCTTCGATTCCCCGGCGGCCGGTCAGCGCGTTTGCATTTCCGCTGTTCACGACGACTGCGGAAAGAATCGGAGAATTCTGCTTCATCATCACCTGGACCGGCGCGGCTTTGACTTTGTTGCTCGTATAACCGACAAAAGCATTCGCGGGGGATTCGGAATAAACCAGTCCCAAATCCAGAGAGCGGTATTTGACTCCGCTGTGCACGCCTGCGGCTTTGAATCCCACCGGCGTAGTAATTCCACCTTCGATTATGTTCATTTCTTCACACTCCGAGTCCGGGTATTTTAAGCCCGTCGGTTTCTTTGAATCCGAGCATCAGATTCATGCACTGAACCGCCTGCCCGGACGCTCCTTTCATTAAGTTGTCCAAAACGCCGAAGGATACGGCGTTTCCGTCTTTGCATACGCAGGAAACTTCCGCGTGATTGGATCCAACGACGGCGCGTATCGACGGATTTTTAACGTAACGCACGAAAAACTCCTTTCCGTAAGCTTCCGAATATGCCTTATCTGCGTCTTCCTGCGTAACTCCGTCGTTCAGACGGAAGTAGCAGGACGAGATTATTCCGCGGACTATGGGCACCAGATGGGGAACGAACATTATTCCCGGATTCTTTCCGGAAACATCGTTCACGATTTCCTGGATTTCGGGAGAATGGCGGTGGGCTCCCGCACTGTACGGTATCACGGATTCGCCGCACGTGGGATGATGGAGACGCTGATTCGGAGTCATTCCCGCTCCGGAAGTTCCGCTTTTTCCGTCCACGAACACGTTTCCGTCGGTGAGACCGATAATCGGAGCTATCGCGAGGATTGCAGATGTTGCGTAACAACCGGGATTTGCCACGAGTTTTGCCTTCTTTATTTCGTCCCTGTAGAATTCGGGAAGTCCGTAGACCGCCTCAGGAATGTTGTCTTTGTCCGTGTGTTCAAAACCGTACCATTTTTCGTAAACGGAAACGTCTTTGAACCTGTAGTCTCCGGAAAGGTCCACGATTTTTACACCGGTGTCCATCAGTTCGGGGACGATTTTCATGGAAGCTCCGTGGGGGGCTGCGACAAAAACCAGATCGGCATCGTCGGAAACCTTTTCGGTGAATTCCAGATCCACGTAGCCTTTCAGACCGGGATTGAGGTCGCTGACTTTGCTTCCGGCGCTCCGGCGGGAAGTCATGGATACCAATTCCACATCCGGATGGGTGCAGAGTATACGTGCGAGCTCTCCTCCCGTGTACCCCGTGCCTCCTATGATACCTATCTTCTTCATGTATAACCTCGAACGCGAACGCGATGACTATTGCATAATGATACTGTTAAAAAAGATATTGTTTGATTTCAGACATAAGTGCCGGAGCACGTAGACAAAGTAACAGATTGGCTCCGTTGAAACGCATACCCAGAGAAGACGGGCCCGTTTTCTTACTCTTCTGTCCAGGGATGTCCGGCGGACCCGGTAACGCTGTTGCAACAAAGTCTTCTTTGCGTCGCGGCGACCACAGTAATATAAATAAAAACAGCCATCGAGCGGAGCATGGCACCTAAAAACGATGTTGGTGGAACCAAAGGAAAGCGGGACAAAGTTGTTCTCGCTTACTCCGGCGGACTGGACACTTCCGTGGCCATACGCTGGATTCAGGAAAAATACGATTTGGACGTTATCGCCGTATCAATCGACATCGGACAGCCTCCGGGAAGCGACGACATCATCGCCCGCGCTCTGAGAAACGGAGCGATAAAGGCGGAACTCGTCGATGCAAAAGACGAATTCATAGAAGAATATGCCTGGGCCGCGCTGAAGTCCAACGCAATGTACCAGGGCGTGTATCCTCTCAGCACCGCGGTGGCGAGACCCCTTATGGTCAAGAAACTGGTGGAGGTCGCAAACAGAGAAGGCGCGAAATACATAGCGCACGGGTGCACCGGAAAAGGAAACGACCAGGTAAGATTCGACGTGGGAATCGTTTCTCTGAATCCGGACCTTAAAATCATAGCTCCCATGAGGGAATGCCCCGTCACCAGGGAAGAAGAAATAGAGTACGCCAAGGAAAACGGAATCGAGATCATCGTGAAAAAGGAAAGTCCCTATTCCAGAGACGAAAATCTCTGGGGATCTTCCTGCGAATGCGGCGCTCTCGAAGACCCGTGGGCCGAGCCTCCCGCAGGCGTGTGGGTAAACACCACCGATCCCGAAAAAGCGCCCGACGTTCCCGAGTACATAGAAATCGAGTTCGTCAAAGGAGTTCCCGTCGCTCTCAACGGAAAGAAGATGAAGGGCACCGAACTCGTTGAAAAACTGGGCGAAATCGCGGGTAAACACGGAGTCGGACGCATCGATCATGTGGAAGACCGCCTCGTGGGAATCAAGAGCAGGGAAACTTACGAATGTCCCGCAGCCGTCACTCTCATCGAAGCGCACAGAGCTTTGGAACATCTCACCCTCACCAGGGACACCGTCGAATTCAAACGCATACTGGAACAGAAGATGTGCCAGCTGATTTACGACGGACTTTGGTTCAGCCCCCTCAGAGAGGCGGTTTCCGCCTTCGTGGACAGAACCCAGGAGGACGTTACCGGAACCGTGCGCATGAAACTGTTCAAAGGCAAATGCACTGCGGTGGGCAGGAAATCCGACAGATCGTTGTACAACATAGGACTTTCCACGTACGCGGAGGGAGACACTTTCGACCACAACGCGGCTCTGGGATTCATCTACTGCTGGGGCCTGCCGGGAAGAACCTACGCCGAAGTGCAGAGACAGAACAAAAAGTGAGAAAATGGCGCAGCAGGCTCTTTGGTCGGGACGGTTCGAAGGCGAGGCGGACGAGTCCACGCTTTCGTTCACGTCCTCTCTCGATACAGACGCGGCTCTGGGATTCTACGACGTGATGGGGTCTCTGGCACATGTTAAAATGCTGAAAAAATGCGCCGTGATTCCGGAGGAAGACGCCGATTCCATAATCGGAGGACTCAAAAAAATCGCCGAAGAGATGGATAAGGGAACGTTCGAAATAGACGATTCCCTGGAAGACATTCACACCTGCGTCGAATTCAGACTCACCGAACTGATAGGTCCCGCCGGGGGAAAACTCCACACCGGAAGAAGCAGGAACGATCAGGTTGCCACGGATTTCAGAATGTTCCTCAGGGACGCCGTTCTGGAAATCGTGGAAAAAATCGAAAAACTCCGCTCCGGTCTGACCGACGTTGCCGAACGCAACACGGAAACCGTAATGCCCGGATTTACCCACATGCAGCACGCCCAGCCGGTTACGCTGGCACATCATCTGATGGCATATGTCTGGAAGTTCGGACGGGATTCGGAAAGACTGCTGGACTGTTACGAAAGAATGAACGAGTGTCCTCTCGGATCAGCGGCTCTCGCCGGAACCACGTATCCCATAGACAGAAAAATGACGTCCGACGCTTTGGGTTTCAGAAAACCCACGGACAACTCCATGGATTCGGTGAGCGGAAGGGATTTCGCCGCCGAACTGGCATTCTGCTCGGCGATGATTGCCGACCACCTTTCCTCTCTTTCCGAGGAGCTGGTACTTTGGTCGTCCCAGGAATTCGGATTCGTGGAAATGGACGACCGCTATTCCACCGGTTCGTCCATAATGCCCCAGAAAAAGAATCCGGACATTGCCGAATTGATTAGGGGGCGCACGGGAAATTCGATCGGATATCTTGTTTCGATTATGACTATGCTGAAAGGACTTCCGCTGACCTACAACAGAGATCTGCAGGAAGACAAAGGTCCCGTTATCTCCTCCCTGCAGTCCGTTGCCGACTGTCTCGACATGATGTACAGCATGATTTCCACGATGAAAGTCAACAAAGAGAGAATGCGCGGAGTCCTTTCGGGGGGATACATCAACGCAACCGACCTTGCGGATTATCTTGCGGTCAAAGGGATACCTTTCAGGGAGGCCCACGGAATCGTAGGTGCGGCCGTCCGCTACTGCATCTCCTCCGGAAAGAATCTCGAAGAACTGAAAATCGAAGAGCTGAAAAAGTTTTCCAACGCAATCGAAGAAGACGTTTACAATGTGCTTTCGGTGGAACAGTGCGTGAAACGCAGAAACTCCCTCGGAGGAACGTCTCCGGTTCAGGTTTCGGTACAAATTAAGGATGCCAGAGAGTCGATAGAGAAAACGATGAACGCGGTTACCGCCATGAACCGTGCCAACGAAAGGTGCTGGTCGAAACTTCTCGCGTAATCATTCAAAATCGATGCGGTCGTCCTGCCTGGTTTCGAATTTGATTCCCGCTCCGGTCAGAATCTCGGAAATTTTATCGGATACCGTAAGCAGGTCGGTGTTTTTGCTGTAGCTCTTGAGATAGAACTCTTTGCTGCCGATGGGGAAAATCAGTCTGATCTTTCCTTTGCGGTTGTAACCTTCGGGTTTGCGGTCCTTCAGAAGATCGTCCATGTTCTGCGTGATGTACATCTGCATGATTTCCTCTTCTTCGGGAAGCTGGTCGATTTTATCCAGCAGCACCTCCAGAATCTGCGGGAACACAGGGGCCAAATCCTTGTAGCTCGCTTTTCCTTTTAAAACAAAATGAGTGCTGTAGACTTTCACGCCCCGTAATCCTGGTCACTTTATTAATCTCTTTTGTCATTGCGTAAGCATGGAAAGCGGAAAACGCAGAAAAATAACCGCACTGACCGCGGCGGGCTCCGATTCCGCGGGAGGAGCAGGAATTCAGGCAGACGTAAAGGCCATGGAAGCCTGCGGAGTGCACTGCGCGTGCGTGGTAACCGCGGTAACCGCCCAGAACACCGTGAAGGTTTCCGAAGTGTTTCCGGTTCCTCAGAATATGATACTGGCACAGTTTGAATCCGTTCTTTCCGATTTTGACATAAAGGCCGCCAAAACCGGTATGCTTTACAGTCCCGAAACCGTCCGCACGGTTGCCGGAGTTTTCGAAGATAAAAAAATTCCTCTGGTCATCGATCCCGTCACCGCGGCGGGAGTAGGGGGTTCCCTTTCGAGGAAGGGTCTCGCAGAAGCAATAAAGGAGGAACTTCTCCCTCTGGGGCGTCTCGTGACTCCCAACAGATACGAAGCCGAACTCCTCACGGGATTTTCCGTGAGAACAGAAGACGATGCAGTCAGAGCATGCGAGAAAATCGGAGAAATCTGCCCCGTATATCTCAAAGGAGGGCACATGGAAACCGAAACCGTTACCGATTATCTGTACGACGGTTCGGAACTCATTAAAACGGAATATCCCAGGATCGGAGTTTCCGGACACGGAAGCGGATGCGTTCTCTCGTCTTTTATAACGGCGCACCTGGCGTCCGGAAGGGATCTGAAAGAATCCGTCCTGAAATCCAGAGCAATGATTCAGAAATCCATAGAGACCCAGTACTCCGCGGGAAAGGGTGACGAAATTGTCAATCCGGACGTCTCATGTGAATGAAATAACTTTGATGACGAAGTACAGCTTCGCTCCGGCAGCGGGGTTTTCGGTGGTCTTGAGCACGGTTCCGTCGTCTCCGAAGGCGTAGAACTTCGTGTTTCCGAGGTCGAACCAAATCATCTTGAATCCGTCGCCGGAAGCAACTTCGTCTCTAACGCCGAGTTTATAACTGATTTTTCCGGAATCGATGCCGGTCACTTCGGCGGTTGCCTTGCCGTACTCGTTCTTTTCGTTGTTTTTAAGATCGTAGGATTCTCCCTCTTCGGGCTTGTGTTCGATCTTGACCGTATCGCTTATGGTGTCGACGGAAACGGACGCTTTCCATCCGTATACGGTGGTTATCGTTACGGTTCCCATGGCGGGAAGGGTCTCGTCGTAAAGATTGCCGAACTCTTCTTTGGTCATGGTCTGCAGCACCGGTATCTCTGCCGCCTTTACGACATCTTTATTCTCGGCGGGATATCCGTCCGCAGGTTCCACGGTTACGCGTACCGTGTCGCCGACTTTCTTGCCGATCAGCTTTTTTTCGAAGTCCTCCAGAGCCCCGCCGCTTCCCGGCGTCACCTTAAACGTGGAGAACGAAGTTCTCTTGTAATCCGCAATCGTCGGATAATCGACGGAATTCTGCTTTACGCTGGTGTCGAAAATGAGCGACCCGTCTTTGTCGTAATATCCATACAGGGAACCGGTGTAATCCACTTCTACCACGGAACCCGCGGTGATTACGGGAACCTCTCTGTTGGGACCGCTTACGTATCTGTCGTCGATAAACACGCCTATGACTGCAACCGATGCAATCAAAAACACTACCATGCTTATGGCGAAGATGGGCTCGATATCCCTCTTCTTTGCAGAATCCCTTGCCATGCCGAAACGAGAAAAGAAACCCCTGTATTAATATCTGACGAGGAATTTCGGACACTTTTTAATACATCCCATCTTATCCGCATTTAAGGTACCGCCCTTTCTGCGAGGACGGAAAGAGGACAGATTCGATGAAAGCGCTGTATATTCACGCGGACTCCATGGAGTTCGAAGCCAAAGACAAGACCAAAGTCGCCGAGGACATACCCGAGAACCTCCGCAGCGGAAATATGAAGGAAGTTCTGGTTGCGTTCATAAGCGTAGAGAGCAAAGACGAGGATTCCGCCGCCGATGTGGCGACCGAAGCCGCCGAAGACATTCTTTCGACGAAAGAAAAAGTGGGCGCCGAAAGAGTGATGCTTTACCCCTACGCCCATCTGAGCAAAGATCTGGCCGAACCCAAAGCGGGAATAAAGATTCTGGATATGATCGAAAAAGCCGTTTCCGAGGCGGGCACCGAGGTAATCAGAGCTCCTTTCGGATGGTACAAGGCATTCGAAATCAAATGCAAGGGACATCCCCTCTCCGAACTTTCCAGGGACTTCGAGGGAAAAGCCAAGAAAGCCGCGCCCAAAGGCGGGGACACCTACTTCGTGCTCACCCCCGAAGGAAAAGAAATTCCCGCCGAGAGCTACGAAAACGGTTCCGAGTGCATGAGGTTCATGATTCAGAAGGAAGCCCTCGGAATGGAGGCTCCCGCCGTAAAGGAACCAGAATACCTGAGACTCTGCAAAAAGTTCGGAATACAGTGGGAAGCCATGTCCGACGCGGGACATATGTGTCTCGCTCCCCACGGCGCCATGATGTTCGACCTGATTGCAGATTACGCTTCCAAAGTGGTTAACGGATCCGGATTCAACGTTTACAACGTCAAAGGAACCAATATGTTCTCACTCAGCGAGCCTGCCGTGAAAGAACACGCCGACCTTTTCGGCGACAGGCTTTACACGATTGACACCGGAAAGAAAAAGTTCGTCATGAGGTATGCTGCGTGCCACCAGCAGTTCGCCATGATGCGCAACTGGAACATAAGTTACAAAAACCTCCCCATGGGAGCTCTGGAAATCGCCGACTCGTACAGAATGGAACAGTCCGGAGAGTGTATGCTCTGCTTCAGAACCAGAAGGCTCAACATGCCCGACTTCCACGTTCTCTGTGCTTCCGAACCCGATGCCAGAGACAGATTCCGCTTCCTCGACGGAAAGATTTACGGCGAAATCGGAAAGATCGGAAGGGACTACGAAATGCTGGTCAACTTCTCTTCCAGGAAAGCCTACGAAGAGAACAAGGAGCTTATCGTGAAACTGTGCAACGATCACAAAAGAGACGCTCTCGTACACATCTATCCCGAAGGCATCAACTACTACTGGACCGTGAATATCGAATACCACATTCTCGACCAGATGAACAGACCCAGAGAGATCGGAACCGTGCAGATCGATGTGGGCAACGCACACAGGTTCGGCATCACGTATTCCGACGAGAAGGGAGAAAAACAGTACCCCGTCATCCTGCACTGCGCCGTTATCGGTTCCATCGAAAGATGGATGTACACCCTGTTCGACACCGCCGTGGGAATCGAAAAGACCGGAGTTCCCGGATATCTGCCCGTTTGGATTAATCCCGAACAGGTCAGAATCATGGCCAAAAACGAAGAGTGTGTTCCCGCGGCAAAGGAAATCGCCGCGAAAATAAGAAACGCGGACATCAGAGTTTCCGTGGACGATACGGACGCCACCGTGGGAAAGAAAGTAAGACTTTCCAAGCAGGACTGGTGTTCCTACGCGGCCGTCGTGGGAGAAAAAGAGATCGAGACGGGAAAACTGAAAGTTTACGTCAGATCCGAAAACACCGACATAGAGATGACCGCGGAAGAACTGATATCCCGCATAAAGAAGGAAACGGAAGGAAAGCCCTTCCGCCCCATGTACATGCCTTCGGATCTCAGCGCCCGCTGCGTACTGTGAACCCCGATAAACGCCGAGGAGGGTACGGATGATAGACCTTTACGTTGTAACCGACCGCGGTCTTTCCCGCGGAAGAACCAACCCCGAGATTGCCAGAATGGCATACGAGGGCGGGGCCGACATAGTGCAGCTCAGGATGAAGGACGCTCTCGGAAAAGAACTGCTGGCACAGGCCAAAGAAATCAAAGAAATAGCCGATGAAATGGGCAAACTGTTCATCGTGAACGACAGGGTCGACATTGCGATGGCGTCCGAAGCCGACGGCGTACATCTGGGTCAGGAAGACATACCTCTCACCTATGCCCGGGAGATTATCGGAGACGGCGCAATCATCGGAATATCCGTAAACACTGTGGAACAGGCCGTGGAAGCTTACGAAAACAGTGCCGATTACGTATCCCCCGGAGCCATATTCAGCACCAACACCAAAAAGGGCGGGTTTCAGAGACTCGGCCTGGATCTCATAACCGGAATCCGCGAAGCAGTTCCCGACATCCCGATAGTCGCCATAGGCGGCATCAATCTGGGAAACGTCAGCGACGTCATAAAGGCGGGAGCCGACTCGGCCGCGGTGGTTTCCGCAGTGGTAAACCAAGACGACCCCGTGGAAGCGGCCCGCAGACTTACGGAACAGATCGTAAAAGTCAAGTCGGAAATGCGATCGGCGAAAAGAAAACTGAAAAAGTGAAAACCATGGAAATCCGAACAGCAGAAATAACGGAATCCGTCAGAAAGAAAACTCCCCTCGTGCATCAGATTACCAATTACGTCACGGTAAACGACTGTGCCAACATCACCATATGCGCGGGCGGGTCCCCGATAATGTCGGATTCCATACACGACGTGGAGGACATGGTTGCCGTTTCCGACTGCCTGATTCTTAACATCGGTACTCTGAACGAGAATACCGTCAGATCCATGATTGCTGCCGGAAAGGCCGCAAACTCCGCGGGAATTCCGGTTCTTTTCGACCCGGTGGGCGCGGGAGCCACTCCTTTCAGAAGCGAAACCGCCGATAAGATTCTCAAAAACGTCAAATTGGACATAATCAAAGGAAACGAAGGGGAAATCGGTTTCCTTTCCGGAATGGGGGGAAAAGTCCGCGGAGTCGATTCCGCCGGAAGCGACAGCCCCGCCGAAGCCGTAAGGGAAGTTTCAAGAAAATGGAGATGCACCGCGGTATCCACCGGACAGGTGGACAGGGTGTGCGGAAACGGCATGTACGCGGAACTCGGAAACGGAACGCCTCTGCTCAGCCTCATCACCGGTTCCGGATGCATGGCGTCCGCCGTCGTCGGATGCTGTCTCGGTTCCTGGGACAACCCGTTCGAAGCCGCGGTCGGAGGAATAACGTCGTACAACATAGCAGGAGAAATCGCTGCCGAAAAAAGCGCGGGTCCTGGAACCTTCAGACAGCTGCTTTTCGACGCAATGTACCATCAGAAATCCTACGACCTGGAAGAGAGAGAAAAAATACTGGAAATCCGCCGGATATGAACGCATAAAGGTGATTCTTTGAAAATTATAGCCGTTACCGACAGAAAACTCGTACGTAATTCTTTCTGCGAAAGACTTGCGGCCATAGCGGAAGTCGGACCGGATATGATAATTCTAAACGAACCCGACCTTTCCATTCCCGAAATGAAGTATCTGGCTATCGAATGCAGACCCGTGTGTCTGGAAAACGGAATAAAGTTCGGAATCGAGAACCACTTCTCCGTGGCCAAAGAGACCGGGGCGGACAGCCTCCTGCTTAATTACGAAGAATTTCTCCGCGGAAACGTACTGTACGGCGGAGCAACCATGGGCGTCCGCGTGAAATCCGTAACCGAGGCGGAACACGCCCAGGATCTGGGAGCGGATTATCTGGTTGTGGGAAGAATATTCCCTTCCCAGACCGACCCGGAAGCGGAGTGCCTGGGAACGGAACTGCTGCAGGACATCTGCGAATCCTCGAAAGTGGACGTTTACGCTTCGGGAGGCGTGAATCCGTACAACATAAGCAGAGTCGGCGAAGCGGGCGCCGCCGGAGTGTGCATAACGCACCAGTTCATGACCGGGGACAACCTCAAAGTTCTCGTGAGGGAACTGAAAACCAATTTCCGCAGGCGAATCAGAACATCTTGAGCTGCCCGGTCATTTTATCGATGTTTTCTTCTTTGTCCGGACCTATGCCCAGACACGTGAACGTTCCGGGTTCCAGCTGGGTTCTTCCCGCGTCACATATCAGGGAACACACAAGACCCAGAGCTTCCGCCTGAGCCTTGTATTCGAAGAGATCTCTTTCGGAATCCACTCTCAGGATGACTTTGGCCTGTCCGGAATCGTACCACTCTTTGAATTTGGACGGCTCTTTCTTTTTGGAAGCGAATGCGCAGTTCACCGCCGCATGGGCCGCCTGCGCCGCCGCTTTGCCTTTGGACATACCCAAATCGTGTCTTACGAGAACGACCATTTTGTAACCGTCCGATCCGCGGGGAGGCATGCTCCCGTGTACGCCTAAAGACTATTTAACTGAGTCTTTTGTTTTCCCGCTTCCCGAAAGCCGTACGGGAGAATAGTCTTTTATCGTGCTCCGATATAGAAGGGTCATGGCCATGGTCGATATCGAATACAGACATTCGTCGGAACCTCCCGAAAATGCGATTATCAGAAGAAAGTCATCAGGAGAGATGAAGAGATATCTTCTGGGCCTCGTAAACGAGATGCTTTCCGCGGATATTTCCGCCAAATTCACGGAAACGGAAGGAAAAAACGACGTTTTCGTGAACGGAAAGAACGTAAGAGAAATTCTCGACGGTCTGGAGATAATAATGCCGGAAAGCGAAGACGCCTGCGACCTCTCGCGTCCCTCGCTGATAAAATTCGAAAGACCGGTTCTCGACTGGAAAAAAGAATATATCGAAGACATTCCCGACATCCTCATGAAAAATGCGATTTCCAAAGCCTATGCGGATGCCGAAAAAAACAGGATAATGTGATTTCATGGCAAGTTTCGAACTTCTGAGAAGGGACGGGCTGGCCCGCATATGCCGTTTCGAAACCGCGTCCGGTTCGATAGAAACGCCGGCTCTGCTTCCCGTCGTGAATCCGAAAATAAACACAGTTTCTCCCAGAGAACTTTACGACGATTTCGGATTCGGAGCCCTGATTACAAACTCGTACATCATAAAAAACACTCCGGAACTGAGCGAAAAGGCGCAGAGCGAAGGTCTGCACAAAATGCTGGATTTCCCCGGGATCATTATGACAGATTCGGGAACCTTCCAGAGCCACATGTACGGAGAGGTGGAACTCACGAATCCCGAAATCGTGGAGTACCAGAAAAGCATAGGAACCGACATAGGAACCGTTCTGGATATTTTCACCGAACCTTATTGGAGCGAAGAGAAAACCGGAGAGGCCGTCGAAGAAACCCTCAGGAGAACGGAAGAAGCCTGCGGCATGAAGGGCGACATGCTGATCAACGGAGTGATACAGGGCTCCGTATATCCCAACCTGAGAAAATACTGCGGAGAAAAAATGGCCGTCATGGACGTCGACGTGCACCCGATAGGGGGTGTCGTCCCCCTGATGGAACAGTACCGCTATTCCGAATTGGCGGACGTGGTGATGAATTCCAAGATAGGGATGAATCCCTCCCGGCCCGTACACCTTTTCGGAGCCGGACATCCCATGGTTTTGGCCTTCGCAACATTGATGGGATGCGATCTTTTCGATTCCGCCTCCTACGCCAAATTCGCAAGGGACGGAAGAATGATGTTCACCGACGGGACCTTCAGACTGGAGGACATGCATTCGCTGAACTGCGAGTGCCCCGCATGCAGGGGACAGACCGTCGAAGGCCTCAGAAAGATGTCCGCAAAAGAAAGGGAAGGACACATAGCCAGACACAATCTTTATCAGATTATTCAGGAAATAGAAACGATAAAAAGATACATCCGGGAAGGCAGGCTTTGGGAACTGGCGGAAATAAGGTGCCGCGCGCACCCCGCAATGCTCGAAGGACTCAGGCGTCTGGGTATGTACAGGCGCTTCATGGAAGAGCACGACCCGATAAGCAGGGACGGCGCGTTGTTCTACACCGGGCCCGAAACCTACAACCGTCCGGTTTTCGAACGTTACGCGTCCAGAATAATGACCAGATACGTTCCTTCTTCCGATAAGGCGGTCCTTTTCGAAGACAACAACTCCAAGCCCTACGGACGTTACTACGAGAAAGAATTCGACATAGCCAGACGTAACGGTTACGTTCCGTTGATAGTGACTCCCTTCGGTCCCGTTCCCGCCGAACTGGACGAAATGTATCCTTTGTCCCAGTCCCTGTTTCCGGGAATAACGGACGGGGATACCGAAGAGCGCATGGCATCGCTTACGCTGGCTTTCCTGGAAAGACACGGATTCGCAGCAACCAAAAAAATAGAAGAAGTGGAAGACACGGGAAACGAAGAGTACGACGGGGATCTGCTGAGAGCGAAGGCCGTTGCCAGATATCAGTTCGGAATTCCCGCCGCAAAGGCTCTTTTCCGCGGGAAAATCGAGCTGGTGAAAAGCAGAAAGACCGGAAAGATAAGGAACGTTATTTCCGACGGGGAACACGTCCTTTCCATGAGGGCGGGAGACGGAATGTATACGCTGAAAACGGAGGGCGCAAAACGCATCGCCGAAGCCGTTCCGTCGCCTTATATGAGAGTTATAGTCAACGAAGATTCGGTTCCCTTCGTCTCCCAGGGAAGAAATGCCTTCTGCAGGTTCGTCATCGGGTGCGATTCGGGAATAAGACCCATGGACGAAGTCATAGTCACCGACGGGAACGATAACGTTCTTGCCGTAGGCAGAACCATGATGACCCAGAAGGAAATTATGTCATTCGGAAAGGGCGTCGCCGTCAAAGTCAGAAGCGGTTCCGACGATTCCTGAAGCCTCTTCGGCTATCTTCAGACACGCAAGCAGATCGTCGGCCGTGTTCCTCAGGGAAGCGGCCGAAGCCGCCTCCATGAAGAAGGTTACGGTTTTTCCGTTTACGTCTGTTCGGACGTAATCCCCGTTGTCGGGATTCAGTGCCTCGGCTACCGAGCGGGCCGTTTCTTCCGAATCGTACTCCGCGGTAAGCGTAAGCTTAGCCATCAGTTTTTCCCGGCGAGAATCTTCTCGGCCACCGCCGTTCCCACCTGTTTGGTCGTGAGTTTTCCTCCCAGGTCGGGGGTGGTTTTGTTTTCCTTGAGACATTCGGAAACCGCCGCGTGAATCATCTTTCCTTCGCCGGGGTATCCCTGGTCTTCGAGAAGCATCTGCGCCGCAAGGATTGCCGCTATGGGGTTGGCTATGCCTTTTCCGGCTATGTCGGGAGCGGACCCGTGTATGGGTTCGAACATGCTCAGTCCGTCGGGATTAATGTTTCCGCTGCATCCCATACCCAGACCTCCCTGGATCTGTGCACCCAGGTCCGTCAGTATATCGCCGAAAAGGTTGGGTACCGCTACGGTTCCGAAGGTTTCGGGACGGACGATCATGGCCATCGCCATGGCGTCCACGAACATGAATTCCAGATCCAATCCGTACTCTTCGGCCTTTTCGGAGAATATTTCCCTCTGCATGCCGTACATTCCCGTAATCACGTTGGCTTTGTCGACAAGAGTCACTTTGTCCTCTCCTCTGGAGAGGGCGAACCTGCATGCGTAATCGGCGAATCTGGTCACTCCCCTGCGGGAGAGGAATCCTATTTCGAACGCGAAATCGTCGTCGTCGGAAGCGTCCGCTTCTATCTTTACGTCCAGATCGTAAAGTTCCCTTTTCACCCTGATGCGGGATTTCTTTCCTCCGGCAGAGGGACCGAACTTTCCTCCGGCTCCCATGTAGAAGTCTTCGGTGTTCTCTCTCAGGAACGTCATGCTGAACGGGACTTCCCTCTTGAGGGGAACGAAGGGGAACCAGGAAGTGACCGGCCTCATGTTTATGTACTGGTCGAAGACCGCCCTCATTTTGAGAAGAATGCCCTGTTCCAGTATGCCCGGTTTAACCTTCGGGTCGCCTATGGCTCCGAAGTATACCGCGTCTTTCTTTCTGAGACTGTCGATGTCTTCGTCGGTGAGAAGCTCTCCTGTTCTCAGGTACCTTTCCGCTCCGATGTCGAAAACTTCTCCGTCGTAATCGAAAGTGGATATCTCCGATACGGCGTCCAGAACCTCGATGCCCGCGTCGATGACGTCTTTTCCTATTCCGTCTCCGGGAATAATAGCCAGATGTTTCACAGTCTGCCCTCCTTTACCAGATTCATAAGCCCTCCGGCTTTGACCATCTCGCTGATGAACGGAGGATACTGGGGGAATGTGTAAATCTTTTTTCCGGCAATGACTTTCCCGTCGTCCGGGCGCACTTCGATAATGTCTCCTTCTTTAATATCGGTCTTGCATTCGACGAGCAGCAGTCCGATGTTCATCGAATTTCTGTAGAATATGCGGGCGAAAGACTCCGCAATCACGCACGCGACCCCGGCCTGAATCAGCGAGAGGGGAGCGTGTTCTCTGGAAGATCCGCATCCGAAATTCTTTCCCGCCACGATGATGTCTCCCTTTTTCACTTCCTGCGCAAAGCCCGGCCTGACCTTCTCGAAAATGAAATCATTGAGATGTCCCAGATTGCCGGAAACCAGACGTTCCGCCGGTATTATCTGATCGGTATCAACGTTGTCTCCGAACTTCCATACTTTTCCTTTGATTGCGTCCATTCTATCACTCCAGCTGTTCCGGGGTCACTATTTTCCCCGCCACTGCGGAAGCCGCAACCACCGCGGGACCGGCGAGATAGACTTCCGAAGCCTTGTCGCCCATCCTTCCTATGAAATTTCTGTTGGTGGAGGAAACCGCTTTCTCTCCCGCCGCGAGGATACCCATGTATCCTCCGAGACAGGCTCCGCAGGTGGGTCCGGACACGAACGCGCCGGCATCCAGGAAAGTCTGGGTTATTCCTTCGTCAATCATCTGTCTGAACACTTTCTGGGATGCGGGAACCACGAGGAACCTCACTCCGTCGGCGACTTTCCTTCCTTTGATCACTTCGGCAGCGATTCTCATGTCCTCTATGCGTCCGTTCGTACACGAACCGAGATAAGCCTGGTCTATTTTCACGTCGGCTTCGCTGACCGGCCTTCCGTTCTCCGGAAGGTGGGGGTAGGCGACCATGGGAACTATCTCGCTTAAATCGTACTTCAGCGTCATGCAGTATTCCGCATCGGGATCGGCGGAAACGGCTTTCCACTCTCCCTTTGCCGTGTCTTTGATGTATTCTTCGGTCAGCTTATCGCAGGGGAATATTCCGGCTTTTCCACCGGCTTCGATTGCCATGTTAGAAACCGTAAGTCTGTCGGAAACGGGAACGTTGGCTACGCCGGGTCCGTGGAATTCCAGCACTTTGTAGTTGGCTCCGTCCACTCCGATATCCGTAATTATTTTGATTATCAGGTCTTTGCCGCCCACGTTCTTTCTGAATTTTCCGGTGAGTTCCACTTTGATCGTTTCTGGAACTTTGAACCAGAGACGTCCCGTCGCAAACGCGGCGCATGCTTCCGTTGAACCTATTCCCGTGGAGAACGCATTGATTCCGCCGTACGTGCATGTGTGGGAATCCGCTCCGACTATGAGTCTTCCGGGAGCCGCGAATCCTTCTTCGACCATGACCTGGTGGCACACTCCGCCTTTTCCCACTTCGTAGTAGTTCTTTATATCGTGTTTCGACGCGAATTCCCTCATTTCCTTGGCCTGTTCGGCGGAAAGAATGTCCTTGTTGGGGACGTAGTGGTCGGGAATGAGAACCAGGCGGTTTCTGTAAATCTTGTCGGTGCCGAGTTTCTCGAATTCCCTGAAGGCTATCGGCCCGGTTACGTCGTTTACCATAACGTAATCGACTTCGGCCACGACTATCTGACCGGCACGGGCATCGGTGCCGGATTTCTCGGAAAGTATCTTCTCTGCGATTGTTTTTCCCATTTCATTTCCTCTGTTTGGCGTAATCCTTGTTGATGGCGGCCATCGTTGCATCCACGGACGTTTCCACGATATCCAGTCCCACGGCTTTGCCCACGGAGAGACCTCCCTCTCCGCAGACGTTCTTCACCATGACGGTGACTTCGCATATGGAGTCGCTCTTTCCCGTTATGGCGTTCAGCCTGTATTCTTCCATGGACATGTGTTCGTTCACGGCTTTCCTTATGGCCTTTATGGACGCATCCACCGGACCCACTCCCGTTTCGGAAACGGTTCTCCTGTCGCCTGCGATGTCCACGGTGACAGTGGCGGTTGATGTTATATCTTTCCCAGTGAAAACCGCGAACTCTTCCAATTTTACCGAGTGTTCGTCGGGGGCATCTTTCCACATTACGTGGTCCGCTATCGTTACCAGTTCGTCGTCGTCGATCTCTTTTCCGCCCACCGCAATTTCTTTGACGGAAGCCATCAGTTCGTCCATGCGTTCTTCCGGGACCTTTATGCCCAGAGCGTCCAGTCTTCCCTGGACGGAGTGGACCCCGGAATGTTTGCCGATGACTATGCGCCTGTTCACGCCCACCAATTCGGGCAGGAAGGGCTCGTAGGTGGCCGTGTTATTCATGATTCCGTGGACGTGGATTCCCGACTCGTGTGCGAACGCGT
Source organism: Candidatus Methanomethylophilaceae archaeon (assembly GCA_050944155.1). Classification (GTDB taxonomy): domain Archaea; phylum Thermoplasmatota; class Thermoplasmata; order Methanomassiliicoccales; family Methanomethylophilaceae; genus VadinCA11. Next base: position 4,878 of record JBMNQN010000015.1, on the reverse strand, counting down.
TGCGTCCCACGATGGGTTTATTGTAGGCTACGGGGAATCCGGTTATCCTTTCCACCAGCTTGGATGTCTGTCCTATTTTGGACAGATCCACAGTCTGGACGCCGTAGTTGGCGAACAGGTTCAGAGCGACCTCTTCCAGAGCTGCATTTCCGGTACGTTCTCCGATTCCGTTGACGCACACGTGGCATATCGTCGCTCCCGCTTCCACGGCGGCCATGGTGTTGGCCACCGCCAGTCCCATGTCGTTGTGGCAGTGGACCGATATGGGGACCTTAACCACGGTTTTCACTTCTTTCACTATGTGGGACATCGCTTTGGGTATGATGACTCCCACGGTATCGGGAATGTTGATCGAATCGGCGCCGGCATCCTGTACGGCCGCGAGAACGTCTTTCATGAAATCCATGTCGCTGCGGGTTGCGTCTTCGCAGGAGAACTGAACTTTCAGGCCGTGGTCCTTGGCGTATTCCACCATGGTAACGGCTTTGTCTTTCACCTGTTCGGGCGACATCTTCAGTTTGTATTTCATGTGCAGATCGGAAGTCGCGATGAACGTGTGCATGGAACCCAGTCCGGTGTCCAGAACTGCGTCTATGTCTCCTTTGACGCAGCGTGCGAGACTGCAGACCTCGGCGTTCAGGTTCATCCTGGCGATTTCGGAAAGAGTATTCTTCTCCGCATCGGACGATGCGGCGAAACCGGCCTCGATCGTGTCGACTCCCAGATCGTCCAGTGCGGCGGCTATGCGTATCTTGTCTTCGGAACTCAGGGCTATTCCGGGGGCCTGTTCTCCGTCCCTCAGCGTGGTATCGAATATCCTGACGTCCCGTACATGACCCGTGCCTTCGAGAGCGATATGGTTGTAAGGACTTACTGCCAGCATTTTCTCCATATCTTCAGCGCTTACACTGGTTTGTTCAGTTTTCATAAAAACCACCAAACCGTCACAGCTTCCACTGACTCACTCGTTAAGAAGGAGAAGTCCGGCGTGCTGCTTGAAGTTCATAATCTGACCTCAGACGGTGATTCAGGATTATACCTGCCGTATATAAATATTAGGTCTTTTTTTCGGACCATTTCGCATAAAGAGAATACGACGGTTCGGTGACGGCAATCACCGGGTCGGATTTGGTTTCGAAAAGGGGGTCGAAGTACCACCCCTCGAACACGTAATTCTCCCTTTCCGCTTCGATCGGCGTATACTCTCCGCCTGTGTGTACGTACTGGATTTTTTTCTTTCCGCCGAACCCGAAATCGTAACTCACCACAGTCGTGGAGGGGAATTCGGCTTCTCCCCTGACCTGATAGTATGTTCCTTCCCCGTCGTAGAACCGCTCCGCACAGATCGGGACGTACACGGCAAATTCGGCGAGAGGATCGTCGACGGGAGGACGGACCCGTATTTTCTGCGTATTGTACAGATTCAGCACCGTGTCTTCCCAGAAATCGTGCGAAACACCGTCGATGATTGCCCTTATGCCCCCTCTGAACGTCACATTATAAGCTTCCCGTTCAAAAACCGAGACGTTTTCGGATATCGCGTATCCATTTCCGTGCGTCCATACGTGTTCCGAATCGGGAAGAACCAGACCGTCTCCTCCGAAGTAGTAATCCGTGCGGCATACGTCTCCGGATTTCAGTCTGAATTCCGCCCTGAAAATACCCGAAACGGATTGGTCGCCTTTCAGCTTGTATTTTCCTCCGCCGGCGTCGATGTTTTCGAAAACAGAGAAATCTTTTCCCTCCGGCAGGGAATATCCTTCCGCCGCATCCAAACCGACGGAATCGGCGGGAGTCAGAAATGTTACCGGAGTTCTTTTTCCGTTCACCAGAACGTTCTCTCCGGTTTCCAGTCTGAAAACCGACGGAAACTCGGTATTTCCTCCGATTCCGAATCCGTCTTTCAGTTTTCTCAGACCTCCGATGTTTTCGAAATAACCTTCGGGAAAGCCGTATCCGGGAGCGATATGCGCAACCACCGTATCTTCCACGGTTGCCTCCAGCGAATTTCCGGGCGGAACGCCGGAGCCCTTCAGTTCTATGAGGACGTTTGTTCCGGAAGTCACCGTGTATATCTCCGGATTCAGATTCGTCACGGAAATGTTCTGATCCGTTTCCGCCTTCTCCACCCTGAATGCGCCGGAACCGTCTTCTCCGATGTACCTCTTGATCTGCCTCTTTTCTTCGTTGATTACCAAAAACGTGTTGTCTTTTACGGTGTATCCGTGTTCTACGGAAAATACGATGTCGTAACCTTCCTACTTATGGACGATCTCGGGAACCGTCAATTCTATTCCGGGATTTTCTTCCGCGGTAACATTCAGTGTTTCGTGATTTTTGACTCCCGTTACTTTTACGGTCTGCGTTCCGTGAGCGCCGTATACTTTCACTCTGCCGGAACCGTCCAAAACGTAAGGCACGGAATTTATCGTCAGCTCCATGTCTTCGTCGACGTAGCCGAGTTTGCATCGGTACGTAAGATTATACGAACCGCCGTCCGCAACTTTCGTTCTGTCCGAGGTTATTACGTAACCGCACTGGTCCTCGGGAAGAATTATGTCGTATTCCGCACGGCCGGTATCTTCCGCTGCCAGGTAAAAAACCGAACCGGCCGCAATCATGCATACGGCGGTGAACAGCAGAATGATTAAGTTTTTACCGTCCGGCATACGGAATACGCCCCGATTCTATATTTTCCGAATAAAATGATTGGGGAAAAATCAGCGGGAACGCGCCTCGCTTTCTTTCCTTTCCCTGATGTACGCTTTGTATTTTTCCTGCGCCACGTTTTCTTCCTCTTTCATCTTTGCGATGTCGGCTGCCAGAGCCTCTTTCGCAGCCGGACGTTCGTCTTTGGGCATTTTCCTGATTTCTTCGCGGCGTTTCTTTACGACGTCCTTGTTTTTTGCTTTGATGGCGGCGACGCTGGATTTGAGATTCTCTTCTTCGTCCCTTTTGCTCTTTGCGATTGTTGCGTGTCTCTTATCGGCCTTGGGTTTGTACGTGCTCTGACTCGCCATAATCCGAAATAAACTTCACGAAAAATAAGTATCGGTTAAAAAGTTTGATAAAAAGTTTGGTTTGTGATTTTACTGGGTGTATTTCCACACGCCGTGCTTGTTGCACAGTTCTCTCGCGGAAATCTGGGAAGCATCCGTTTCGAAGAAGGCTTCGGGAGCGTCTCCGGGTTTCAGATACTTGCGGTAGATCATTCCGTCCGCGCAGATTTCGATGTAGACGATGTAGTGTTCCTCGGTCATGGGATGGGGGTTGCCCTCTCCGACCTTGACGAGAACTCCTCCGTCTTTCTTCTCTATGTAGGGGACGTGTTTTTCGAGAGCGAAATCCGCGGTTTTCATTTCTACGGCTTCCATGGGTTCGCCGCAGCAGACCAGGGTTCCTTTGCCGGGGTAGAGGACCTCGACATACTTTCCGCATTTCTTGCAATAGTATACTGTTCTTTTCTTTTCCACAGTTTCAACCTCGGTTCCGAATCGCCGTATTAACGCTATTAAGTTTTCCCAAAAACAACAATCATGGTTTTCGTATGACGGCAGAGGCGACGTAACGGGCAAATTTCTCAGCCTCCGCGGATGCCTCTTCGGGATCCATGGAGTCGGTTCCCGGGATTTCAAGTTCTCCGATCCATTCGGAACCAGCGGTAATCGCCAAAGCTTTGAACGTTCTGCGGGTGCCGGCGAAATACGGTTCGGAACTTCCTCCGGACATTATGCCCGCCATGTACTTCGGACCCTTTCTTCCGGAGTACCAGACGGTCTGGAATCTGTCTATCGCCGTCTTTATCACGGAAGAGGGACCGCTGAAATGCACCGGCGTAATCAATACTACGACGTCCGCTTCCGCGAACTTTCCGTATATTGCGTCCATGTCGTCGCGGATTACGCACCTTCCTTCTTTTTCGCACCTGCCGCATCCGGTGCAGTGCGATATTTTCATATCGATCGGATAGACAACGGAAACTTCCGAACCCGCTTTCTTAAGTTCTTCCGAGAACGAAGAACACATGCCGAAGGTGAATCCCTCGTGCCTTCCGCATCCGCATATCACCAATGTTTTAAATCCCACGGCATACGATTCACTGCGCTCCTTTTATATCTTTCAGAACATAAGGTGAGACGGTAAAATGGAAGCGTTCGACAAGGCCAAAATGATGGAGTTCCCCCGCAGCGTACTGATCGGACACAACGTTCTGAATCAGCTTCCCGACGTCTGCGATTCCTTTATGTTCGGGAAATCGGGCCTTATGGTTACCGGCAACAACACGTACGGGGCGGCAGGAAAAACCATAGAAGGGTACATGGAAGACAGGTACGACCTTACCGTGCTCAAAACCGGGAACGCAACCCTGAAGTCTCTCGAAGAAGTGAAAACCGCCGCCAAAGAATGCGGAGCGACTTTCATTCTCGCGGTGGGCGGAGGAAGCAAAATAGACCTTTCCAAAATCGCTTCCGACGACCTGGGAATACCTTTCATAAGCATACCCACGAACGTGGCCCACGACGGCATAGCCTCGGACAGAGCCACCCTTAAAATGGACATGGGCCCCCAGTCCATTCCGGCAAACTCTCCGCTGGGCGTGATTGCCGACACCGAAGTGATATGCAAAGCGCCTTACAGATTCCTGGCCTCGGGCTGCGCCGACGTCATATCGAACCTTACCGCAATCAAAGATTGGGAATTCGCCAACAGACTCAGAAACGAAGAATTCAGCCGTTCCGCTTACGCCCTGTCGCTGTATTCGGCGGAAACCATACTGGAAAATTCCGAAATGATACGCCCGGATCTGGAAGAAAGCGTATGGATTGCGCTCAGACCCATCATAATATCCGGAATATCCATGTGCGTCGCCGGCTCGTC
>JBMNQN010000014.1:0-25837 GCA_050944155.1 Candidatus Methanomethylophilaceae archaeon | reverse complement strand
CCGATAAGAAAACGTAATTAACGCCTCTCCCCATCAGCATAACATGAACGCCGTCCGCGCCGCCAGATATCCCTTCCTCAGAGAATCTTCGGCCCTTGCGGAAGAGAACGGGGCGGATATCGAATCCCTGGTGTTTTCCGGATCCTATTCGCCCGCCAGGGAACGGGGGAAAGAACGGGTTCTCGACGCTCTGGAACACAGCGAAGTTTCGTACCGTCCTCTAATGAGCGATTACGACAGTCTGATGGAAATCATGTCCTATCCGTACGCCAGAATGCTGGTGTCCTGCGTAAACGACCGTTTCCTTACGAAACGCTACGCTCTTGCCGAGTCGGTAAGAATGAACAAACTTCTCGGGAGCGACGGAAAGGATACCGTGGCCTCCGTCGCGAAAGAACTGGACGTTAACGCATCGGCGGACGGAAACGGTCTGAAGATGCATTTCGGCGATTATCTGAGATTTTCTTCCAGGATCAAAAGCCCCGATTGGAAGCTGATAAACACGGAAGTCAAGAACGGATACGTCGTACTGGCACAGGAGAAATTCGGAAGGGTTCTCCAAAACGCTCTGCAGGACCGCATAGAATCCGAACTGCCCCTCGGCGTACCGGAAGAGTTCGTTAAAGAAATGAGATCGGATTTGGATCACATCTCTCTCGTTCTTTCTGAAACGAAAAACAGATTCAGTCCCACGGGGGGAGGTCCCGTCAATACGGAACATTTCCCTCCATGCATGCGCGTGATACTCGGACAGACGCAGAACGGAATGAACCTTCCCCACAGCGCGAGATTCGCCCTGGTTTCGTTCCTTCACGCTCTGGGAATGGATTCGGCGGACATACTGGGTCTTTTTTCCCAGTCTCCGGACTTCGACGAATCCAAGTCGATTTACCAAATAAAACACATAACCGGGGAACTCACCGGAACCGACGGGTACACCCCTCCGGAATGTTCCACCATGAAAACGAACGGAATATGCGTTGACGAAGACAACTTATGCAAAAGCGAGAAGATGAACCATCCTCTCACGTATTACAGGATAAAGTCCGGAACCGGTTTCGGACAGAAAGAAAAGTAATCATTCTTCCGGCATGGAACGCCAGGTTATTATCGCACGCTGTACGGCGGTAAAGTTCCCCATGATTGCGAAATAAAGAATCATTACTTCCATCCATGATACGGAATATACGCCCCATTCTATCGCCCCGTAACCGAGTGCCAGCATCACGAACTGAATTATCGGAAACAGCGTATTCAAAATGACTCTGTCGGCCCTTCCCAGCAGACCCGCGTACAGACGGGGCGCGCCCACGGCCTGGGCCTGGGTTCCCATATACGAAGTGAGAAGAACTCCCACCAGAGCGATTGCGCCGAGATATGGATTGACCCATCCGCTCAGCGCCACGCCGCCTATCATGAAAACGTCCGCGTATCTGTCGAAAACGTGGTCCAGATAATCCCCTTTCTTAGAGGCTTTGCCGGAAAGTTTCGCCACCTTTCCGTCCAGGGCGTCGAAATATCCCGAAAGAAGGACGACAAAGGATCCCAAAAGAAGCAGCCAGTGATTGTGCCAGCTGCGGTAAAGTATCACGCCTGCGACCAACGCCAGAATCAGTCCTGCCCACGAAATGTAGTTGGGATTTACGTTGATCATCCTTTTCGCTACGGGCATCAGTGCGAATTCGGCTTTGTCTCTCTGTCCGTCCAGAACCATTTTTCCGCCTCCTTTGTCCAATCCGTATTTCCAGGTTCGAACCCTTCCGTTCCGCCTTCCGCTATTTTTTCTATCAAATCGGCGGACTCTTCGGCGGTAAGTGATGTACTGTCCACTTCATAAACAGGTATGCCCGATGACACGGATTCGCACAGTATCACGTCCAGAATCTCCGCCTGAACGTTTTCTCTTATTTTGCATCCCCCGTAACATCTGCCGCGCAGCCTTTCGGCAAGCACATCGGGACGGCATCTCATCACGATTATCATGTCGCACGGGAGGAGATGTGCCAGATGTCCTTCGATGAACGTTATTCCGTCCGAATCCGCTATGTATTCCGACAGCCTGTCCGTATCCACTTCGTACGTGTCTCTTTCGGCGTCGTACTCTTCCTTCAGTCCTTCCGACGAAATAAGTTCCGAAAGATCGGTTACGTGGTAACCCCGTTTTCTCAGTTCCCTGCCGGCGGAAGTCTTTCCCGTCCCCGGCGTTCCCGTCAAAGCGATAATCATGTCATTCCTTCGAGAGAAATTCTTCAGCCCTTCCGTATGCCTGTTCCCACGTGGGCACGTTAGACAGGGCTCCTTTCTTTTCCACGGTGAACGAGGCTACCGAAGCTCCCATCACCAGAGAATCCCGTATGCTCATGCCGTGATACAGTCCGGCATAGAATCCCGCTCTGTACGTATCTCCGGCGCCGGTGGCGTCGGTTGCTTTCTTTCCTTTGATTAACGGTATTTCGGTTTCTTCCGATTTTATGTAAGCGGTGCTGCCTTCGCCTCCCTTCGTGCACACGGCGAGTTCCTCGCCGGTATCCCTCATAGAAGAAATACCCAGATGCTTCATCACCGATTCGGCTTCGTACCTGTTGCAGAACAGAAAATCCGAATATTTTACGGCTTCCCGCAGGTTCTTTTCGTTCCACAGTCTGTGGACTTCCTGAGCCGGGTCAATGGCCGTTTTAATCTTATCCGAACGGATTTCTTTCATAATCGAAATGTAATAATCGGGCTCCCCCGTGCAGAAATGGACGTATTCCGACTGGGACGCCATCTTCGTCATCCTTACCCCTATCTGCGAAGCGAATCCCTGGGGACCCTGAAAAAAGTAAACCACCTGATCCAGATTGGGATCGTTCACCACGATTGCCGAGGAAGACTCCCAACCGTCGACGTTTATGAATTCGTCCGTAATGACTCCGGAATCCTCGATGAATTTTTTGTATTTCTCGGGAAAATCGTTCCCTACAAGCGCACACAGTGCCGTAGGCACTCCCAGTTTCGCGGCGGCCACGGCGATGTTGGTTCCCGTTCCCCCTAGAAACGTCTTTTTGGATGTTATGTCTTCGGTTGTATTAAGTCTCGGAAATTTATCCACCGAAACTATGCTGTCCACGGTCACGTGGCCGTAGACGGAAAGAAAGGGTTTCATCCGGTGCCTTCCTCCCATCCTCCCAGGTATTCGATCTGGCTGTCCGAAAGTTTGTCTATCTTTATGTTCATAGATTTCAGTTTCAGTTCGGCTATGGCTCTGTCGATTTTGTGGGGAACGGAGTACACCCTGTTGTCCATCATTCCGTGGTTGTTGACGAGATACTCTATGCTCATCGCCTGAACGGCAAAACTCATGTCCATGATTTCGGCGGGGTGACCCTGGCCGGCGGCGAGATTCATAAGACGTCCGTCCGTAATGAGATAAAGTTTGCGTCCGTCCTCCATCACATACTCGTCTATGTAGTCCCTCACCTTTTCGGAAGACACGGCCATCTTTCTGAGATCGTTTCCGTTGATTTCGTTGTCGAAGTGGCCCACGTTTCCCATTATACAGCCGTCTTTCATGCGGGCGAACTCTTTCGCGGTGAGGATGTCGTTGCATCCGGTCACCGTCAGAACGATGTCGGCGGTTTTCACGGCATCCGCCATCCTCATGACTTCGAATCCGTCCATTTTCGCTTCTATGGCTTTGATCGGATCGACTTCCGTAACGGTTACGAGGGCGCCCAGACCTTTGGCCCTCATGGCGACTCCCTTTCCGCACCATCCGTATCCCGCGACAACCAGACGTTTTCCCGCTATGATCAGGTTCGTGGCGGTCATCCATCCTTCGAATGCCGACTGTCCGGTTCCGTATCTGTTGTCGAAAAGGAACTTCATCTGAGCGTCGTTCACGGCCATCACGGGAAACTCCAGACGGCCTTCTTTTTCCATCGCTCTGGTTCTGAGAACTCCGGTGGTCGTCTCTTCGTTTGCTCCCTTGATGTTTCTGAGAACGTCCCTGCGGGAAGTGTGCAGCATCGCAATCAGATCCGCCCCGTCGTCTATCACGTAATCGGGAGCCATGTTGAGAACGCTGTTCAGGTTGGTACAGTATTCGGCCGCGGTTTCTCCCTTCTTCGCATATACGTTAAGACCGTATTCTTCCCTGAGTGCCAGAGCTACGGAATCGTCCGTGGACAGGGGGTTGCAGCTTGCCAGTCTGATGTCCGCTCCTCCGTCCGCCAGGGTTATCGCGAGTATTCCCGTCTTGGCTTCGGTGTGGAGGGCCATTCCTATTTTCAGTCCCTCGAACGGTTTTTCTTTGATGAAACGGTTTCTTATCGACTTCATCACTGGCATGTGGTCTTCCGCCCAGCGGAGTCTGAGTATTCCTCTTTTCAGTTCTTCCATCTTCATTCCTCTTCAATCGATTTTTTCAAAAATCCGCATATCTCAGCAACGGTGCGCCTGCGTACCGAGCCGTTATCGTAACCGTTTATTATTTCCGCTATCCGGCTCCCGTCTTTTTTGAGCTCTTCCGCGGATTTTATTATGTTTGCGAGAGCGCGGTTCATTTCGTCGGATATGGACACCGACGCCTTCTTCGAAGTCCGCGACAGGGGGTTCAGGTCTATGGAAATAACCGTTTTTCCCATATTCACCAGTGCTTCCGCCCTGTCCCCGTCCTCTATGGGCACCAGTATTACGTCTGAATTGAATATTCCCTCTTCTGTGCACAGGGCGCGGTCGGACGTAAGGCCGGGAATGCGCGCGTCGGGGTTGCGTCCCAGAACATTTCCGGCACCTTCCGATTCCATATATTCTATTATCGATTCCATCCTCTCTTCCGAGCGGTGGAAAATGTTGACTTCTATTTTGGCTCCGACGGCTTCGGCGGTTTTTATCAGCTGTTTCGCGCCCAGCGCCGCGGCGTTTCCGTTCACGCACACGACCGGACGTTCCGCGTTCAGAAGAAAAGCCGCCGCGGCTTTCTCGGCTTCCAGAGCCGCCGCCGTGGATTTTTCTCCCATAAGGTAATCGAAGGCCTCACCTCTGCCGTGGGAAATCATGCCCGTCGGGGAAACTATCCCGCGGGCGACCATCTCCTGCAGTCTCTCCCGTGTCATAAGGGACTCGTATCTCGGATGGTTTTTCGGTACGGCCATACCGATGAATAAGCAACCTTTGTTTTAAGTATTTTCAGACAATAGGCACGGCCCATGCCCGACGTGAGAGTCGTACTCGTGGAACCCAAATTCGAAGGCAACGTGGGCGCGGTTGCCAGGCTTATGGCCAACTTCGGTTTCGGCGACCTCTGTCTGGTCAACCCCTGTCCCCTCGGAGACGACGCTTACCGCAGAGCCAAACACGGATGCGGAGTTTTGGAAAGTGCCAGAACCTTCGAAACCCTCGCCGAAGCGCTGGACGGATGCTTTCTCGTTGCCGGAACGAGCGGGACGATAACCAAAGGCCCGAACAACTATTCCAGAATCCCAGTGACCGCGAACAAATTCGCGGAAGACATAAAAGAATACGGAGAGAAGATCGCGGTCGTTCTGGGACGGGAAGACGTGGGACTGTACCAGGAAGAACTGGATAAGTGCGACGTTTTCGTGCACATACCCGCAAGCGAAGAATATCCTACGCTTAACCTATCCCACGCCGCGGGAATAATACTTTACGAACTTTTCAGAACCCACAGCGTCACTCCCAGTCCCGTGCCGGCGAGCATAATGGAAAAAGAACTTATGTTCGGATTCTTCGACGACCTTCTCGACGCGATAAACTATCCGGAAGTGAGAAGGAACCGCACCTCCCTGATGTTCAGAAAAATGATGGGGCGTTCGGTTCCCACCAAATACGAATTTTACACGATAATGGGCGTGTTCGGAGACGCCGCCAAAGATCTCAGAAAAGAGAAGAAACGGGAATAAACACGTACGTTCCGGGCCTTCCGCTTTCTATTATCTCCGGAAGTATTCCCGTAATCGAACCCACTTCCGAAAAAACTTCGTCTTTTTTTCTGTAAGACTCTCCGTCGGTCTGGATAATTATCTTCCCGTACGCCGGATCGGCTTCGAAGAGCGGACTCGAAACGGCTTCCAGAAACGCTTCCCTGTTCAGCCCGCCGTCCGTGACGGATATCGTGTAAACCTTCTCGCTGAAGAGACTGAAAAACGGTCCCCTGAGCATTTCCGATATGCGCAGAACCGCGTCTCCCGCCAGAACGTCCGCTTTTTTCAGCAGCTCTTCGAAAGACGCGTCACCGGTACCCACGCGTTCCAAATCCATCACGAAAATTCTGTCGGAAAAAGAAATAAGCTCCATCAGAGCGTCTTTGGCGGCAGGACGGCGTCCTTCGAAAACCATAGGCAGGCATACGAACGCGACGCACCTTGCGCCGAGAGATCTGGCTCTTTGGGATATGAGAGGAGCCATTCCTGTTCCGGTCCCTCCTCCCAGCCCAGCGGCGACTATTACGCTGTCGTATCCCGTTAAAAGACTGTCTATGCTTTTTTCGTAATCTTCGGCCAAAGCCCGGCCTATCAGCGAATCCCCTCCGGTTCCCCTTACGTTTTCCGGAACCATTCTGATATCGCTGTCCGAATCCGTATTAACCAGAACCTTGGAGATTCCGTTAAGGTTTCTGACTATGTTGCTGCCGGCGCCGCCGCAGCCCACCGCCAGAATTTTCAATTCTTGTCCTCCGGGTGAACCCTCGATCTTACGTATTCCACCACGGCGTTGCGTATCGCGTCTTCCATGGATACCGCGTCCCCGTCCTTCACCAGCTCTTCCAGCTCGGTGGCTCTCTTCTTCGGAAGGTCCACCGTGATTTTGGCTATGTTCTCCGGAGTGAATCTGGCACTTATGAACGAATCTATGGCGTCCCGCACAACGTCGGAAAGATTCTGATATTCGCCGTCGTCCACCAGTGTTTTCAGAAGTGCGACGGTTTGACTGCTAAGCCTGACGGTGACTCTTTCAACAGATTCCATTTCGTCGGGCTCCATATACACAAAATAAAGAGAATAAAGTAAAAGGTTTGTGATTGTCAGTCTTCCGTACCGAGTTCATCCGAAAAGGGCGCTAAGACCGGCGGCAGCCTCTTCTTCGCTGACTGCTTCCTCTTCCTCTTCTTCCTTCTCCTTTGCAGGTTCGTCGGAAGCGGCGGCGGGTGCGGCTGCGGCAGCTGCGGGTGCGGCTGCGGCTACGGAGGCGTTTGCGATTGCCTCCTTTATGTCGACCCCGTCGAGAGAAGCGATCAGAGCTTTGATCTTGGCTGCGTCTGCCTCTACTCCGGCAGCTTTAAGGACGTTAGCAACCGATTCCTCGGTAATGTCCTTTCCTGCAGAGTAAAGTACCATTGCACTGTAGATATACTCCATGTTTTTCATCTCCTTTGTTTAGCCGAACAAGCTGAACATCGCGGAAGCCGTGTTTTCTTCGGCTTCCTGTTCGCTGATCTCTTCGCTGTTCTCGTCCCCTTTCTCATCGGTTTTTTCCGGCTCTGCGGGTGCCGCCGGCGCGGCGGACGCGGATATCCTTGCGGAAATGCGGTCGTCCTGATACCCTGCAGCTGCGGCTAAAGCAAGCATCTGCATGTCTGCCTTGGCCAAGAGCGCTCCGATGCTGTCTTTGGTTGGGATTGCGGCTTCTATCGAGAGAGCCATTGCCTCTCTGTACGCCTTCGCTATGAGTGCTCCGATTGTCTGTTCCGTCGGGTAGACGATTTCGATTGCCAGAGCGCGTGCGTTATAGATTGCCGCGGCGAACATTTCGTTGTAGTAACCGTCGGGTATGTCCAATACGTCCCTGTGGTATACGGTTCCGTCTTCGTAGGCGGCCCTGAGGTCCAGTCCCACGATGAAGGGAAGTATGCCGAGTTTGGGAAGCATGACTGCTACCGGAGTGGGAATCGGTTCCCCGCTTTTCACTACGGTGGTATCCTTCTTGATTACTATCTTTCCCGCCTCTATTGCGGCGGGAAGGCCTATCTTCTGAAGTTCTCCGATGATCGGACCGGGGCCGAACGGCGTGGGTCCCTTGGGAATCACGATGTCGAAGGGCGCTTCCTGACCCGCTTTGGCGGGTGCGGGAGTCTTGGTCGATTCAAGCTGCTTGAACAGCTTGAACGGACTGTAATCGGAAGCTATTATTGCGCACTGTCCGTGCACAGCATCCAATATGCCCTCCAGACCGGGTCTCTGTTCAGCCGCCTCTTTGATGGCCAAGGTCATGAGTTTGTTCTTGGTCATTTTAAGGTAGGCGTGGCCCCTGAGTTTGGCTCTCATGTTCTGGATCTGCTGCCCTGCAATACCGTGCACATCGACGACTGCGATGACGGGGTATTCGAGCATACCGTCCACGAGTTCCTTCACCAGATCCTTCTTCCATTCTGCGACGTGTGCCATCTCAGACCTCCTCACATCACCCTCTCGGACGGACCCATCGATGTCTTGACGTAGACGGACGCGATGTTGTGGCTGCCCTTTTCGAGGCGGCCTTCGACACGCTTGAGGATGATGTCGATATTCTCGGCAATATCCTCCGCCTTCATCTCGACAGTGCCGACGGATACGTGGAAGGTTTTCCTGTCTTTCGTTCTGATGGTCACAGACTTGCGGAGGGCGTCGATCATCGGTGTCGGGTCTGCGCCCGGCGCGATGGGCTTCGGCATCTTTCCGCGGGGACCGAGAACGGTACCGAGTCTCTTACCTACAACGGCCATGAGGGGCGCTTCGGCAATGAAATAATCGATGCTGTTCGCGATCTTTTTCGCCTGTTTCCTGTCGTCCGCGAGAGTCCCGAGTTCTTCGGGACTTATCACGAGATCGGCAACGTCTTTGGCTTTCAAGGCTAGTTCGCCGCCACCAATCACACAGATTCTCAGTTTCTTTCCCCTTCCGGCCGGGAGAACGATGTCCTCCTGGATACGGTTCTTGGGGATAGAAAGATCGACATCCCTGAGATTGATGGCCAACTCAACCGTTTCGACAAAATTGCGCTTCTTTGCACCCTCGAGTGCCTTCTGCACAGCTGTTACGGTTGGTTTTTCTGCCAATACAATTCCTCCTTGTAGTACTTACGGGCGGGTGCCCTCCTACAAGCAGAGTGGGCTAAGTGAGAACCGTATTTAAGAGTTTGTCTCTTTCCGCCGCAACGCGGACGGAGTTTATTTCTTATTATATAGAAGAAAAAAGGGGTTGTACCCCCTGTTTGTTTCAGAACTTGTCGTCGTAAAGGCCCGCTTTGACATCCTTCTGGAATTTCTTGGCGTCCTTGCCGTCAATGGTAATGCCCATGGAAACGCAGTTTCCGGCAACTTCCATGACACGGGCTTTCATGTCCGCTCCCAGAAGGTCGTCGTTTTTCATGTCGGCAAGTTTCTTGGCCTGATCGATGGTAAGGTTTCCGACTTTGTCCGCCTTCGGGCTTCCGGAACCGCTCGACAGTCCCAGTTCGCCTTTTATGAGTGCGGAAATGGGAGGGGTTCCGACTTTGATTTCGAAGGATTTGTCGTCGTTGATTATGATTTTGACGGGAACCTTCATTCCGTCGAACGCTTTCGTTTTCTCGTTGATTTTGGCTATTACCTGACCGATGTTGACCCCTTTCGGTCCCAGGGCGGGTCCGAGAGGCGGTCCCGCGGAGGCCCTGCCTCCGTCCACCAATGCCTCGACTGTGTCTGCCATTGTTTATCTCTCCTTGTCTATGACTCTGACGCTGTCGCCTTTCACTGTCACCGGGATCGGGACCATTGCCTCGATCAGTTCGACCGTGATTTCTTCCTTTCCTTCATCGATATTCTGGACTCTGGCTTTCTCTCCCTTGAACGGACCGTTGACCAGTTCCACGATATCACCCTCTACGATGCCGACGACAGCGGACACCGGCGTGAGGTAATGGTCGATTTCTTCCAGGGAGGTTTCTCCCGGAATAAAGGAATATGCTTTCCTGATGTCTCTGATTTTCTCTCTGAGACGGTCTGTGTTCATGGCTTCCACGAAAACGTATCCTCTGAGTCCCGCGGGACTGAGAATCGCGTAAATGTCTTTCTCGCCTATGTTCGCTTTTGCGGCGAGACTGTCGGAAGCCGAACGTTCCTGATCCATCTGGGTCTTGAGAACCAGTATGGACTGTTTTGCCGACGCTCTGAATTCCATGCGGTCTTTGGTTCCGCCGCAGTCGGCTTCTATGATTATCACGGCTTCGTCGCCGTATCTGGCACCTTTGGGGCATTCGGCGGTAAGCCTGAATTCCCTGTCTTTTTTGCCCGGGATCTCCACCGCAACCTGGGATTTGCTGCTGTAGCTGCTCCAGATTTCCGTGCCCGTCGCATCCGTAACCGTAAGAACCCATTCGGGAGCTGTTTCCGCATCGGGCCCGGTGGTTTCGGAAAAGGACAGCTTGGCTTCGGAAGCGGAAGCGGCGACGGAGAAATCCCATACGGCGGTTTCTCCGGCGCGGGCTACTCTGACACCGTTGTCGCCGGAAAGGCAGGGCCCCGAATAATGATTGTCTGACATACTGATGACACCTCAGAAGAATTTCGGAAGATAGGTCATGAGCCACATAATCGCGAACCCTACGGCTCCCAGAAGGATTATGCCTAACGCGGTAATCCCCACGGTTTTCCTGTATTCGTCCCTGGTCGGAGTGCGGGCCATCTTCATCATTCTCGAATATCTGCCGAAAGCCGAGCCCTGCTGCCTGGTCTCCTGCCCTTCGTCCAAGGGGATCGTATTGTCCGCCATATTACCTAATCTTCCTTCCGCCCCGAGGCGGATTTTTATCTCGCTACCGCTGAAGGGCAGCGACTGAAAGTATACCTTAAAACATGGTTCTTTGTATAAACGTTTCGGTACGGCTCTTTCAAGAGAATCCGGCGGCGCGCCGGAGAACCCGCCCGACATCGCTTTATAGTGGTTGCATATTCGCTTTCTATCCAGAGGTGGAGTCCATGGAAGAAGTTTTGTGCAACGTGGAATTCGTTAAGGAAAACAACGATTTTGTCGCAAGAATCCAAAGCGACCTCGGCGGAACAAGAGAATTCAAAGCCTCCGCGTTCGAGGAGGTCCTCGAGCAAGTGGTTATCGAACTTCAGGAAGAATTCGAAACCTTCTGAACAGGGGTGTTAAAATGACAGACAACAGAATAAAAACGGTAACCGAAGTACTGGATTTCCTGGCAAACGACGATTCTATACCCAAAAACATCAGGAGAGGGGCTACCGAAGCCAAAGCCAGACTTCTCGACGGAAAAGATGCCATGGACGTACGCGCCACGAGCGCCATTATGATTCTCGACGACCTGGCAAACGACAACAGCACTCCGCTTCACGCAAGAACCCTTATCTGGAAAGCCACCAGCGAACTGGAAGGAATTGCGGCGAACGGAAACTGATTTTCTCGGCATACGCGATCCGGATTTGCGCACTGTGTGCGCATCTCCGTCTTTATAACGGCATTTCCGGCCCGTCCGGAATCACGGAACCAGCAGTGCCAGCGTTCCTGCCACTATCAAAACAAGACCTGCCGCGGCCTTCGCGGAAAGCTTTTCGCCGAACACTATGTACGAGAAAATAATCGTAACGATTATGCTCAGTTTGTCTATGGGAACGACGACGCTTGCCGGCCCGTCTTTGAGAGCCCTGTAGAAACACAGCCAGGAAGCCCCGGTGGCTACGCCCGACATGCAGATGAAACCCAGTTCTTTCTTTTCGATGCCGCGGACGTCGTCCTGTTTTTTGGTTACGAAAACGACCAGCCACGCCATGATGAGAACGACCACGGTCCTTATGGCCGTTCCGAGATTGGATTCCACTCCGCTTATACCGACCTTTCCGAATATGGCCGTGAGGCTGGCGAAGACGGCGGAAAGCACGGCATAAATCAGCCAGGCACTGCCTTTCGGATCCTTGGCTTCCCCTTCTTTTTTCTGAATCATCATCAGGGTTCCGACGCCTATGGAAGCCACCGCCAGAAGTTTCAGCGGAGTAACCCCTTCTCCCAGAAATATAAGTGCCAGTATAATCGTGAGAGCGGTGCTGGATTTGTCCACAGGGACGACTTTGTTTACGTACCCCATCTGAAGCGCTTTGAAATAGCAGAGCCATGAGGCTCCGGTGGCCGCACCCGACAGAATAAGAAAGAGCCAGGTCTCTGAATCTATGTCTGCTATTTCGTTCTGGGAACCGACGGCGAATACCATAACCCATGCGAACACGAGAACTACGGTCGTCCGTATGGCCGTAGCCACGTTCGAATCGGTATTCTTAATTCCGCATTTCGCGAGTATCGACGTTATGCCGGCAAAGACGGCGGATCCGACGGCAAACAGGATCCACGTAAACTTTTCTCACTCCCACTCTATGGTAGCGGGCGGTTTGTCCGTGATGTCGTAAACCACCCTGCCGACTTCTTTTACCGTATCCGTTATGCGCCGGGAAATCGAGTTCAGAACCTCCGAAGGAATGTCGCTGTGTTTCGCCGTCATTCCGTCCGACGATTCCACCGCTCTTACGGCAACGGTGTTTCCGTACACTCTGCGGTCTCTCCTGACCCCGACGGATTTCGTGGGAAGCAGCACCGCGAAGTACTGCCAGGGAAGTTTCATCTTTCCCGCCTCGGCGGCTTTCTTTATTTCGTCTTCGACTATCCAGCAGGCTTCCCGCACGATTCCGATGTTCTCGGGAGTTATCTCCGCGAGACATCTCACCGCGAGTCCCGGCCCCGGAAACGGCTGCCTTTCGGAAGAGTTTATTCCCAGTTTTCTGGCAACCTGTCTGACCTCTTCCTTGTAAAGGTCTCTGAGGGGTTCTATGAGCTTCATGTTCATGTCTTCGGGAAGACCGCCCACGTTGTGATGGGATTTGACCAAAGATTTCCCGTCCCCCGATTCTATCACGTCGGGAGCTATGGTTCCCTGCACGAGATATTCGGCTCCGAAGGCTTTGGCTTCCCTTTCGAAAATTCTGATGAACTTTTCGCCGATTATTTTTCTTTTCTTTTCGGGATCGGTTACGCCCTTCAGCGCCGCCATGTACTCTTCGGATGCGTCTACCGCTTTGAAATTGATACCGGAATCGGCAAACATTCCGCGCACTTCGTCCGCTTCCCCTTTGCGCATCAGTCCCGTGTCCACGAACACCGCGAGAAGCCTGTCTCCCATGGCCTTTCCGGCTATCGCGGCCGCAACCGAACTATCTACTCCTCCGGAACACGCGATTATCGCTTTTCCTTCGGATATCTTCTTCACCGAAGCCACGGCTTCGTCTATGAATTTCTCAGAATCGAACATCTTTTTCGACCTCGGCTGAATCCGCTGCCACTTTTTCGGCCTGTTTTTTCCTGTATGCTTTCAGGGCTTCGGCGGTCTTTTTGTCGTTGAGGGCGAATATTTCCGCAGCCAGAACGGCCGCGTTGTCTCCCCTGTCGAGGCCGACCGCGGCCACCGGAACTCCTCCGGGCATCTGAACCACGGAAAGAATGGAGTCGAGATTCAGTTTTCCGCTGACCGGAACGCCTATGACCGGTTTGATCGTCAGGGAAGCGACGACTCCGGGCAAAGCCGCCGAAAGTCCGGCAACAGCTATTATGACGCCTGCGTCCGTTTCTTCGACCAATTTTTCCACTCTGTCGGGAGTTCTATGAGCCGACGCTACGGCCAGACTGTAATCTATCGACAGCTGTTCAAAAACCGCAATCGCTTTCTCGGCAACGGGCATGTCGCTCTTGCTTCCGAGAATAATCAACACTTTGGGCATATCCGCACCCAGAGAATAAAAGAATAAAAACCCACCGAAAGTGGGTAAGAAATTTCGGGCCGATTCAGAATCAGCTCTTAAGGACCACGACAAGGAATATGCCGATAGCCACAAGAGCTCCGATCAGGACGCCGATCATGCTGATGATCGTGTTGTACATTACATCCCATGCCGCTACGTCTGCAAAAAGCGCTATGTCGCTGTATCCTACGAGATAAGCCCACACAAAGCCCGCGATCAAGCCGGCCAACAGCATTATCACGCCGGCCACTCTGCTTTTTCCGCTTCCGAAATAGGCTGAGAAAATTCCAGCTACCAAAAGTACGAGCGCAAAGACGAATACTACGATTGTCAGGAACGACATTATGTCCCAAGTCATATTGCTACCTCCGTTGTTATGTGATTCGCCAATGGCGTATCGATTGGGCCACAGATATCGGTAGTTATTATTAAACCCTACGTTCCGAAGTCCCGCGTCCGATTATTCCGCGCAGTACCGCCGTTTGAAGCATAATAAAAGGGGCCTGGGACGTCTTTTTGCTTACAAGACGGCCGATGACTGCCTGATTCGCGGTATGAGTCCTTCGGCTTTCCGTGTATCCGTGCGGATATGGATATACCATCCGTCCGTAGAATTGTTTTAGATACTATGAATAACGGAAAGGTTAACGGCAAATTGCGAATACTAATAAAGAATTTCCAAAATATTAAATACTAGGCATGTATAATTCGCAATGCTTGACAGATAACTGCCGAGACCGGATGACTGTATATGGGTTTTTTGGGAAACGCGGAAAAGACAACTTCTGAATCCGAAGCATTTGTTTCTGCTTCCGCATTTCCGGAGATGGGAAATTCGACGTTCTACAGACTGAGGGAAGAATTGGCAGAACCGTCCGCATACGGAACGGCCGTATCGGAGCCGATTGGTCCGTTTGCATACACCCGAGGGGTGAAACAGCATGACAAAAGAAAAAGAAAGCACTGAGGAAATCGAGGTCTGCCCCGAGTGCAAAAGCCACCATCTCGTAAGGGACTACGAACGGGGAGAACTTATCTGCGAAGACTGCGGACTCGTTCTTGACGACCAGTTCATCGACCAGGGGCCCGAATGGAGGGCATTCGACGTAGAGCAGGGCGAAAAGAGAGCGCGTACCGGCGCCCCCATGACCTATACGATACACGACAAAGGGCTTTCTACGGAAATATCCTGGAAAAACAAAGACAGTTACGGGAAAAGCATTCCCACAAGAAACAGAGCTCAGCTTTACAGACTGAGAAAATGGCAGAGAAGAATCCGTGTTTCCAACGCAACGGAAAGAAACCTCGCTTTCGCCCTGTCCGAGCTTGACAGAATGGCGTCGGCCATGGGACTTCCCAGAAACGTCAGGGAAACCGCGGCGATGATTTACAGAAAAGCCGTCAACAAAAACCTGATCAGAGGACGTTCCATCGAAGGCGTGGTAGCGGCTTCTCTCTATGCTGCGTGCAGGCAGTGCGGAGTTCCCAGAACTCTGGACGAAGTGGCAAGTGCCAGCAGAGTAGGACGCAAGGAAATCGGACGTACTTACAGGTTCATGACCCGCGAGCTGAAGCTCAAGCTGATGCCCACCAAACCACAGGATTACGTGCAGAGATTCTGCTCCGAACTCAAACTCAGCGGAGAGGTTCAGAGCAAAGCGGCGGAAATCCTGAAGGACGCTTCCGAGAAGGAACTCACTTCCGGAAGAGGACCCACCGGCGTGGCCGCGGCGGCGATTTACATATCATCGATACTGTGCAACGAACGCAGGACCCAGAGGGAAGTGGCGGACGTTGCCGGAGTCACCGAAGTCACCATCAGGAACAGGTACAAAGAACTCACGGAAAAGCTGGGAATCGAAATCCAGCTCTGAAACAAATTACGGCGGAAACGCCGGTTTATTTTTTCTTTAAGGTCTGAACCATTTGAATTCCAGATATTCCACGGAGTCGCTGATTCTGCAGAACAGGATGTCTTTTCTGACTCCGCCCGAAAGACGTACGGTTCTCGAAATCTCGGGCCACATGGTCACGTCGGAAGCGGAAACCGCATGTACCAGATAACGTGCGTGGCTGTCGTCGGGAGACCCTTCGTAGACCCTGAAATGGGTCCCGTATTTGAATCCGGTCTTTACGACCATGCCCCTCTCCCTCAGATCGTAGTATGCGGAAATGCGTAAATCGAAATCACCCTGGGATTCCGAACCCAGTTTCTTCAGGGCGCCGGCACTTACGTTTTTTCCCTCCGGATTTATTACCTTGAGGGCTCCGCGTTCCGCCAGATAGCAGCTTTCTATCAGGGAAAGCTGCACGGAATTTCCGACTTCTTTACCGAAGAATCCCATCTCTTTCAGTACCGCACGGTCGTTTTCGTCGAAAACGAAAACACGGTCGCTTATCAGGACTCCCGATGTCTTTTTCCCCGAGGTGTCGGCATGAACGTTCCCGCCGGGATTGCGCGTGGACATCCTGTAATACGTCACGTCGCCCTCTTCGTCGGCAACCCCGTACAGAAGTTCCTTTCCTTTTTTTTCGGTCTGGGTCAGTTCGCTGGAGAAGTCGCTTATATCCAGTGCGGAGCGTTCGGATACCGCCCTCACGAGGAATTCGGGACGGGAATTGCTCAGCGTCATTCCCCTGGGGAAGACCGACATGTCGAACCTTCCCGATTCCGTTTTGACGATGAAACCCCGGGATCTCAGGTCCCTGTAAACCAGATATTTGATGTCGAAACCTTCCACCGCCATGGAGGAATGTCTGAAAAGTTCTTCGAAACCTACGGGTTTTCCGTCCTTTTCCACTTCCAGACGGTTGCTTTCCAGAAGATACTGGGCTTCCATCAGATCGAGTTCCAGACTGCCTCCGCTGCGCGGATAGCCGTAGTTCCCTTTGTTGTACAGACGGCTGCCTTCCTTCTGATCGGATACGAATACCGAATCTTCCCTTAGCTCGCCCGCCATGTCCGGAAGTACCGATACCGGTTATTATAAGGTTTTGAGGATTCGCGCACCCGTTATATATTCCAATCAGGATTGCGATTCGATGCTTATGTGCACAAACGTCATCGTAAAAGAAGAGGTGCTCCGGTGAGCAAAACGAGAATCGCATTGGTGGGTGCCTGCGGAAGGATGGGCAGCCTCATAATACGCCGTATCCTTGCGACCGAGGGTCTGACCGTATCGGCCGCTTTCGATCTCGTCAACACCGGGAAGGACATCGGAGAAGTCGTCAACGTTGGAAAACTCGGCGTTCCCGTATCCGACCCCAAAAACCTCGCTTCGGTCCTTAAAGAGACGAAAACGGACGTGCTCATAGATTTCACCATCGCAGCGGCTACCGCCGTAAACGCACCCGTCGCCGCTGCCGCGGGAGTCAACCTGATCATAGGAACCACGGGACTTACAGCGGAACAGAAAACCGAGATAACAAACGCTGTAATCAAAAACAAAGTGGCCGCCGTAATCTCGTCCAATTATTCCATTGGGGTAGGAGTGTTCTTCAAGCTCGTCCGCGAAGCCGCGAAGTACCTCGGCGAATACGACATCGAGATAATCGAAGCCCACCACAACCAGAAGAAGGACGCTCCCAGCGGTACCGCCATGACCGCCGCGGAAATAATCAGCAAGGAGCTGGGCGGCAAAGAATTCGTCTTCGGACGCGAGGGCATCTGTCCCCGCGGGAAAGAGATCGGAATCCATGCCGTCAGGGGAGGGGACATCGTAGGGGACCACACCGTCATGTTCATAGGCAACTCCGAACGCATCGAGCTGCGCCACCAGGCCCACTCCAGGGAAATCTTCGTGGGCGGGGCGGTAATGGCCGCGAAATGGGTCGTCTCCCAGAAGAAGGGCGTCGTTTACGAAATGTCCGACGTTCTCGGATGATTCTCCGGTATCTTCCCCGGGAAAAAGGGAAAAGGGTTTGGTTTCAGCCGGAGTGCTCCATGCTTCCGTCCAGGTATTTGGCGTATCCGTAAAGGTCCAGCATGCCGTGGCCGGAAAGGCAGAACACTATCGTCTTCTCTTCTCCGGTCTCTTTGCATTTCAGTGCCTCGTCCACCGCCGCCTTGATGGCGTGGGAAGATTCCGGCGCCGGAACTATGCCTTCGGTTCTTGCGAACAGCGCTCCCGCTTCGAAGGTTTCGGTCTGATCGTATGCTACGGCATCGACGAATCCCTGGTTCACGGCGGCGGAAACGAGAGGGGCCATTCCGTGGTATCTCAAACCTCCGGCGTGAACCGACGGGGGTACGTAATTGTGTCCCAGGGTATACATCATCAGCATCGGCGTGAAGCCTGCGGTATCTCCGAAATCGTAACGGAATTCGCCCTTGGTTATGCTGGGACTCGCTTTCGATTCCACGGCTATGAACTCGCAGTCGGTTTTTCCTTTGATTTTTTCTCCTATCATGGGGAAGCAGAATCCGCCGAAGTTGGAACCTCCGCCGGCACACGCGATCATGACGTCGGGTTCGATTTCCGCCGCCTTCATCTGTTCCATGGTTTCCAGTCCGATAACTGTCTGGTGGAGCATAACATGGTTCAGAACGCTTCCCAGGGAATAGCACGTTTCCGGATCTTTCGCGGCTATCTCGCAGGCTTCGGATATAGCTATACCCAGCGAGCCTACGGAATCGGGATGTTCTTTCAGGTATTTTCTTCCGAATTCGGTCTGCGGGGACGGTGACGCATATATTTTTCCGCCGTACAGTTCGATTATCGTTTTTCTGTTCGGCTTTTGGTCATAACTTCCCCGGACCATGAAAACCGTCGTTTCTATGTCGAAAATATCGGACACCATGGCCAAAGCGGTTCCCCACTGCCCCGCGCCGGTTTCCGTGGTCAGAGTGTGTATTCCCGCCTCCGCATTGTAATACGCCTGAGCCAACGCGGTGTTTCCCTTATGGCTTCCGAGAGGACTCATGTCTTCCCTCTTGAAGTATATTTTAGCGGGAGTCTTCAGATATTTTTCCAGTCTGTAGGCTCTCTGGAGATTCGAGGGACGGTTGAGGAACATCAGGTTGTCCCTCACCTCTTCCGGAATGTCCACGTAACGTTTCGTCGTCGCTTCCTGTTCTATTATCGAATCGCAGAATATGGGTTCGAAATCCTTCGGCGTGACGGGTTTTCCGGTACCGGGATTCAGGGGGGGTTCGACCGGTTTCGGAAGATCCGCCGCCAGATTGTACCATTTTTTGGGAATATCCTCGGCACCGAGAGATATGCGTGCATCTTTTGGTATTGCCATAATGGCTCAATAGCATTCACTGTATTTAAATTTTGTACATTGATGTATACATGTGTACAATATTATATAACCAATCACAGACGTTGCACGTATTCCCGAAGCGTTTTGACGGGTATTATTAGCAACATTTATATAGAAGAACAAACTAATTAGTAGTAGTCCCAAGCGGAAGACGGTCCGGACGGACCTATGTTTAACATACTCACGTCTACCGGACGGTCTCGGACTTCAAATTCAAGAGGTGACAATCATGGCTAACAAAAATACGGATAAAGCGATCAAAGTCGCAGAAGTGAAACCCGGAGAGGCGGGAAGGGGAGTCGTCAGACTCGACCCCGAACTTATGAACGTGATGGACATCAGAGTCGGAGACATCGTGGAAATCACGGGAGAAAAAAGCACTGTAGCAAAAGTGCTCAGAGGAGGCCCCGAAGACGCCAACCGCGGTATAATAAGAATGGACGGAACGACCAGGAGAAACGCCGGAACATCCATGGACGAAAAAGTCGCGGTGAAGAAAGTCACCGCCAAAGACGCAACAAAAATTACGTTCGCCCCCATGGAACAGCTCAGAATACAGGGTGGCGAAGACTACCTGAGACAGGTGTTCGAAGGACGCGCGTTCTCCAAGGGAGACGTAATTTCCCTCAACGTGATGGGAAACAAGATGGATCTTGTGGTCACATCCCACTCTCCTTCCGGCCCCGCCGTGATAATGGCCGGCAAGACCCAGGTTAAGATTAGCGAGAAGCCCGCGGACGCGGAAGCGGGTTCCATCCCCAAGGTGTCCTACGACGACATCGGAGGACTGGGCAACGCCGTCAACAAAATCAGGGAAATGGTGGAGCTCCCGCTGAAACATCCCGAACTCTTCAAGAGGCTGGGAATCGAAGCGCCGAAGGGAGTTCTTCTCCACGGACCGCCCGGAACGGGAAAGACCATGCTTGCGAAAGCTGTTGCGGGGGAAACCAGCAGCAACTTCGTTTACGTCGGCGGACCCGAGATAATGAGTAAGTTCTACGGAGAGTCCGAAGAAAAACTCAGGGAAATCTTCAAGGATGCGGAGGAAAACGCTCCGAGCATCATATTCATAGACGAGATAGACAGCATAGCCCCGAAGAGGGACGAAGTCACCGGGGAAACCGAAAGAAGGGTCGTGGCACAGCTGCTCGCCCTTATGGACGGACTCAAATCCCGCGGAAAAGTCGTCATAATCGGAGCCACCAACAGACCCAACTCCATAGACGAGGCTCTCAGGAGACCCGGAAGATTCGACAGGGAAATCGAAATCGGAATACCCGACAGGGACGGACGTCTCGAGATTCTCGAGATACACGTAAGAGGAATGCCCATAGACGAAGACGTCGATCTGGGTCTTCTCGCCGACAAGACCCACGGATACGCCGGAGCGGACCTTTCCGCACTGACCAAAGAGGCGGCCATGGCTTCGCTCAGAAGAGTTCTTCCCGAAATCGACACCGAAAACGACGAAGTCCCTGCGGAGGTGCTGAACAAGATCAACGTCACCATGGACGACTTCCGCGAGGCCCTCAAAGACATGCAGCCTTCGACCATGAGGGAAGTGCTCATCGAAAAGCCCAACGTGAAGTGGGACAGCATCGGAGCGCTGGATTCCGCCAAAGCCGAGCTGAAGGAAGCGGTGGAGTGGCCTCTGAAGTACTCCAAGGTGTTCGAACACATGGGAGCCAAACCTCCGAAGGGAATCCTGCTTTACGGACCTCCCGGAACCGGAAAGACCATGCTTGCGAAAGCGGTAGCCACGGAATCCGAAGCGAACTTCATTTCGGTGAAGGGACCCGAGTTCCTTAACAAGTGGGTCGGAGAGTCCGAAAAAGCGGTGAGGGAAACGTTCAGAAAAGCGAGACAGGCGTCTCCCTGCGTGATATTCATGGACGAGATCGACAGCATCGCACCCGCAAGGGGAAGCGACAGCGGAGACAGCAACGTAACCGAACGCGTGGTGTCCCAGCTGCTTACCGAGATGGACGGTCTCGAAGTCCTGAACAACGTGGTTGTCATAGCGGCGACCAACCGTCCCGACATGATGGACCCGGCGCTGCTCAGACCCGGAAGGTTCGACAAGAGCATTCACGTGGGACTGCCCGACGAAAAATCCAGAGAGGCAATACTCGGGATACACACGAAGGACAAACCCCTGGAGGACGATGTGGACCTGAAGAAACTCGCCGAAGAAACCGAGGGCTTCACCGGCGCCGATCTTGCCGCAACGGTAAACGAAGCGGTGATGACCGCCGTGAGACGTCTCGTGGCTTCTGGCGGAGAACCCACGCAGGAGGAAATCGAAGCCTGCAAAGTGAAGATGGAAGATCTGGAAAAAGCGGCCGAGAAATTCGGCCCTTCCACGGCCAAAAAACTGAAAGATTACGGAACAGCCAGAAACGGAATTGAGGAGTGATTGAAATGGCAGAAGATATTTGGAGCAGCCTGTTCAGAGAATTCGAAAGCTTCAACAGGAGAATGGACAGAATGTTCGCCGACTTCAAGGACCTGATGGATTCCGACGCACAGACCTACGGGTACACGATGTACCGCGGTCCCGACGGAATCGCCCACGTCAAAGAGTTCGGCAACGCGGGATCCCAGCTTCCCGCGGGAAACGGCAGAGAGCCCTTCACCGACGTAACGTCGGAAAACGGGCTGATCAGAGTCGTGGTGGAGATACCCGGCGCCGACAAGGACGGCATCATGCTCGACGCGACTCCCGACTCTCTGACGGTTTCGGCCGAAACATCCACGAGAACCTACGAAAAAAGGATTGCATTGCCATGCGAGGCCGACGTTTCCTCGGCCAAAGCGGAGTACAACAACGGAATCCTCGAGGTTACGTTCAAAGCGGTGGACAAAGAAAAGACGGGGGTAAGAATCCCCGTGGAGTGATCCGAGGCATGAAAACATTTTAAGCCGGCTCCGGCCGGCCCTTACTTTCCATAATTGCCGCGGAAACAGAAACGGATAATACATCTGTTTTATATAGAAGAACAAACACTATTAAGACCATGGGCAGAGAAGACCTTATCGCCACAACAAGAGACCTGCTTGCCAGGGCCGGTTACGTAGTATCTTCTCCGCTGAACCTGCGCAGCATATGTTTCGACATAGTTGCCAGAAAAGACGATAATCTTCTGATAATCAAGGTTCTCAGCAACATCGACGCTTTTTCCAAAGAGAACGCCGAAGAGATGAAAATTCTTTCCGACGCGCTGAGTGCCAGTGCACTTCTGATCGGCGAAAGGTCCAGTTCCGGAGCTTTGGAAGAAGGCATAATATATTCCAGGTTCGACGTCCCGATAATTTCCAACGAGACCCTGATGTCCTACATATTGGAGGAGGAGGCACCGGCCATATACGCCGCTCCCGGCGGCCTTTACGTGAAACTTGACGGAGAACTTCTCAGAGAAATAAGGGAAAGATCCGGAATAAGTCTGGGGGTTCTGGCGGAAACCGCCGGAGTTTCGAGAAGAACCATTCAGATGTACGAATCCGGAATGGGGGCCATGATCGACGCGGCCCTGCGCATCGAGGAGTTCTTCGACATGCCCATAATAATGCCCCTGAATCCCTTCGGATACAGAACCGGGTCTTCGGTCGGAAAACACGAACTCAGCGGAGACGTCCGCACCGGTTCCGAAGTTATGAACAAACTTATGGAAATCGGATTCAGCATCACTCCTTTGGCGAAAAGTCCTTTCGACGCCCTGTCCAGAGTGGACGACGTTCTCATTCTGACGGGAGCGGGGTCCAACGACGAAAAACTGATGCAGAGAGCTCTCATCGCTTCCGAAATATCCGATTTGGTGGGACGTCTTTCCGTAGTTATTGTGGACAGTGAACCCGCCAGGGAAAACATCAACAAAACCGCCGTGGTTTCCAACAAAGAACTGAAAAAGATGGACGAAAGCGGAACCCTGACGGACCTTGTGCTTTCCAGGAGCACAAAGAGATGATAACCCTTAGACTGGGGGACGGAATTCTTGATATTCTGCCCGTGGTCAGAGGGCTTTCCGCCGGAGGAGACGCCGTAAGAAACGCATTCGGAAATTACGACAGATACTGCGTGTCGCTGAGTCCCGAAGAAATCGAAGGGGTCAGACACAGAGAGACCGCCGAAGAGTACGAGCCGGGAGAACTGGAAATCGTCCTAGCGCACAGACTCTCGGATTTCGGTACGGTGGAAGTTCCGGCTCCCGCGTGGTGCGTTGCCGTAGATCTGTGCGACGAACATTCCGCGGAAATCAACGCCCTGGACATGAACGACGCTATCTACACGGAAATTTACTGCGAAACCGTCAGCCCGTGGGAGTTCGTGAAGGAGCACAGACTCGCCAAAAAGGCTATGAAGAAGAAATTCGACATGTCTTCTCCGGAAAATTTTATGAAAGAATGGGACATCTTCGTCAACAGTTCGAAGGGTTTCAGAGAGATGGCCCTGATCAGGGAAAGACACATGTTCCTCAGACTCAGGGAAATCTGCGGAAAAGGCGGCCGTACCCTGGCCGTTATAGACTCCGAACGCACGGAGAATCTGATAAAACTGCTGGAGAATTCCCATGGATGACAACTGTCCCGAATGCCGGAAATACAGAGAAGAAGGAGCCTCGTTCTGCGGGGCATGCGGAAACATGCTCGACTGTCCGGAGTGCGACGGTTATCGTCGCAACGGAGCGGCATTCTGCGGAAACTGCGGCAGACGTCTGTACGTTCCGTACGAACCTCCCAAGAAAAGCGGCCTTATGTTCAAACTGTCGTTTCTTCTGTTCCTGTTCGTAAGCATCTATGCGATAGCGGACATACTGATAATAGCCGTCGGATTCTTCGACGTTCTGGATTTCGTCGGATCGATATCCTACGCACTGTTCATTCTCGTACCGTACCCCTACGCGTTTTTAGTATTCTCGGGTGCCGGAACCCAGCTTTACTGGGTATTTCTGGTGTTCATGATAATCATGAGTTTTTCCATTTCCGTTAAGGAACTGATAACTCATACGGGAAGTCTGAAATCTCTGAAAGACGAGGAAAAGATAACAAAGACCAGCCCGTTCTGGGTCGCCGTCATGTGGCCGGGGCTGATTCTGCTGCATCTGATTATGGTTTATCTCATTTCTTTTCTCACCGGAGATGTCATGGATACCCCGCCGACGGACGATATCGACGTGAGGCTTCAGATGTTCGTTCTCGCCAGCGCGGGAGTATGGGAAGAGATCGTTTCCAGGATGCTCATCATAGGCGTTCCCATGGCGATAATCGCCGCCGTAAACGGAAAAAAAGATTCCTGGCTCAATCTATGGGGCGGATTCGGAATGAGCAAGGTTTCGATGGTTCTGATGATTATTTCCGCCCTGGTTTTCGGATTCGCACATATGGAAGGATGGGGGTATATCAAAGTGATTCCCGCGGCAATTTTCGGGCTGGGCTGCGGATATCTTTACGTAAAATTCGGACTCCATGCGGCCATAATGCTGCACCTGATCAACGATTACGCTTCGGTCTTCTACTGGGCCGGATATCCGCTGTTCGGAGGCCTGATGCTGCTCGTTCTCAT
Source organism: Candidatus Methanomethylophilaceae archaeon (assembly GCA_050944155.1). Classification (GTDB taxonomy): domain Archaea; phylum Thermoplasmatota; class Thermoplasmata; order Methanomassiliicoccales; family Methanomethylophilaceae; genus VadinCA11. The sequence continues at coordinate 1,250 of JBMNQN010000014.1, read as the reverse complement.
GGCGGCGGGAATCGTTTCGCTCGTAATACTTGCGTACAAGGGATACGGGTTCGCAAAGAACTTCGGAGACCAGCCGGTCCTTCCCCCGTCAGTCGAAAAGGACGGATAACCTTCTCGCGGATTCGACGGCGGATTCGAAGCTTTTCGACTCTATGATGTAATTTCCCCGATACCGGGATAGCGCGTCGATTGCCTTCGGGAAATCTATGTTTCCGTCTCCCACGGTCAGGTGCGAATCCGTGTCGCCCATGTTGTCGTGCAGATGAACGTTTGCGAATCTGTCTCCCAGCAGAGATATGACGGAATCTATCTGATTCGTGGTGTTTGCGTGTCCTATGTCGAAACAGACGCTCAGGTTCGTCCCCTCTATGAGTTCCGCCAGTTCTTCCGCGGTCTTTCCCAGCATTGGAGGGAAATTCGGCATATTCTCCACCGCAAAGACTATTCCGTATTCTCTCGAAATTCTGTCCAGGGTTCTGAGGGATTTTTTGGCGTGTTCTTTCGCCCTCTCTTCGGTTCCGGGAACGCTGAGAGAGGAAAGTCCGGGGTGGACCACCACCAGTTTTGCTCCGATTTCGGAAGAAACTTCGGCAGTGTGGATCATTTCCAGAACCGACGCTTCCCGCATTCTGTCCGTAAGGGCCGCAATATTCGTATCGCTGATGGGGGTGTGAACGGAAAATTCCAGATTATACGACTTTTTGATATCTCTCAGCCTGGACCAGTTCTTTCCTATGCTGTGTTCGGCCTCCGAAAATATTTCCCAGAGAGTGAACTTTTTCGAAACTTTTTCCGCAATCTCTTCCACCGAGAAGGCGCTGAATCCGGTGCACGACATTCCTATCATTCTTTCACTTCCTTTCCGTCTATCGTATACGGAGAAATTCTGTCTATGAGAGAGTGTATGTCTCCGTCCTCCATTACGACTTTTATTGGCCCGAGAACGGCCCTTCCGTCGGTAAACGAAACTTTGCCCGCAAAAGCCGCCTGTTTGTTCAGCAGAAAACGGGTTTTTCCGTTTTCCGCACCTTTGATCAGGGTTGCCCTGGCGGCATCGAGTATTTTCTGCTTTCTTATCAGTTCGGAAAAGCAATCCGTACCCGGAGCCGTTCCTCTGAACCCTTCTTCGGTTCTTTCCAGTTCGGCATCCGGAAATATGTTCAGAACGGCCTTTCTCACCGAATCCTCCGATTCGCTGGGATTCACTTCCGCGGATATGCTTACCAGAGTCATACCCGGACAAGCGTTCG
>JBMNQN010000013.1:0-27512 GCA_050944155.1 Candidatus Methanomethylophilaceae archaeon | reverse complement strand
GGCAACCCTCACCGCAGTCCACCCCGAAGGGAAGTACGGGATGATGGATCTCGACGGAAACAACGTAATAGCTTTCAGAGAGAAGGACATCAGAGACGTGGGGTGGGTCAACGGAGGCTTTATGGTCGTAGAGCCGGAAGTCCTGGACTATATCGAGGATGACAGGTCTGTTTTCGAAAAAGACACTCTCGGGATACTCGCCAAGGAGAATAAGCTGGGTGCGTACCGCCATAAGGGGTTCTGGTATTGTATGGACACCGCCAGGGACAAAGAAAAACTGGAAGCAATGTGGGAGTCCGGAGATGCCCGCTGGAAAACTTGGTAAATTCCTTCCGGGCGTATTCAGAAACAGAAGAGTCCTGATAACAGGACATACAGGATTCAAAGGGTCCTGGCTCTGTCATATTCTTAAGAATTTCGGAGCGGACGTATACGGGTATTCGCTCGAACCTCCGACGGATCCCAATCTTTTCACCATCGCGGAAACAGAGGAAGGAATGCACTCGGAGACGGGAGACATAAGAGACTACGGTAAACTTCAGTCTTTTGTAGATGAAGCAAAACCAGAATTCGTGTTTCATCTGGCCGCGCAGCCCCTGGTTCTCTACGGATACGAACATCCCCGCGAAACATACGAAACAAACGTTATGGGAACCGTAAATATTCTGGAATGCGTCAGAAATACGGATTCCGTAATATCCTTTCTGAATGTCACCACCGACAAAGTGTACAGAAACGACGAAACCGGAGGGGAGTTTAAAGAAACCGATCCATTAGACGGATACGATCCGTATTCAAACTCCAAAAGCTGCTCGGAATTGGTTACGCACAGTTACAGAAACAGTTTCTTCGGAGAGAGATGTTGCATTTCGACTGCAAGAGCGGGGAACGTAATCGGCGGAGGGGATTTTTCCGATAACAGAATCATTCCCGACTGCGTAAGAGCGGCTTTGGCGGACGCCCCGGTCGTCATGCGCAATCCCGGTTCCGTAAGACCCTATCAGCATGTATTGGAGTCTCTTGCGGCGTATCTTATGATTGCCGCCGAACAGGAAAGCAATCCGGAAAAAGCGGGATACTACAACGTGGGGCCGCGCAAAGAAGACTGCGTTACCACAGGCGAATTGGTCGAAATTTTCCGCAGATACTGGGGCGGTACGAAGCCTCCCGTATTCGAAACCGGAGAACGCCACGAGGCGGGTTACCTGAAACTCAATGCAGGACTGATAAAGGAAAAGCTGGGTTTTTCGCCGCACTGGAATGTTGATACGGCGGTAATGAAAACAGTGGAATGGTTCAAGGTATGGTCATCCGGCGGGAACGTAACGGAATGCATGGATGCACAGATACGGGACTATCTGGAAAGTGATTGAATGTTTGATGGAAAAACAGAAAAACAGGCCAGAGAAGAAATTTTGGCATCGGTTGCGGAATATTGCGACAAATATCACACTAAAAAACCGTATTCGGAGGGAGACCGCATATCCTACGCATCTAGGGTTTACGACCGCGAAGAAATGGTCAATCTGGCAGATTCGTCTTTGGAATTCTGGCTAACCTCCGGAAGATATACTGAAAAGTTCGAAGAATCTCTGAAAAACTATCTGGGGGTGTCTTCGTGCTGTTTCGTCAATTCTGGGTCTTCCGCCAATCTTCTGGCGTTTATGGCACTGACTTCCCCCCGTCTCGGAGAAAGAGCCGTACGTCCGGGAGACGAAGTGATAACGGTCGCATGCGGATTTCCTACGACGGTGACGCCGTGCATTCAATATGGAGCGGTTCCGGTGTTCGTGGATATGACGGTTCCGCAGTACAACGCGGACGTTTCCCAATTGGAAGAGGCGCTGTCGGAAAAGACAAAAGCGGTAATGCTGGCACATACTCTCGGAAATCCCTTCGACATTGAGGCTGTGAAAAAATTCTGTGACAAAAACAATCTTTGGCTCGTGGAAGACAACTGCGACGCACTCGGTTCTAAATACACCTACCGCGGAACCTCCGAATTTACGGGTACAGTCGGGGACATAGGCACTTCGAGTTTTTATCCTCCCCACCACATGACTACCGGAGAAGGCGGGGCTGTCTATACCAACAGCCACGAACTTTCTCGGATTATACGCTCGTTAAGGGATTGGGGACGGGACTGTTCCTGTCCTTCCGGAAAAGACAATATGTGCGGTCACAGATTTGACGGTCAGTACGGAGAACTGCCCGCAGGTTACGATCACAAGTATGTTTATTCACACTTCGGTTACAATCTGAAAGCTACGGACATGCAGGCGGCAATCGGATGTGCCCAAATCGAGAAAATGCCTGGTTTCGTCGAGAAAAGAAAACATAACTTTTCTCTTCTGAAAGAGAAGCTTTCGGATGTACAGGATAGAATAATTCTTCCAGAAGCTCTTCCGGGAAGCGATCCCAGCTGGTTCGGATTCCTTATCACATGCAAATCCGGAGCCGACAGGAGAAAGGTTGTAAGATATGTGGAATCGAAAGGTGTACAGACAAGAATGCTGTTTGCCGGAAACATCATCCGCCATCCCTGTTTCGACGTCATGAGAAAGGAAGGCAGAGGATACCGCACCGTGGGAGACCTTTCCGTTACTGACGGAATCATGAACGATACTTTCTGGGTAGGGGTTTATCCCGGAATGACGGATGCAATGATAGATTACATGGCAAGGACAATCAAAGAGGCTCTGAGGGAATAAATGAAAGTCAAAGTTTCCGATTTTATTGCGGATCGTCTTGCGGATTACGGAATAAAGGACGTTTTTACGGTGGTCGGCGGAGGCGCCATGCATCTAAACGATTCGTTCGGACACCATCCGCGTCTGAAATGTCTGTACAATCATCACGAACAGGCATCGGCAATCGCCGCAGAAAGTTATGCCAGGGTTAATAACAGAATGGCGCTGCTCTGCGTTACCACGGGCCCCGGAGGAACCAACGCAATCACGGGAGTGGTCGGCGGATGGCTCGATTCGATACCGATGATTGTAATTTCCGGGCAGGTCAGGTACGACACTACCGCAAGAAGCACGGGACTTCCGCTGAGGTCTATGGGCGATCAGGAATTCGACATAACGAAAGCAATCGGCTGCATGACTAAATACAGCGAAATGGTCACCGACCCGAAACGCATCAAATACTGTCTGGACAAGGCGCTGTTTCTGGCATCCCACGGACGTCCGGGGCCCTGTTGGCTGGACATCCCTTTGGACGTACAGGGCGCATATATAGACACTGAAGATTTGGAAGAATTCGATCCCGGCAAAGAAGAAAACGATATCCCTCCTAAGGCTGATAAAAAGATCGTCGAAAAGATAATCGAAAAAATACGGTCTTCGGAGCGTCCGGTATTTTACGCAGGAAACGGAATAAGACTGGCGGGAGCTTACGGAGTTTTCCGGAAAGTAATCAGAAAACTAAACATTCCCGTAGTAACCTGCTGGAACAGCATCGATCTCATTCCCGACAGCGATCCTCTGTATGCGGGAAGAGGGGGCAGCCTCGGCAACCGTGCCGGAAATTTTGCGGTTCAGAACAGCGATTTAGTGTTTTCGGTGGGAAGCAGGCTGAGTCTCAGACAGGTAGGGTTCAATTGGAAAACCTGGGCGAGAGAAGCGTTCGTAATAATGGAAGACGCCGACGAGAACGAGCTTAAGAAACCGTCTCTTCATGTCGACATGCCGATTCATGCCGATGCTAAAGATTTGCTGGAAACAATGGATTCGCTGCTCGGCGGCAAAACGGTTTTCAAAAACACCGAATGGCTCAAACAGTGCGAAATCTGGAAAAAGAAGTACCCGGTGGTTCAGGAAAGACACTGTGTTCCCGAAGGTTACGCCAACCCTTACTGTTTTTATAAAGAGCTGAGTGCCAGACTTCCGGAAAACAAGATGGTGGTAACCGGGAACGGGACGGCCTGCGCCGTGGGAAGCCACGCATTCACCGTTAAAGAAGGACAGAGATTTATCACGAATTCCGCAATAGCCAGTATGGGATACGACCTTCCGGCCGCCATAGGAGTGTGCGTTGCGTCCGGTTCCGATACAATCTGCATCGCCGGAGACGGAAGCCTTCAGATGAACATACAGGAACTCCAGACGGTGGTTACCAACAGACTTCCGATAAAACTGTTTGTCATAAACAACGGCGGATACCATTCCATAAGACTGACCCAAACCAATCTTTTCAATAAAAATTTCTGCGGCATAGGGGAAGAAAGCGGAGATTTGGGATTTCCGGATCTGAGTAAGCTGGCATATGCATACGGCTATCCTTATTACTCGATAAAGAGCAACGGCGAAATGAACAAACTCGACGGAATTCTCTCGAAAGAGGGATACCTCATCTGCGAGGTTTTCGTTACTAAGGAACAGATATTCGAACCCAAATCGGCAACCAAAAAACTGCCCGACGGAAAGCTTTATTCGCCGCCGCTCGAGGATATGTCTCCGTTTCTGTCCAGAGAAGAGCTTGAAAGCAACATGTATATCGACACAGGAAATCCGGAAAAATGAAGATTGCAATCACCGGCGCAACGGGTATGATAGGTTCTTCCCTGGCGGAGCTGGCACTTGAAAACGGATACGAAGTAATTGCCGTAATACGTCCGGATTCTCCCAGAAGAGGGAATCTTCCGGATTCCACCGGACTGAAAATAATCGAATGCGGGATTTCGGAACTGAAAGAGCTGGAAGGAAAGGAAAAATGCGATATGTTTTTCCATCTCGGATGGGAGAAAACATCCGTATCAGGAAGAGACGATGTTTACGTTCAGGAAAAAAACATAAGATACACGCTCGATGCCGTTGCCCTGGCACACAGCTGGGGAGCGTCTGTTTTCGTGGGAGCGGGTTCTCAGGCGGAATACGGACCGGCAGGCGTCAGACTCAAAGGAGATACGCCGGCCAATCCCGAAAGCGGATACGGAATCGCAAAATATGCGGCAGGGAAGCTTTCGGGACTTATGTGCGCCAGTCTGGGTATGAGATTTTGCTGGGCAAGAATTCTGAGCGTTTACGGCGAAAAGGATGCGGAACACACACTCGTGATGTACCTCATCAGAACGATATCTGCCGGAGAAGTACCGGAACTCACCGAATGCGGGCAGATATGGGATTACATTTATTCGGAAGATGCCGCCGCCGCTCTGCTGGCTATAGGCAGGTACGGAAAAAACGGGAAGATTTATCCTGTGGGGAGCGGGAAATGCCGTCCCATGAAAGATTTCGTCAGCGACATAAGGGATGCCGTGAATCCGAAAGCCGAAATAAAATTCGGAGCTAAAGAGTACTACCCCCATCAGGCGATGTTCCTATGTGCGGACATAAGCGAACTCACTGAAGATACGGGGTTCGTTCCGAAATACGGATTCAAAGAAGGAATCGCACGTACCGTGTCCAGAATGCCGTGATGTCCGTATGGTTTTTGCAGCCTATCGGATAGCCGATTGCCTGACGGATCGGTCCGGCTGTTGAACGGAATTTTCTGCGGGGGATTTGTTATTATCCAAGAAAGTCATGACAGAGTATGAGAGTTTTAGTTACCGGGGGGAGCCGCGGCATAGGCAGGGCCGTCTGCGGGGCATTCACCGAAAATGGATACGACGTTACTGCGCCCGGAAGGTCCGAATTGGATCTGTCTTCTTATGATTCTGTGATGAATTTCGTGAAAGAGAACAAAACAGCCGTTTTCGACTCGATAGTAAATAACGCCGGCATAAACCCGATAAGGCATCTGGGAGAAATTTCCGAGAGCGATATGGAAGAAACAGTATCGGTGAATCTTCTTTCTCCGCTGCGCATAATTCAGGGGTTCTCGGAAGGAATGAAATCCCGCAGACAGGGCAGGGTGGTCAACGTCGGTTCGATACTGAGTGTCGTATCCAAACACGGAAGAGGCATTTACTCGGCAACAAAACGCGGTCTGCACGGACTTACCGAGACGTTTGCCATCGAACTCGCTCCTTACGGAATTTTGGTAAACACGGTATCTCCCGGGTTTACGGCAACCGAGATGACCTATAGGAACAACACCGAAGAAGAAATAGCTGCAATCAAAGAAAACATCCCGCTGGGAAGAATGGCCGACGTTAAAGAAATCGCCCGTATAATTCTGTTTCTCGGCAGCTATGACAACACATACATCACCGGGCAGAATATCGTAGCCGACGGAGGATATACTATACAATGAAAATCAAATCCTATGCGGGGGAGTATTCCGTATCGTTTACCGATTCCCTCGAATTCCTGCAGGATTTAGGAAAGGCTGACAACAGGTTTACTGTGGCAGACCGTAACATAGCCGAAAAATATGCTGATAAACTCGGCAGTCTGCTGGACGGCAGCCATTTTATTCTCGATGCAGCCGAGGAAAACAAAACCGTCGGTACGGCGCTGAAGATTGCGGAGAAAATGTTTCCCATGGAATCCAAAAGGAATACGGTTCTGATTTCTGTAGGCGGAGGCATAGTGCAGGACGTCTGCTGCTTTGTTTCCACGATACTATACAGAGGCATAAGATGGTATTTCGTACCGACAACTCTGCTGTCGCAGACCGACAGCTGTATAGGAAGCAAGTCGTCGATTAACTATGGGGGCTACAAGAACATTTTCGGAACTTTCTATCCGCCGAGCAAAATTATCGTATCGTCCGCTTTCCTGGATACACTATCCGCCAGAGAATTCCGCAGCGGGCTCGGAGAGATTGCCAAAATTGCGATAATGAGAGGAAGACCGGCATTCGAAGAGTTCGCATCCGTTCTGGACGGTATTCTGGCCGGAGACCGTACTGCTCTTACGGCAGAAATCCGGAATACGCTTTCTTACAAAAAAATTCTGATTGAAGAGGACGAATTCGACAGAGGAATCAGGAATCTCCTGAATTACGGCCATACGTTCGGACATGCTCTGGAATCCGCATCCGGATACGCGGTTCCCCACGGACAGGCGGTGTCGGCAGGCATTCTTATGGCGAATTCGGTTTCCGTGTCCAGAGGGATTCTTTCGCAGGAATATTCGGACGGCATTGCCGAAGTTCTGATAAAAATAATCGATACCGAATCTTTGAAAAAGGAATTTTTCGAACCCGGCGGATTCATCAAAAAATGAAGCGCGACAAAAAATACACCGGAACTCACAACTGCATTCTTCTGTCGGATACGGAGATTTCCAAATATACCGATGTTAAGGATTCCGAAATAGAGAACGCGCTGGAAACAGTGGCGTCATATCTTATAAACCGATAATTCGTTTTTCCGTAAGCGGATTCCGCCTGCATTCCTGTGCTGCAGGAGCCGGGTATGCGGTTCAATTCGGATTTTTACTCTTTTTCGTAAAGCGATTCGGTCAGAAATTCTATTTTCATGTCTTTACGGTATTCTTTCAGCTTTTTTGTAAGGAGTGTATTCACGGCCGAAAGATAGTCGTAATTCTTTGAAAGATCGAAACTTCCGTCGATGTAGTTCATATCCGTTTTTTCTCTGAATCCGTCGAAACCTGCGAGAGATATGTTGTTCACACCGATTTTTCTCAGAAAATTCAGGAGAATTACCAACGCGTTATCCCAAATTTCGTCGGAGTCGGATATGAGATCCGCGTAGTTGAGCGTGTAGTCGAATTTTCCCCTCAGGGGCGTAACGTTCGATGTGGCTATGATCTTGGGTTTTTCCTCAATTATGCGCGGTGTCATAAGACTGTAGCGTTTGGAATTGCTTAAGAACACGTAGTCTACGTCCGACGGTTCAGGAATGAAATTTACGGAAATCGTTATCGGATGTCTGCTGCGGCGGTATGCCGCTATTTTATCTTTTTCGGAAACCGAGGATTTTCCCGGGCCTATGAGCAGCAGATCTTTTCCGCCCAGTTCCTTTTTCAAAGATTCCACGCATGCCGAATCATCAACATTATCCAGCATATATTCCATATAAAGCTCTTCGATGTGCTGTTGGTTGTATCTGAGTCTGAGTTCCGGTTTTATTTTTCTCAGAATGGCATTCATATCCTTCACGGAAAGAGTGCGCTTTTTCATAAGCAGGTTTACGTAATTGGGATGGCAGTCCTGCATTGCCGAAATATAGAACTGAAAACTGTATCCCCAGTACCCTTTTTCGTATATCGGCAGTATGTTGGCATCGATCGCTTCCAGTATCTGGTCGATGTCGTATGACTTGCCGTAATTTTCGTTAAGATGCATGGAAAGGAGTTCTAAGGGAGCGTTTCCGGCACTCTTGCCCATTCCGTAAAGCGTTCCGTCGACTGTGAGATTCCTTTCGGTTTTCAGTCTGAGCATATCGATGGTATTCGAATATGCCAGCTGGAAATTGTTGTGGGAATGGTAGCCTATTGAAATCGATCTGTCCAGGTGTCTGTCCAGCAATCCGAAATAGAACTCCATCTGTTCTTTGTGCATCAGGCCGTATGTATCCACCAGCGTTACGGCAAAAGGTTTGATTTTGTTCACCTCTTCGGCGAATTCAATCATTTCCTCTTCGTTGTACGATGTGATGGAAATCATGTTCAGAAAAAGTTTATAGCCTTTTTTCATGACTTCCTTTCCGAATTCTATGGCCTTCCGGCTGTTTTCTTTTTTGAAAATGACTCTTATTCCGTCGATGAAAGTTTCCGATTTCGGCTGCAGTTTATCGGAACCGCAGGTTCCGTAATCTATCATAGCCACAACCATGGATTTTTTTCCGAGAATATTTTTGTAAACTTCGGAAAAGCCCTCGGTATCGGGCTGTATGCTCCTGTCCGGGTCTCTTTCCCGTCTTTCGTCAAGGAATCCGATCTCGATGATGTCTACGCCTGATTCGTTGAGACGGTCGAATATGCAGGTGATGGTACCGTTGCCGAATTTCCAATCGTTGAGATACCCTCCGTCTCTCAGCGTGCAATCCAGCAGCATAATTTTTCCGGGCATATCCGGGTATACGCATGTATTTTGCGATTATAACGTTTTTGAGAAAACGAGCTCTGTCTTACAAATTATAAACGGTATAATCGAGTACGGGCCAGGCGGCCGCATTTGATTTAGGCCGTTTCCTCGGTTTCTGCCGTCTCCGGTCTGATCCTTTATGCTGTCCGAAAAAGCCGATTCTGAAATAAGTACACGGAATCATTTCGATTTCTGCCCGGCTCCTTTTGTTTTTTTCTGTATTTTTACGTACGGATTTTCGAAAATATTCGGCAAAAATCGGTCCGGCCCTGAAATAAGCACACAGAACAGAACCGTGCGGCCCGAATCGGGAGTCTGATCCGATACACACCGCAATAATTTATTACGGCCGTGTGTTTTATGGCGGAACAGCGGTCAGTGTGCAGAATGAAATGGAGCTACAGCAGAAAACAGTCCAAACACGTGATGTACAACACGGCAGGCAGCATAGTTTCTCTGTTCTGCCAATGGCTGATAATAATGCTGATTCCCAGAATGACCGATTTTTCGGAAGCGGGAATATTTGCCGTAGCTCTTTCGATCTGTTCGATCATCAACATTTTTGCAACGTTTTCTCTCAACCAGTATCAGATTTCCGATCAGCACGTCAATTATTCGGAAAACGAATACAGGGTCGCAAGAATCATCACCATAGCGTTCAGTTTCGCCCTTTGTATTCCCGTCGTGCTTTTTATGGGATATTCTCCGAAACAGAATCTGGTTATCATCATGTACATGGTGTACCGCAATCTGCTTCATTTCGCGTATCTTTACACGGCAGCGCTGCAGATAAAAGACCATCTGGATTATGCGGGAAAATGTACGATTGCAGAGGGAATAGAAAGCCTTGTTTCGTTCCTGATTGTCTATTATCTGACGGAGAATCTCGTACTTTCGGTGGCGGTAATGGCAGTCTTCGGCGGAGGACTGTTTCTGCTTTCGGTCATCGCCGGTTACAAAAAATACGTCGGAGACAGTATTTCCGTGCACAGGGCGGATCCGCGCGCCGTCAAGTCGCTGATACGTCTGGGCGTTCCGCTTCTTCTGGCGGTTGTCGCTCCGATAGTGATTACCGCGCTTCCGAAACTTATTCTTCAGATTTACGGCGGAGACGAAACTGTCGGAATATTCAGCACTCTTTCTGCACCGACCATCATCGTTCCTACGATTGTGACCGGAGTTTTTGTTCCGTTCATAATACATTTTTCGGATATTTCCAGGGCGGGAGACATGAAATCGCTCCGCAGAGATTATGCGAAGACCGCGGGGCTTATTCTCGGATTCGGGGCCTTATGCGTTGCGGCGGGAGCAATCGGTGCCGAATATGCGTTCAGATGGCTGTACGGGGAGCAGATTGTGCCTTACGTTCATTACTTCTGTATGCTTCTGGCCGGAATCACGCTGTACAGCGTGGGAATGTGCGGCATAACTGTTCTGATGACAAAAGAACAGGGACGTGCCGCGGCGATACTTTCGATAATAGCGATGATTGTCAGTGTTCCCGTATTTCTGTATGCCATACCGGCATACGGAATGGACGGGGCAGTATACAGCCTGACTGCCGTTTACAGTCAGTTCGGACTGCTTATTTCTCTGGGTGTCGTTCTTATTCCGCTGTATAAATTCAGAACCGTAAAAACGGAGGTCTGATAAATGGGAGGAAAACGCATCGGCCGCCGCAGCGGAGATCCGAAGCCCATGAAAGTTCTGCTTCTGAGGACCCAGGAAGAGACGGAGAACAATAAAAGCGGCATCGGAAGCTATGCCGATACCGTGAAATCGGTTTTGGAAGAAAACGGCCGGGAATGCGAGCCCGTATATCTCGATCTCAGCAGAGGCAGAACTCTGAAGGAAATTACGGTAGACGGCCTCGGCAGATCGGCGGTCAGAATACTGAAATCCGGAGACGCGGACGTTATGCATGCCGCAGCCGAACACTGTTCTCTGCTGCTTCCGTTTTTCCGCGGAAGAAAAATCGTCACCCTGCATCATGTCATAAGAGACGGGGAATTCGAAACAAAGTCCTGGACGCTTCTGTGGAAATTATCGGTATTGACCGCAAAAATATTCGCCGACCGTTTCATAGCGATATCTCCTGCCACCAAGAAGGACATGGTCGAAAAATTGGGAATTCCGGAAGAAAAAATTACGGTGATACTCCATAAAACAAAACCGGTATTCCGCAGAACCGGCGCGCAGAAAGAAAAATGCGTAGGATTCGTGGGTTCGCTGATTGACAGAAAGAATCCCGAAACGGCGATGAAAGCTTTTGCAGAAATGAAAAAGTACGCCGGTTACGGAGACTGGCGGTTTGTCGTATGCGGCACGGGACCGAAACGGGAAAAACTGAATGCATTGGCGGAAGAGCTGGGTATATCCGATTCCGTCGGATTCGTAAGCAATCTGTCCGAAGAAGAACTGTGCGATCTGTACAACCGGATGTCTCTCTGTTTCAACACTTCCCTCTTCGAAGGATTCGGCGCTCCGATACTGGAGTCCCAGGCATGCGGCACCCCCGTGTTCTGTCTCGAAGGGGCGGAAATACCTTCCGAAACACTGCGGGAAACCGTTCTGTGCAAAGATGCCGAAGACATGGCGGCCAAGGCGGTCGGACTTCTGGAAGACAGAGAAAAACTGAATTGCGTAACAGAAAGAGGAATAAAACATTCGGCGTCGTTTTCCGAAAATTATGCGGAATCGCTTTTCGCCGTCTATGATTCGGCAGAAAAATAACCGGCGGACGGTAAAAAGTTTCAGAGGTTCGTGGATGCCACGCACTCGATGTTCTCCACTCCGGGTATGGAGCGGAGTCCTTCCTCGAGTTTCGTACCCACGGATTCGTCCGAATCGTCTATCACGAATCCGACAAAGACCTTTTTGAGGCCGAATGCGACAGGTCTGATTTCCGTTTCGGTAATCTTGACGCCGGCGGGTATGACTCCCGATACGGCTTTAGATATGGCGTCCATGTCCGCGTCGGCGTCAGACGGGAAAAGTTCGTAGGCGGCGGCGATAGTCATTCGTTCACCTCAGGGACCCACGAATCCGCATTTTTTGCATTCGTATTTTACACCCTGATCGCGGCACTGATCGCATCTGCCGATTTCGTATTCCCCGCACTTGGGGCATTTGAAGAATGTGTTGCCCTTGCCGGTGAGTCTTATACCGCAAGAAGAGCACGTTTTGTCTGCCATGGGGTCGCGATACTTTTCTTCGTATATAAGAGTACTATCGCGCGGATGCAAAAACGGTATTTACGTGCCCGCTCATGGTACATCATGAAAATCAGGCCCGAATGCGCTTCCTGTTTTCTGAAACGTGTATCGTTCCAGGCAAAACTCGCGGATAACGGAACGGAGTTCGCAGCCGTGCGTGCGGCTGCGGAGACGTTATCGAAAGAATTTGCCGAAGGCAGGATTTCCGCCGAAGTTGCCTCGGCGGTGCACGGAAGCGCCTACCGTGCCATGGGGACGGAAGATCCCTATCTGGCTCTTAAAATAAGGTCCGACGCGGCCGCGGAAAAACTTCTGCCGGAGGCCGAGAAATTCATCGAAAATTCGGAAGACAGACTGAGAGCGGCAATTTCGGCGGCGATTGCGGGAAACATAATGGATTTCGGTTCCGGAACGGCGATAGACAGTCCGGAAGAATTTTCGTCTGTGTTCGAAAATCTTCTCACGCAGGGCATCGGATACGACGATACCGATATTCTGAGGGAACTTCTGAAAGAGGACGGAGATATAGTTTACATTTTCGACAACTGCGGAGAGAGCCAGATGGATATACTGCTTATACGGGAGCTTAAGAAAACCGGAAAGAAAGTGACGGGCATAGTCCGCGGAAAACCCGTTCTCAACGACGTAACGCGGGAAGACGCTGCGCGCATCGGTCTGGATAAAGAATTGGATTCGGTCACGGATACGGGAGGTTTCTTCGTGGGCATTCCGGGTGTTCTTCCCGAAGATTCGGAAAATGCGCTGAACGGAGCATGCGCAGTTATCGCCAAAGGAATGGCCAATTACGAGTCTCTGTCGGAAAGAAAACTCGTGTCTCCGGTTGTTTTCATGCTCCGCGCGAAGTGCGTTCCGGTAGCGGATTCTCTGAATGTTCCCATCGGAACCAACGTAGTTAAGGCGGTTCGCGTCTGATTAATATACGTCACGTTCATCACGGTCCCATAATGTCAGCGGAAGTCAGACAGGCAGTCATAATGGTAGGGGGCAAGGGCACAAGGCTCAGACCTCTGACCGAAAATAAACCGAAACCTATACTTTCGGTTTTGGACAAACCGTGTCTGATGTACCTCATAGAATCCATGGTTTCTGCAGGCATAGAAGAGGTCATTTTGGCGTGCGGATACAAATCGGAACTGCTTACGGAAGCCATAGGGGACGGTTCCGATCTCGGAATCGAAATTTCCTATTCCTATGAAGACACCCTGCTGGGAACCGGAGGTGCAATCAAAAACGTCGCCGACCGTTTGGATGAGACATTTGTGGCGGCGAACGGGGATGTTTTTGCCGATATTTCGGTGAAAGAGGAGATAGAGACACATTTCGTATCGGGAGCGACGGTAACGGTGGCTTTGACGGAAATAGAAAACCCCTGCGAATTCGGCATCGTCCGTATGGAAAAAGACGGACGGATATCCGAATTCAAAGAAAAGCCGAAACCCGAGGAAGTGTTTTCCAATCTGATAAACGCGGGAGTTTACGTCGTTCAGAAGGAAATTCTCGGCAGAATAGACACGGTTCCGTACGATTTTTCGAAAGATTTGCTTCCGATGATTGTTAAAGAAGGCGTTAAGGTGCAGGGCTACAGGCTGAAAGGTCTGTGGCGGGATGTAGGTCGTCCGTCGGATCTTCTGAAAGCGAATCAGGATGTTGCAAAACACATCGATACGGAGTTTAAGAATGCAGAAAGAACGGAAATAACCGGACCGTTTTATCTGGGTGGTTCTTCGGTTATAACGGATTCCGTTTCCGAAAGTTCGATAGTACTGAAGGACTGCAGGGTGTCGTCCAGCAGACTGAAAAACTCTCTGGTTATGCAAAAAAGTATTATCGATTCTTCCGTTGTATCGGACAGTATAATCGGAGAAGGATGTACGGTGGAAAGCGGTTCCGAAATCCGGAATTCCGTTTTGGGAGACGGTACCGTTGTGAAAAGCGGTTCCGTGATTGTTGACAACGGGGTAAAAAGATGAAATACATAAGGGCGAGAGCCCCGCTCAGAATAGGCATGGCAGGAGGAGGTACAGACGTAGACCCGTATGCGTCGGAAAAAGGCGGTTCTGTTTTCAACACGACCATTTCCAAATATGCTTACTGTACGATAACGCCCAACGATTCCAATGTAATGTCCATTGAGTCCACGAATTACGGAAAATTCGAAGCTCCGCTGGACGGCGGACCGCTGCCTTTGGACGGAAATATGGACCTCGTAAAAGCGGTAACCAACCATTTCGAAATCAAAGAAGGGTTCAAAATGCTGCTTCAGTCCGATGCTCCGCCCGGATCGGGGTTGGGGGGTTCTTCTACCGTTATAGTATCGGCGATAGCCGCCGTAGCGGAATGGATGGATCAGAAGCTCACCGGCCACGAAATGTCCGAACTCGCTTACGTTCTGGAAAGAGAAGACATAGGTCTGAAAGGCGGAAGACAGGACCAATATGCGGCCGTGTTCGGAGGATTCAATCTTATGAGATTCAGACGGGACGGGGTGGACGTCAACCGTATCAGGATAAGCGAAAGGACAATCGACGAACTGCAGTGCAGGTCCGTTTTATGTTATACGGGAAACACCAGAGATTCTTCCAATATCATCGAGTCCCAGGTCAAATCTTTCAGAAAAGGGGACAACGAAGAAGCTTTGGACAAGACTAAGGAAATAGCCGAAAAAATGGCAACTGCCATGGAAAAAGGCGATTTGGACGAAACCGGAAGACTTCTGGATTTGGGTTGGCAGTACAAAAAACAGTTTTCCGACAAAATAACGAATCCTAAGATAGATAAGCTGTACAATGCGGCGATTTCCGCCGGTGCCGTAGGAGGCAAAGTCTCCGGTGCGGGCGGAGGAGGCTTCATGTTTTTCATATGCGATTACGATAAAAAATTCAAAGTATCTCAGGAACTGACGAAATGCGGGGCCGCCGTTACCGACTTTATGTTCGACGGCAGAGGCGTTTCCGCGTGGAAGGGATAATCATGCGGAATCTGATAGCCAGCGAACTGAAGAGAAGCGCGGATGCAATCGCGGCCATAGACCCGGACCAAATCCACAGAGCCGCGGACACAATGATAAAAACGCTGAAAAACGGCGGTCAGGTTATTTTCATGGGAAACGGAGGTTCATCCGCCGATGCACAACACATCGCGGCGGAACTGTCCGGACGCTACCTGATGGAACGTCCCGCGATGGCAGGAGTCTGTCTTTCCAACATAGCTCCGGTGACTGCCATAGGGAACGATTACAGTTACGACAAAGTCTTCGAAAGACAGATCGAAGCGATATGCAGAAAGGGCGATACCGCGGTCGGTTTTTCCACTTCCGGAAATTCCAAAAACGTAATACTGGCACTCGAAGCCGCCAAGAAGATCGGAGCAGCAACCGTATCTTTCACCGGGCCCGGAGGTTCTCTGAAAGACATTGCAGATGTTGCCGTCACCGTTCCGTCGGAAGAAACTCCCAGAATCCAGGAAGGATATATGGCCGCCTGTCACACCATTTGCGGAATAATCGAACGGGAGATGTACGGTCCTAAAGCCGTGTTCATCGATAGAGACGATACCATAGCCCCAAACGTTCCTTACTGCAGCAGTCCCGATGATTTCAGGCTGTACGATTACGTTCCGGAACAGATAGCCAGACTCAACAAAGCAGGATATCTTGTAATAGTTATAACAAATCAATCCGGAATAGGCCGCGGATACTTCGACGAAAAGACCCTTTCGGCGATACATGATAAAATGAAATCCGAGGCGGAGAAAGGCGGAGGCAGAATAGACGACGTTTTCTTCTGCCCCCATCATCCTGAAGACGGATGTAACTGCAGAAAACCGGAAATCGGAATGGGAATCGATGCCGTGAGAAAATACGGAATAAACACGGCGGCTTCGTTTATGATAGGCGACACGGAAAGCGATGCCGAATTCGGAAGAAGGCTCGGATGCAGATGCATAACCGTGGATGATAATTTCACGTTTGCCGACGCGGTCGACGAAATACTCGGATCATAATTTTTTGGTTGAAGACACCTGATCCCAGACGTTCATGTCTCCCCTGTCCGCATGGACGTAGCCGACGGCTCTGAGCCTGGAACATATCTCTAAAGACGCGGCAAACATTATTTTGGCGGGTCTGAACCCGAGCTCTTTCACCGAATCGGCGAAAGCACCGACGAGAAGACTTTTGTCCCAGCTGGGTATGTCGTAATCGTAATCTTTTTTCATGTAGCGCTCGCCGATATTTACTCTGGTGCGCTGTTTCACGAAATCTCTGACGGTTTCCGGCCCTCTGTTGTAAATCACGGCTTCGGGAACGTAAACTCCCGTGTACCCCTTCTTTTCCAGTTCCATTCTGAGGGTGTCTTCGTCGGACTGGGTATTTTCCGACAGCCTGGTACCTATGTCTCTGAACGCTATCAGTTCCCCGATTTTCGGATATCTCACGGCGACGTAATGGTGCATGGTCCACAGGAAGTTGGAAGCGAAACCGACAAAGGTGTTTTTGGGATTCGTAGGCACGGGACGGCCTCCGGCTATTCCGACTTTGGAATCCAGGAACGGGGATATCAGATAATCCAGCGTTTTTCCGTCTCCCAGTACGTTGTCGGCGTTGAGAAGCACAATGATTTCGGTGTTTTTGCTATCCAGCAGAAGATTCACCGCAGAATTTTTTCCTTCTCTTTTTTCTTGGGGAATGAATCTGAGATTTCTGTATTCCGGCAGAAGACTGCGTACGATTTCGTCGGTCCGGTCGGTGCTGCCGCTGGAAATCACAATCACTTCTTTTATTTCGGCGGTTTCCGTTTTCTGTTCATAAACCGAACGTATTGAACGTTCTATGTTTCCTTCTTCGTTATAAGCGCAGATGCCGACGGTTACGGGAACGGAATTCATACGAATTTCTCCGCAATCCGGGCGATTGTTTTTCCGAACGGTTCGCACTGTTTCATGACGGAAACGATTATCATGGGACTGAGTTTGGATTCTCCTGCGGCCCGTTTTCCGAATTCGAATTCCACCTCGCGGACATCGGCGTCTTCGGGACAGTATTTCAGAAGGTCGAAGAGAGCTTTGAACCCTTTCGAATCCATGCGGTCCCTGTTTTCTTTTATTATTCTGCGGCACAATTTTGTGTTCCCTCCGAAAAATCCGCTCATTATGTCTTTCGAAAGGGGTTTGTTACGCAGCCAGAGAGTCATGGCCGCAAAAAAATGCGCAAACCACGAAGCCAGAAGCCTGAAAGGAGACAGAGCGCTTCTTTCTTTTCTCACTCCTATGCAGAAATCCGCTCCGGAGTTCAGGCATTCGTAAATAAGTCCGACTGTTTCGGGAGGATGCTGGAAATCGCAGTCCATGTTGACGAAATAATCCGTATCCGTTTCAGTTATTCCCTGAAGAATACTTGCAGAAAGTCCTTTTTCCGACGGGTCGCGTTCGACGAATCTGACCGCCGGATCTTTCATAGATTCTATGATTTCTTTGGAGCCGTCTTTGGAATTGTCATCCATTACGAGAATTTTAAAATCGGGATAGAGTTCTCTGAGACACGTAACCATTTTCCCGATATTTTCTGCCTCTTTGTAAACAGGCAGGATGACAGTGCAGGAACCGCTTCCCATTCCGACGTCCCCATCATATAAACGACTATATCATATATACGCACGTTTATTACGCGGGCGGAGCGTGAGCTATGTACGTAATATCGCTGTTGGTAAAAAACGAGTTCGGAGTCATGCAGAGAGTCATGGGAGAATTCACGCGCAACAAAATCAACGTCGAAACGATCGTCGTCGGAAAGTGCGAACACCCCGGAAAATCCCGTATGGTTCTCTCCGTAGTGTCGGAAGCGGACGCAAAAACCGCTCTGGGCAAACTCGACAAGCTTCAGGATATTTACCATTCGGAACTGGTTCCGGAGGATGGGCAGTATGCATTCGCTCTTTTGGGTACGGCTAAGGGAAATGTCGGCGTGTTCGGCAGTTCCAGTCAGGTCGACGAAATTATCGACATGAGCGAACCCAAAAAGTACGTAGCGGCTCTGAACGCACTGTGAACGTTCCATCGAGATGAGCGCATATGGAAAAGAACGAGTTTATTTGGCTTAACGGAAAGATGGTTAAGTGGGAAGATGCGAAAGTTCATGTAATGTCTCATGCGCTGAACTACGGAACCGGAGTGTTCGAAGGGATACGCGTCTACGACACGCCGAAGGGACCGTCGGTGTTCAGACTTAAAGATCACGTCCGCAGAATGGTCGGCGGATGCAAAGTCATGGGTTTCGACATGGTTTTCGGCGGAAAAGAGTACGGCGAGAAGGAAATATACGATGCGATAATCGAAACCGTCAGAGTCAATAAAAAAGTGGATTACGTCAAACCCTGCATATTCCTGAGCGGCGAAGAGGTGGGACTCAACCCAGTAAACGTTCCCGCAAGCATGGCCATAACCGCAGTTTTCATGGGCAACTATCTGGGAGAAAGCGACAACGGAATGAAACTCATTACGTCGTCCTGGCACAGGCCCGATAATCTGTGCGGGCCAGCAGGCGCGAAAGTCAACGGCGCTTACGTTACGTCGTGTCTTGCAAAAAGAGAGGCGATACGCCAGGGTGCCAACGAAGCGCTCATGCTCAACTCCAACGGACACGTAGCCGAATGCACTGGAGAGAACATTTTCATCTACAGGGAAGGAAAGATAATGACCCCCCTCCCGTCAGAAAGCATTCTCGAAGGAATCACAAGGAACTCCATAATCGAAGTTGCCAGGGACATGGGATACACAGTCGAAGAGACTACGATTTCAAGGACCCAGCTGATAACCGCCGACGAAGTCTGGATGACCGGAACCGCGGCGGAAGTCGCGCCCGTTACGACCGTAGACGGAAGAGCCGTAGGAAACGGCAAAATCGGCGAAACGGCCAAAAAGATCGGTAAAAAGTTCCACGAAGTCGTTACCGGTCAGGATCTCAAATACGAGAAATGGCTTGACTACGTGAATTAAACATTTATGCGGCGTATTCCGCGCCGCTTTCTTTTTTATTTCCGTATTCTTCCTTCAGGCGGGAATAACTTTCCGACAGTATCAGAATCGTAATAATCAGGGTAAGTATGCCCTTGACAAAAGTGAATGTATTCCCTATTCCCTTGCTTCCCGGGATGGAGATGAGAATTCCTATGAACAGAAGGCAGTATATCATGTTCTTCCGTGTATTTTCGATTTCTGAATTGATGAAGTACCAGGCGGGTATTATCATGTAAAGAAGCAGGTACTCCGTCCCAAGTCCGGCGCACAGTACCTGAGTTCCGGCAAGCAGACATACCGTCTGCCATGCGGGAGCTTTTCTGTCCAATAAAGCCGCAATCAGGACGACAATCATGAAAGCGTAAGATATCGCGGAAAGCAATGTATAATGGCTGAAATTCTCTGCTTCGAGCATTTCCGCGGTGCCGGTAATCAGGGCTACGATGTTTACCCGTCCGTAGTAGGCCTCGGTACTGCTGCTGTAGCCGAAGGCATTATGAAACATGTCCATAAACGAACCGTCGGTAAGCGGAAACGGCAGAAACAGAAGCGCCGAACATATGGCAATGCATCCGATCAATTCCGGATAATTTTTTTCTTCAAGCGTCCTCTTCAGAACCAAAGTCCCGAAAAGAATCGGATAGATTTTTGTCGCCGTTGCCAGGCCCAGGAAAATATAGGAAAGATATCTGTGTTTTTTGTTTTCGGAGTCATAAAGCATTACAAAAAGGGCAATAAACAGGACGGAAAACAGCATACTGTTCCCGCGATCCAGGCAGTAAAGCATCGGATACGATGTGGCAAAAACGGCAAAAGAAAGATAAGTGGCCGTCTTGGAGAGTTTGCTGCTTTTGCTGATAATAGCGTACAGTATTATCAGACCGATGATAACCGAAATAACATACGATGCATAGCCCGGCACCGAATCTCTTATTTCGAAACTGTTCTGGAATTCGCCGCTGAAGTATTCCAGGATTATGCCTATTCCTTCGTAAACGAGAGTGATCAATGCGGGATATATCACGTTATAATTTTGGTAGGGTCCGTTCAGACTGTAAAATACGCTGTCGAAATAATCCGTAAAGAAATACTCTCTGTCGCTGAAAAGAACGGCATCAAGCGTACACCCCCTCGTGAGCAAGCGGAGTATCGTAACAAGGGTAACGCACACGAGACATACGGTGTAAAACAGAAATCTCATGGGATCCGAGGATGCTTTCGCTGCGATTTTCTCTTTGATATTTTTCAGTTTTTCGGAAATTCCGAAAGCGAACCCCATGTGTCAATGTATTAACGAAGGTTTCTTAAACGTTTGTTTACCCTCATTATCGGTACGGTTCTGCAGTCACAGCAGCCATTCCGGTATTTTATTGGATATTTTTTCCGGAATACAGGATTTCACCAGTGATTTTTCTCTGTCGCTCAGGGAATATTTGACGGCAATCAGAGAATAAACAGATACCAGAACAACGAACAGAACGGCCAGCACGGCAAGGTTTGCGGGTATGTCTGCTAAACTGTTCAGCACGTAAAAGGCTGCGGCGGAAACCGCAAAACCGGCAAAACCGTAAACCAGAGGTTTATGGAAAGCATAGCTTTTCAATCCGCATATTTTTGCGTGATACCACGGATAGAATACGCAGTTTTTGACGAACATGGAAACCGCCCATGCTCCGGCCACTCCTTCCAATCCGTATCCCATGCGGAAAAAGACGTATGCGAGAACGATATTCAGAATTCCGAAGACTACGGTCATGACGGCCGGAATTTTGATTTTCAGATGTGCCAGCGATATCGTGTTTAACGGTGCGACCGCTTCGAATCCCACCATAAAAATCATCATAATCCAGAATATTCTGCTGAGATGCGAGAACTCCCCGCCCACCCATATCGTAAGGGCCTGAGGGGAAAACACGCATACGAAAGCCAAGACGGGTGCCATGAATATTCCCACGACCTTCACGGCCGAACGGGCAATGTCCGTCATATCTTTCAGGGATCCTAAGGCAAATCTGTTGTAGATTATCGGAGAGAAAGCGTTTGTAACCGCGGTTCCCAAAGCAACGATTATCGAAATTATCGACACCACCAGGGAAAACTCTCCCCCTGCCGCCGAACCGAAAAATACGTTTGTCAAAATTAGCGACATCTGTACGAAAAGAAGATTTCCGATGGTTGTCACAAGGTTCCATCCGCTGACTCTGGCTATTTCTCTGAACCTGCCGGCGGAGAAATCTTTGCGCGACGATCTGAGTTCCGGAGAAATTCTCCTGGAAAAGGTGTGGTACAGGCCCATCGTGGCAAGCGCAATCAGAAGATACGATATTCCGATTCCGACGACCGACGGGTAAAATGCGGTGAACAGGATGATAATCAGAACAACCTGGGATACCGACTGCACAATGCGGGTCAGACTCTGAAGATCCATGCGGTTGTTGGCCATAAGCACAACCGCGAACACGTTGCTCCAGACGGTTGTCAGAACCGAACCCAGGATACATATGAACAGTATTCTGACAGAACGGGCGTCGTTGCCGGTTATGTCCAGGAGTTCCGGGGTCATATAGGAAAACAGAGCCGTAATCGGAACCGCTGCGGCCACAATCAGAAGAAGACCGTATACGGCGGTGCTGTAGGTACGGTTCGCATCTTCGTAGTCTCCTTTCTGAATGGAAATGACAAGATACCGGTATGTGGCATTGACAATGGAGTCTGCGACTATAGTCACATATCCAGTCATCGACAGTGCGACGGGCACGATTCCGTATGCGGCTATGCCCAGAGAATCGATGTAATACGGAACCATCAGAAGCCCGATGATTCCCGTTACGGCAAGGGACAGAATGTTCATTGCGGCATTGGGTAAAAATCTCTTGGAAAGATCCTCTTTCGGTTTTGTTTCTTCCATCTCTTTTCCTTCTGGGTCATTCTAACTTGTCTTTTCCGGACAGAATGTTTTCCAATTTTTCGATGTGATATTTCCAGTCGTAGGTTTCGGCCTGGGTTCTCGCCTTAAGACCCATGGATTTTCTTTCCGAATCGTTTTCCAGCAGGGAGTTCATGGCACGTGCCAGCGAATCAGAATCCTTGGGCGGAACAATGATGCCGGCGTCTCCGACGGTATCGGGAAGTCCGTTCACGTCTGTGCAGATTATGGGCCTTCCGTAAGACATAAGCTCTATCGCGGCAAGACCCAGCGATTCGAAAAGCGAAGGCATGGCGAAGAATTTACACGTACTCATCAGTTCGGCTTTTTCCTCTTCGCTCACATACCCGCGCATTTCTATCTTATCTTCCAGACCGAGTTTCGAAATCTGTTTTTTCAGATTTTTTTCTTCGGGACCCTTTCCGCAGATTATCAGCTTCCCGTTTACGTTTTCCATCGCTTTTACTAAATATTTTAGGCCTTTGGTTTTTACAAGTCTTCCCAGCGACAGGATGAAATCTTCTTCCTTGTCGGTCGTTTCCGGAAAAGACGTGAGACACGAAGGAACGGTCACCGTTTTTTCTTTTGGTATTCCCCTGGAAATCAGATCGTTTCTTACGAAATTGCTGACGCACACGATGCGTTCAAACGTGCATAGGGTTTTCCTGAACCTGTTGTCGTTGATTTCCGACAGTTTGGCCTGCCATCCTATGCCTTCGCCCCACATGTTGTGGTACGTGAAAATTTTTCTTCCGTCGTATTTGGCAAGATCTTTGTTGTACGAAGGAGCCCAGCGGTAGTTGTAGTTCACGACGTCCGCATCCAGGGACTTCAGCGTTTCGAGAACGTTTTTCGAAGAAATGAACGGCGGGTTGTAGACGTTGACAAGTCTGGATTCCAGACGGATGATGCGGTATCCGTCTTCCGTAATCTCTTCGGATTCCGTGCCCGGAAGCCTGCCGGTCAGGACGGTAACGTCATGCCCGCGCTGTGCCAGCAGCTTGGACGTATCGTGCATGCGGCGTTCTATTCCGCCTTTATACGGATAGAAGAATGGATTTACATCTACTATTTTCATGAACTCAGTCCCTCTCTCTTTTTCTTGCGGAATGACAGAACGAAACTAATAGCCATCACCGTCAAAACCATGATTATCGTAAAAGTCTCAGCGGTTCCCGAATCGAAGAAGGTGAAGAAGAAGTCGCTGAACATCAGTATGATTCCGTATTTGATGTAACACCCGATGATAATGTAGAACATGCATTTTTTGAGACTCCACCTGTCAACAAGCGAAATAAACGCGCCCGCAAAAGGAATCATAGGCGCGAAGCGGTTGACAAGGAATACTTTTTCATCGCTGACCATCAGAAAATCGATATATTTGTCCGCGACCCGTTTTATTTTTTCCGGAAGGCGGATTTTTTTCACGATGAGATAGAGCAGGAAGATTCCGGCTATCTCCCCTATGGAGGCCGTCACGAGCAGTTCTGCTCCGAATACCAGGTTGTTCGGTTTGTACATATAGCCGAGAATGAAGAAAACTTCCGGAAGCGTGGGAAATATCAGGGCATCTATGAAGAAGATAAGAAAAACGAATACTATTACTCCGAGTTCTCCCTGGTCCCCGAGCAGCCCGTACATCCATTCGCTGAGTCCCATTCAGTTTCTCCTTTCTTTCTTTAATGCGATGACTTCCTCGTAAAGTGCGGCCATTTTTAAAGCGGACGCCTCGTCGGAGTTGGAAAGTGCCGTTTCGCGGGAGGCTCTTTTTATTTTCTCTCCGGCGGACAGACATTTTTCGATCGCTTCTCTGCAGTCTTCTTCCCCGTCGAAAAGAAATCCGTTTTCCCCGTCTTTTACGATGCTGGTAAACGCACGCGCGTTTCTGCAGGCGCACGGAAGACCGGAAGACATCGCTTCCAGAATCGACAGCCCCTGGGTTTCGAACCGCGAGCATGATACTGCCGCGTCCGCGGCCGCGTAGGCTTCGGGCAGCTCTTTGTTCGGAATAAATCCGGTAAAAATCACTTTATCGCAAAGACCCAGATCCTTAGTTAACGTTTTCAGTTCTTCGGCTTGGGGACCTTTCCCCACGATTACGAGTTTTGCGTCTATGTCTTTCATTGCCCGTATGGCCATGCCGATTTCTTTTTCGAAAGATATGCGACCCACGTGAATGACCATTCTGCAGTTCCCGATGCCGTATCTTTCCCTGAAAGCTGTTCCGTCCAACCCCGGACGGAAAAGTCCCGCGTCGATTCCGGTGGGAATCGTCCTCAGCATTCTGATTTCATCGGTATGTCCTTCCAGTTCTTTCCCGATTGCATCCGTGGGAACGACGACGGCATCCATTCTTTTGAGTATTTTTCTGAGATATATCCAGACCAGTCTTCTCATGTATTTGTCCGGAATTTTTATCGGCGAATAGCGTTCGGCGACCTCGTCGACCATGGTGTGAAAAGTCATGATTTTGGGCAGTTCGAGAGCGTGTGCCAGAAGTATTCCGCGCACGGCCATTGTCGCCACCCCGTGTATATGCAGGATATCGAAATCGTGTTTTCTTATGTTTTCGGAATCCAGTGCGGGAAGCATGGGAACGTAATATCCTTCGTAGCTTCTGAATTCCACGGCCCGGATCCATATCACTCTCCCGTCGTTGGTACGAAGTTTTTTCCCGGGGTCGGGTGCGATTACCCAGACCTCGTGTCCCATTTTTTCCAAAGACGTTCTGAGCGTGGTCACCGACGTGACGACCCCGTCTCTGGTGGGGTAGTAGCTGTCGGTGAGCATGGCTATTTTCATATCACTCGTATCGCCGATATAATAGATAACTTTGGTATCGGCACCCGGTAAAACTAGTAACTGTTAATAGACGGGAACACATCTGACGCGCGTGAATGTTTCCGATGGATATGTCCGCATAAAGGATTCTGTGTCCAAACATCCTTTTTTGATTATAGCTGCAGTCGGACTTATCATAAGAGCAGTTCTGATTCCTCTTTTCACTTATTCCTACGACGTTTATCACTGGGCTTTGGTAACGCAACATCTCAGATCGGGAAACGGACTTTACGGACTTCCCGGATATTATTACACACCCGTATGGGGGTATCTTTTGGCCGTCATAGGCGCAGCCGCGGAGGTACTGGGTATAGCCGAGTTCGGTCGGCTGTTTCCTCCTCTTCTTTTCGTCGAAGACATCGATTGGGAGTATCTCAGGGCGGTTATGTGTTCCCCCGCCTATACGATTCTCGTAAAATCGGTACTGACGGTTTTTGATTTTATTACGGGCTGTTTAATCTATGCCATGGTGAAGGAACACACCGACGATTCCAGGAAAGCATCTCTGGCTTTTGCTCTGTGGTTTCTGTGCCCCATCGTTATTTACACTACGGCGGTACATGCAATGTTCGATGTATTTTCCGCTCTTACCACGGTACTCACGCTGTTCCTTCTGCTGAGGCGCAGATATTTCCTCGGTGGTGCGGTATATTCGGTTGCGGTTTTTACTAAATTCTTTCCAGCGTATTTGCTTCCTATTTTTTTGGTTCTCATCATCAAACAGGAAAAAGAATCCAAAAAACGTAACGAATCCGTTTTAGCTGCTATTCTGGGATTCGTTCTGATGTTTGTTCTGATATTTCTGCCTCATATTTTGACCGGTTCGTTTGTCGACACGTTCAATTTCGTAACTACACGCATCGATGTAATAGGTTCGGAACCGGAAAGCGAAGGAATGTGGAGCTCCATACTTTCGGTCGGTTATGCCGTCGTTTTATGCGTACAGGTACTGACGATTTCGATAATCTTCTACTTGGCTTATAAAACGCTGAAACTCAAAGAAGAAGGCAGCGAGTTCCTGTCTAAGTACATGTTCAGGCTTATGATCTGCACTGCGGTTATATTCCTTTGGACTCCCACTCCGACGTATCTGGTAATACTGATTCCGTTTTTGGCTTACGTTATCGCGACGGGTAGGAAAGAATACGCAATTTCTTACGTCATCATTTCCGTGTCTGCCCTGCTCTATTCGATAGCTATGCACAATTATTCCCTGCTGTTCCAGCTGTACGGATACTTCGGACTGGTCGGTGCGGATTTCCTCAGGACCGGCGTTCTTTGGCTGGACGCTCCGTTGCTGGGAGTTACGAGACAGTTTGTAATCAACGTCATACTGGGGGCGGCAGAAACTATCGGATTATACTCGATTTATTACGTCACTTACAAAAAATACTCACGCAAACATCCGAGAGGTGAGCCGGTATGAAAAAACCGGATATGCTCACAATCGTTGCGGTCGCGATACTGGCACTTGTTCTTTTAGGCGAGGTCGCTGTAGTTTTCGGAAACCCCGCGTCGTACGATGCCGAAGGTTCGTCAACCGCATACGGTGCGGATTACACACTGAAGTCTTCCGTAAGTACGGAATACAGAGTACTGGCACTAGATAACGGAGCCGAGATTCCGGTATCTGAACTTTATATTTTCATAGACGATGATTACGTTCCCTACTGTGCGTCCGCCCAGTCCGCCGACAGTTTCGTAAGCAAAGTGGAGAAGGAGCTTCTTCAGAGAGGATTCGGAAATTTCGAAAGGGTCGGCGCGGACGGATTACGGGATTTGATAGTTTCGGCTTCTTCCGCCACCGGAAAAGGAATTCTGATACCGTTGGGAACTCTGCCTTCAACGGTTTATACGGGAAATCCGTCGGATCCGTTTCTGACCTGGACGGCCAAAGGCGGCACGGTCTATTGGATGGGCGGCGTTCCGGGTGCGTACACAGTTTCCGAAGGAGAAACCGCCGAGAAAATAGAATCCCCGGAAACCCTGTTTCCCTTTGTCGAAGGAGCTTCGGAAAACAGGTGTATGGCGGCGACTCCTTTGGAACCCATGTGTTCCGCTCTGACTTTCGTATCGATTGATACCAAATATTCGCTTTCTCCGTCGTATCCCGGTGTAAAAACCATGGGATTCTCCGCCGAGAACGGACACGCGTCGATTTCCTCGGTCAAGGACGGTCCGGGAACGTTTTTCGTTATAGCCGGAGTACCGGGAGACAAACAGTATTACGATCTTTCGATTCTGGTTGCCGCCGGAGTCACTTACGATTCGTAGCTTTTGGATATAAAATCGGGAACGTTCAGGGGTACGGTATCGGGGAGCATAAATTATTCCGCCTCCAACGTTGCGGTTTACGCCCTTTTCGGAGGGTATTTCCCTACTTACGGCAAAAGAATACTGGGATAATGCACCAAACAGTTAATATCTCTCGGTCTATAAACCCCCGTGTCCGTCTGGAAAATATCTGCAGTGAATGTATTCGCAGCGCTTGTAATTATAGCGTTGTCTGTGTTGCCGGATAATTTCCTGAAGAACGGGTGGGCATGGTCGCAGGA
>JBMNQN010000012.1:0-29197 GCA_050944155.1 Candidatus Methanomethylophilaceae archaeon | reverse complement strand
TGCTCGAACCGTGCTGGGTCATAGCTCTCAGAAAATCCGAGTCCTATACGAACAAGAAGTGGACCGTGCTCGCCGCGTTCTTCATAGTTCTGAGTCCCTACTGTCTCTCCGTGGCAATGCTGGACTGTCCCATGGGCACGGCATACGCCATATGGACGGGGATCGGAGCCGTCGGAACCGTCCTGGCCGGAATGGTGCTTTACAAAGAGAAAATATCCAGAATGCAGGTTTTTTTCCTTTTCGTGATTATCGTGGGAATAACCGGACTGCAGATATTCGGAGGCAGCTGACATGAATCAGAAAAAGCTGGGATGGGTGTTTCTCGTCATCGGGGGCATGTTCGAAACCGTCTGGGCCACCACCATGTTCGTGTCCGAAGCGTTCACCGTTCCTCTGTGGACGGCCGTTACGATATTCTTCCTTTTCGTGAGCACGTGGTTTCTTAACGTGGCGTACACAAAAGGAATACCCACGGGCGTGGGATATTCCGTCTGGGTGGGAATCGGAGCCCTGGGGGCCGTAGTGGTCGGAGCGCTGCTTTACGACGAACCCGTCACTCTTCTGCGCATACTGTTCGTGATAGTCATTATTGCCGGAATAGGCGGACTGGAAATGTCCACCTCCAAGAAAGACAAAAATGAAAAAACGGAATGAAATTCCGTAAAGGGTTTCAGAAAAGATGGGTCTTCGCCAAAGCCCAGATGATGATGAAAGCACCGAGAATCAGCATCGAGTACGCCAAGACCCAGACCGTCGTAAAGACTCTTTTGAGTTTTACGGGGTCTTCCTGAACGTCTTCCCAGCGTTCCTCGAAGGATTTCTTCACTCGGTTACCTCGCTTTTCTTCTTCTGGTGCTTCAGACGGGTTGTGTTTTCCCTTTCCATCTCTTCGAGACTGAACCTGACGAACCTTTCGGATTCCTGAAGTTCCGGAATTATCTTGAATTCCAGAGCGTTCACCCTTCTCTTGGTCTTCTCGATTTCGTCCAGCAGCTTCTTCATGGTGGTTTCGATCTCCGCGGCCCTGATTATGGTGCCGAGAAGTTTCTCGAAAGCCAGGGACGCATCCTCTATGAACGCAGACGTCGATATTACGCCGTATCCTTTGCTGAGGATGTTTCTGTGAAGGGATCCGGAGGCTTCCACCTTCGGAACCTTCATTCCCATGATGTTTTTGCTGCCCACGGTGACCTGGGGGCCGGAGCTTACGGCATAGGCCGCGCTTTTTACGGCTATGTCTCCTTCGACGGCTCTCGCGATGGCGATTCTGTCAATCGCCGCCTGATAGTCCGACGCGACTCCGGCACGCATCTGGCGCGCTCTCTCCAGCACGGCGAAGAACTCGATGATGAGACCGTCTCTTTTCATCTTAAGGATCTTGTGACCGCCTTTGGTCAGTTTTATCCTTCTTTTGAGGTCCAGAAGGACCGAGCGGTTCGGGGTTACTTCGTGCGCCGGCATGATTTCACTTCTTCAGGTACTTCTCGATGTACTTACGGTCGATTCTCGTAAGCTGGTCTTCGTCCAGTTCTCTGAGGATTTCCCATGCGATGTCGAGAGTCTGTTCGATGGAGCGGTCTTCGTCGTGTCCCTGACGGACGATGCGGTCTTCGAAGAGGTCCGCGAAATCGAGATACTTCCTGTCCTTTGCGGAAAGGGAATCTTTACCGACGATGGCAACCAATCCTCTCAGATCTTTACCTTCCGCGTAGGATGCGTAAAGCTGGTCGGAGACCGCCTTGTGGTCGTCCCTGGTCTTTCCTTTTCCGATACCGGAGTTCATCAGACGGCTGAGAGAGGACGAAACGTTGACCGGCGGGTAAATTCCGTTGCGGTGGAGTTCTCTCGACAGAACGATCTGACCTTCGGTGATGTATCCGGACAGGTCAGGAATCGGGTGGGTGATGTCGTCTCCGGGCATGGAGAGAATGGGGATCTGCGTAATGGATCCCGTCTTACCCTTGACTCTTCCCGCACGCTCGTACAGCTGTGCCAGATCGGTGTACATGTAACCGGGGTATCCGCGTCTTCCGGGCACTTCTTCCCTTGCGGCGGAAACCTGACGGAGAGCCTCGCAGTAGTTGGTTACGTCCGTCATTATGACCAGAACCTGCATTCCCAGTTCGAACGCCATGTACTCGGCGGTGGTGAGGCCCAGACGGGGAGTGACGATACGCTCGACGGCGGGGTCGTCTGCAAGGTTGAGGAAAACCACGGCGTTCTTCAGCGCGCCGGTTCTCTCGAACTCTTTCATGAAGGTCTGTTTCTCTTCGTTGGTGATACCCATGGCGATGAACACCACGGCGAACTGTTCGTTCTCTCCGCGGACCTTTGCCTGTCTCGCAATCTGAAGAGCGATGTCGTTGTGGGGCAGACCGGATGCCGAAAATATGGGCAGTTTCTGTCCCCTGACCAGGGTGTTCATTCCGTCGATGGTGGATATTCCCGTTTCTATGAAATCGGCGGGGCTGTCTCTAGCCCAGGGGTTGATGGCCGCTCCCTCGATATCCAGTTCCTTTTCGGGAACTATGGGGGCGCCGCCGTCTATGGGCTCTCCCGCTCCGGAGAGAACTCTTCCCAGCATCTCGCTGGAAACGGGCATCTTCATGGTTTCGCCGAGGAAACGTACGGATGCCGCACGGTCTATTCCCGTGGTTCCTTCGAACACCTGAACGACGACGAGTTCGTCCGAAGAGTCGAGAACCTGTCCTCTCCTGATGCTGCCGTCGGAAAGTCTTATGGAAACCATTTCCTGGTATCCGACGGGTTCGGTTTTACGTACGAAAACCAGAGGTCCCGCAATCTGCGACACGGTCTTGTATTCTTTGGTTACTTTTGCCATATGATCACGCTCCCAGTTCGGCGAACTGTTTGTCCATGTCGGTCGAGACCGCTTTCAGTTCTTCGTCGATGTTCTCTTCGTACTTGGCCTGGTTGAATCTCTGCCTTACGGGCAGGTGGGCCACTTTGTCCGCGGAAATGCCTGCGGTCAGCGCTTTATCGGAAAGATCCGAATATTTCTTGATGAGCTTCAGCATTTCGGCCTGCCTCTTCAGAGGACAGTAGCAGTCGACGCTGTGGTACGCATTCTGCTGCAGGAATATTTCGCGTATCATTCTGGCTATTTCCAGGGTGACTTTCTGCTCTTCGGGCAGAGAGTCGGAACCGACCATCTGAACGACTTCCTGGAGTTCGGATTCTTTCTGGAGAACCTGCATCGCCCAGGACCTGAGCTCGACGAACTCGTGGGAAACGTTCTCTTCGAACCAGGATTCGAGGGTCTTTCCGTACATAGTGTACGAAGTGAGCCAGTTGATCGTGGGGAAGTGTCTTCTCTCCCTCAGTTTGGTGTCCAGTGCCCAGAAGACACGGACGATACGGAGGGTGTTCTGCGTAACCGGCTCGGAAAGGTCTCCTCCGGGAGGCGAAACCGCACCGATGACCGTAACGGATCCGTCTTCCCCGCCGAGGGTTTTGGCACGGCAGGCACGCTCGTAGAACTCGGAAAGACGTCCGGCAAGATATGCGGGATATCCTTCCTCTCCGGGCATCTCTTCGAGCCTGGATGAAATTTCACGCATGGCTTCCGCCCATCTGGAGGTGGAGTCTGCCATGAGCGCCACGTTGTATCCCATGTCTCTGAAGTATTCGGCGATGGTCATTCCGGTGTACACGGAAGCTTCCCTCGCCGCCACGGGCATGTTGGAAGTGTTGGCTATGAGGACGGTCCTCTTCATGAGGGATTCTCCGGTTCTGGGGTCCACCAGTTCGGGGAATTCGGTAAGAACTTCGGTCATCTCGTTTCCGCGTTCGCCGCATCCGATATAAACGACTATTTCGGCATCGGAGTATTTGGCCAGAGACTGCTGGGTAACCGTTTTTCCGGTTCCGAAAGCTCCGGGAATGGCGGCGGCTCCTCCTTTCGCGAGGGGGAACATCGTATCGAGGACCCTGAGTCCCGTTATGAGGGGGATGTCGGGCTGGTACTTGTCGCTGACCGGACGGGGGTTACGTACGGGCCATTTCTGGACCATGGTAACGTCCTGACCGGAAATCTTTGCCACAACGTGGTCGACGTTGAACTTTCCGCCTTCGATTTTCTCTATTTTACCTTTCTCGATGGAGGGTGGAACCATAATCTTGTGCACCATGGGTCCTTCCTGAACGGTACCTATGGTCTGTCCCGCCGTCACTTCGTCCCCTACCTCGACGGCGGGTACGAATTCCCATTCGATATCTCTGCTCAATCCGGGTGCGGTTGCCCCGCGGTAGATGAAGTCTCCCATCATTTCCCTGAGGACCGGCAGGGGTCTCTGAATACCGTCGTAAACGGAGGTCAGAAGCCCGGGTCCCAGTTCGACAACCAGAGGGTGTCCGGTGTTGGAAACCGGTTCGCCGGGTTTGATGCCGGACGTCTCCTCGTAAACCTGGATGATTGTCTTGTCGCCCACGATCTTGATGACTTCGCCCATCAGCTGTTCATTTCCCACGTGTACGACGTCGTACATCTTGGGGGAGATTCCGACGGCGGTCACGACCGGTCCGGCAACTCTATAAATTACACCTTTCTCAGTGGCCATTTATTCGTCCTCTGCTTTGTATAAATCAACGCCAATTACTCTCTTTACTTTCTCGCGGAGGTCGCTTTCGTCGCCTCCCACCGGCACTATGACCGGCTGAATGGAATCCAACACTCTGACCCTGACGTTGTGGGACAGATAGGAAAGGTCCTTCGCGTCCACCGCGAGGATACCCACGTTGGGATCTTCCATTGCTTCCAGGATTTTTTCCTGGTAGTTTATTTCGTTCGCGACGAAAACCATCCTGATACCCGCCAGGCGGAATCCCAGCACGAACTCTTCATTACCCAGAACGGCTATTTCCATCAGATCACCAGAAGTCCTTTGATGGTGTCCGTATCGATTCCGCTCTGAAGCCCCCTTGCAATCGCAAGGATGTTGAATACTTCGGTTTCCTTGTGAATCATGTAGTCGACCACCGGCGCCACGGACAGGGGATTCATGTGAGAGAATTTGTTGGCGAGTCCCATTCCGTATTTTTTCATGGCGCTTTCTATGCATCTGATGGAAACGTTTTCCGACTCCATGTGATGCCTTATGTTCTCGTAGAAGTCCAGCTGGGACGCTTCGGACGCCATGGCGGCAATCGTTTCGGCGTTTGCCAGCTGAACGCCGGTTCTTCTGTCGATCTGTTTTCCGCCGGGAATTATGTAGTTGGCTACCGCCGCCTCTCCGTATATTCCCTCAGCTTTGAGCTTCAGAATCGTACTGAAGTTAACCGTGTCTATCTCGCGTCTGACGTAGTCCTGGAACATAAGGGTGGGTCTGCTGTTCGGCACTATTGCCTCGAGCAGCCTGGAATACCTGAATTTGTAAAGATGGTCTTCGATGATTGCCAGACTTCCCGACAAGGCATAGGACGAGATGACGTCCTGAGGTATGTTCACCGAATCCATTCTGCTGTATTCGGTGACGACCTCTTCCACGGTGGAAAGGGAAAGCAATTTCTCCAGATCCTCCTCGCTCAGACTTCCGGCGGCCACCAGATCTTCTCTTATGGACGCTTCGTCCAGTCCGAAGGATTTGCCGCGGATAATCTGTCTGACGTTCCAGATGTTCCATTTGTCCAGGTACGCCGAGACCATCGTGTACAATTCGCCTTCCGACGCTTTCAGAATGCTCTTGAACACCTTGGAAAGATTGAGATACGCGGCGTATTCGACCAGGTCTATGCCGGACATCCTGCCTGCAAGCTCCGACATCTCTTTCTGATACCCGCTTTCGCTCATGTAGCGGGAGATCTCCGGAAGGGACATCATCAGCATTTTCTCGTAGTCCTCTTCCTTCATCAGAAGCGATTTCTTCGCTTTGACTCTCGCCACCGTATAAGCGTAATTTCCGCGTCTCGTGTTGCGCCTGAACATGTATTCACCCGAACAGTATATCCGACAGGGTCTTCAGTTCCCGGTTCCAGATATCGTCGAGAAGGGTTCTGTACTGCAGATCCACTTCCATCGTACCGTCTTTGCTTCTGAGGATGAGCCCCGCGCGTATCTTTCCGTCGGTTTCGACGGCTTCCACACCGAGTTCTTCGGCGGTGAATCCGTCTTTGTCGGAGATTACCGCAACGGGTTTGGCGATGAGCTTCTTGGAATCGCTGATGAGCTTCTTGTAGCGGCTGAGTTTGGTTTTCTTGGGGGCGCCTTCCATTTCCGCAAGGGCCTCGTCGAACGCACGGGAAAGAATCTCTTTCTTCTTAGCCAGCACCATGTTTTTGCTCTCCAGCTCCGCACTGGAAATCTCCTGGCGGCGGAGAAGCTCGATTTCGCCTTTCAGCCTCTTCTCTTCGTTTGCCTTCATTTCGGAAATTTTGGCTTCCGCGTCGGAATCGATTTTCGCAATCTCTTCCCTGGCCGAGTCCTGTATGGACCTGACCTTCGCATCCGCGTCCGCCATTATTTCCTTCATGACGTCGTCAAATGCCATAAGCCGAGCCTCCGGCTTTACATCACGAAGATAGCGAGGATAGCAATGACCAGTCCGAAGATGACGATTGTTTCAGGAAGAACCATGTAAATCATGGCCTTACCGAAAAGGCTGGCGTCTTCCGTGATGGCGCCGACGGCTGCGGCACCGATGTCTTTTTCGGCCATACCGGAACCGAGTCCGGCAAGTCCTACTGCAAGTCCTGCTCCGATTGCGATCAATCCAGATCCTATGTCTCCTTCCAATACCATTTTTACACCTCTGCTTTGGTTGCGTTTTCTGTCTTGGGGGTTTTGTAAAGGGTTTTATTGCGTATGACTCTAAGCGGAGAGTACTCCTCTCCGCCTCCTTCATAGAACTTGCCCATAAGTTCGACGAACTGAAGCCTCAGGCTGTGCAGACCCGCCGAAAGAATGGCCAAGAAGAATATCATGAGATGGCCTATGAGGAATACCAGGAATCCGAGAACGAATCCCAGTACGCCGCCCATACTGCCGTAAATCATGACCATCGCAATGTAGTTGAAAGCCAGCGCCATGCCCGCTTTGGACATTCCGATGGCCGCCAAACGTGTATACGAAAGTATGTTTCCGAGCATGCCGGGAAGTTCCATTATGCCCATTATCTGGTGGGATTTGACGTTGATGACCGTTCCCACGAGCATTATCACGATACCCGCAATGAAGGGGGTCCAATACTGCCCTTTGAGATCTTCCATCATGTTTCCTCCCACGAGAGAGTTTGCGAGACCGTAAGAGAAGAGAACAAGACCGATAAGTGCCAGTATCCATCCTCCCTGGTTAAGGAACGCGTACTTGAATCCCGCCTGCATATTCGCGTTGATGAATGCGCAGATGTATCCGATCATCAGGTGCACGATTCCTATGTACACCGAAAGTTTCAGAAGGAGAGGGATCTCGACGAGTTTGCCCACTCCCACATGCACTACTTCGCCATCAACGAATTTGGGCAGAACCGCCGAAAACGCGTCCAGCTGTCCCTGGGCCATTCCGAAGATGTGCTCCCACGTTATTCCCGTATCCGAAGACGTGCCCGTGAAGTGCATTCCGAGACACTCTCCGTAGAACAGAAGACCGAATATGAACGCCCATATTCCTCCGAAGAAGAGAACCTGGGCGATTGCGCGCCAGTCTTTGTTCTTTGCGACCTTGAGGCCGTAGGCCCCGAGTATAATGAAAGGTATGGCGTATCCGACGTCTCCCACCATGAATCCGAAGAACATGGGCAGGAAGAGCGATATCAGAACGGTGGGGTCGATTTCCTGGTACTTGGGAACATCCACGAGTTTCGTGGCGTATTCGTACCCTTTGACGTAAGCGCCGTTGTTCATTTTCGTCGGAGCGGTTTTGAATCTCTCCTCGGCGTCTTCGGCCTCTTTGAGCTTGCGTCCCCGGTTCTCCTGGATTTCAACATGGATCTTTCCGTCCATCTCTTTTTCCAGTTTCCCTTTTACCGAGGCAGCCTGTTTGGTGGGCACCCACGCGTCTATCACGAACGAATATTCGCTTACGGCTATCCTGAGGGGAATCTCTCCCTGTTCGACGGTTATCGAAAGCTCTTCGTCCGCCGCCTTGAGGAACGCTTTGTACTTTTCTTTGAGTACGTTGAGGTTGCTCTCGGCGTCTTCCAGTTCCCTTTCTGCTTCGGCGATTTCTTTAACAGTCGAAGCGAGGGCCTCGGAGGGTTTTCCTCTTACGCCGTCGGGAACCTGTATTTCGGAGAACCCGTACTCGGAAAGCATGGAATACATCTTGTCTTTGTCCGAGTTTCTGACGAATGCGGCAACGACGGAGGGCTGTTTCTTTCCCCCCGCCACATAAAACAGGGAATCCACGGCCGACGTTACCGGAGAGGGGTCTTCGGTCACCGTTCCGACCATCGAAGTAATGCTGTGGTAGCCGGAATACAGATCCAGATCCACCGGCAGCATTTCGAGAATTTCCAGTTCTGACTTTTTAGTGTTGAGTGAAGCGATTTTCTGAACGAGATCGTTCTTTCTGTCGAGAGCTAATACTATTTCTCTCTCGGCGGATTCGACGCCGTTGGACGAAATGCGGTCCCTTATTTCTTCCAGAGGAATTGCTTTGGTCTTCGTTTTCTTTTTGATGCCCAGCTCTTTCTCCATGAATTTTACTTTAAGCAGCCTCTCGGATGCTTTGGAGGAATACTCGCGGGGCGCTCCAATGGAAAAACCTTCGTCCGCGTCGACGGTGTAGTCGATAAGATGGACGGCTTCCACGGCGTAAAGCGCCGCTATTGCTTCATCCATCCGGGCTTTGGTACCCGTAATTACGACTCTGCTCATCGACTCAGGAAGCGACATCTAGGGGCCTCTCGAATTCTTCTTTGAGAAAATCTTTGACTTCTTTCATCTTCGCCGCAGAGTGCTCCTCGAGTTCTTTCGCCCGGGACATTCCCTCGGCCATGAGTTTCTCGCGTTCGGCTGCGAGCTCTTCCTTTTCCGCGGCGATTGCGGATTCGGAGGAACTGCGTATCCGAGCCTCCGCATCCTGTATTTTTTTTACAGAATCTCTGCGGGCTTTGGAGACGGCTTCTTTTCTGTCGTTGCGGGCCTTTTCGACTTTCGCATCGGCAGCCTTCTCCGTTTCCTTGATTTGTGTAAGTATTTCGGTTCGGCTCAAATTAATTTCTCCGGCGGTTTTAGGCTGTTATAACGAAAAGGGTACTTAACGTTAACTCCCGTGTATTTATAATATAGAGACAAAAGAAACATGCCTCCGAGAGTGTTTCCGGTTTCCCGGAAAGCGTAATCACAGGGGGAATTTTCTGACGATCAGACCGGTTTCGTCCAGGAGTTCCTTGGAAAGGTCGTCGGGGTATCCTTCCCTGAACACGACTTCCCTGACTCCCGCGTTAATCAGTATTTTGGCGCACATCGAACACGGAAAGGTCGTGGTGTAAATCGTGGAACCGTTCAGGCTCACTCCGAAATAGGCGGCCTGTATGACGGCATTCTGTTCCGCATGTACGCCTCTGCACAGTTCGTGGCGGGTACCAGAAGGAACGTCCATCTGCACCCGTATGCATCCTTTCTCCTCACAGTGCCTGGTTCCTTTCGGAGATCCGTTATAGCCGGTGGAGAGGACCCTTTTGTCTTTGACGATTATGGCCCCCACGTGACGTCTCAGACATGTGGATCTTGAGGACGCAAGTTCTGCCATATTCATGAAATATTCGTCGTTCGAGGGTCTTGTCATCCGTTGCGGATATATTTTTGCGGTATTTAATTCCGATTCAAGCGACCTCGTACCGGCTTTCCGGAATGTGTCAGACCCGATAAACACTAAATCTATATCCGGTAAATTTAATCCGCGGACGTGGACCGGGAAAGCAAAAGCACGATTGTCGCAATAGCCGTGATAGCGGTTCTGTTCGTCGGCGTATTCGGAGGAATCGTGCTGTATTCCGGGCACAGTCCTCCCTTTTCCACGGTGACTTCGCAGAGCATGCAGCACGACGACGAAAGATCCGAAATCGGCGTAATCGATACCGGAGACATGGTTCTGGTAAAGAACAAATCAAAGACCCAGATAGTTTCCTATCTCGAGGGAAGGACCACCGGATTTTCCAAATTCGGAGATTACGGAAGCGTGATAATATATCACAGGGACGGAAATCAGAATCCTGTCATCCACAGGGCGATAATTCTCGCGGAAATAACCACCGACGGGGTCAACAAATACCTGAAAGCGAACTTCCTGGACGAGTACCGGGACGCGGACGGAAATCCGCTTTGGACCTGCACCGGAAGTTCCAATCCCGAACGTCTCAAAGGAACGCTTACTCTCAACGAAATGGGATACAACAAGAAAACCGTCACCATCAATCTGGATTCGATAATATCGAGCGAAGAGGTGGGTACCGTCGGATATATAACAAAAGGAGACAACAACTCCGGCGTGGATCAGCCGTATCTGTCCGGTCTCGTAACATACGAAAAGATAAAATCGGTTCCGATGGTGGAAATACCCTGGCTAGGATGCATAAAACTGATATCCGACGGAAGAGGAGCCGTTGTGGACGAACACGCGCCCAACAGCATTCCGGCCATGGGAACGGCGTTTCTGAGCTTCGTCCTTCTTTTGGTTTCCGTGTACGCAGTGTATTTCGGAATCCTGTTGGAAAGAAAATACAGAAGAGAAAAAGAATAAATCTGAAAGTCTGGCACTTTCCGATTACGCGTAATTTTCCTTTCGGATGAATACCTACGGAACCGCTTATCCGCGGGGTACGACGACTTTCTGCCCGCCTATCTCCCCGATATATACGTCGATGCCGTAAATTTCGGCGATGGTTTCCGGAGTGAGCGAATCCGCGTTTCCCACGCCGTATATTTTACCGTCCTTCATCAGGATGAATTTGTCCGCAAACCTAAGTGCCAGATTGATGTCGTGCATGGTGACGATTGCGGCCACGCCTCTCTCCTTGGATTCCCTGCGGATTATTTTTATAACTTCCATCTGATTCTTGAGATCCAGATTGCTCGTGGGTTCGTCGAAAAGCATTACGTCCGTTTCCTGCACGATGGCTCTGGCTATGGAAACTTTCTGAGCTTCCCCTCCGCTGAGCTGGCGGACGTTTCTCATGGCATATCCGTCTATGGACAGTCTTTTGAGAGCCTCTTCGACCATTTCGCGGTCTTTGGCCGTGGCATCCCAAACGATATACGGTTTCCTTCCCAGAAGAACCGCATCGAAAACTGAGACGTCGGAATACATCATATTTTGCGGAACGTAGCAGACGCCCCTGGCCAATTCCGTCGGGGACATCTTTTCCGTGTCTTCCCCCGAAAGATAGACTCTGCCGGATTTTTTGGGAAGCACATTGTTGATACATTTGAGAAGAGTGGATTTTCCGACGCCGTTCATACCCAGTATCGCAACGCAGTCTCCCGCTTCCACGGAAAAAGAGATGCCGTCCAGAACATCCAGGGACGGGTATCCGAAAGATACGCCTTCGACTTCCAGCATCAGCATTTGGAACTTTCACCCCTCATGAGCAGATAGAGGAACATCGGACCCCCTATTAATGCCGTTACCGCTCCTACGGGAAGCGTGACGGGAGCGATAACCGTCCTTGCGACGAGGTCGGAAAGCATCAGTGTTACCGCACCCATAGCCATCGACGCGGGAATCAGGAATCTGTGATCCTCTCCCACGAGCCGGCGGGATATCTGCGGACCCACAAGACCTATGAATCCTATCACTCCCATGAATGAAACGCACAGAGCGGTGATTAAGGAAGATAAAACCAGACCCGCCATTACGAGTTTGTCCACCCTCACGCCGAGGCTTTTTGCCACTTCGTCTCCGTTTGCCAGAGCGTTATAGTTCCATCTCATCAGATAAAAGAAAACGGAACATACGGCCACCACCGCCGTCAGAACCGAAAGTTCTTTCCAGGAAATCTTTCCCAGGTCTCCGAACGACCAGAAGACTGCCGTCGCCAACGACGTATCCGTCGAAAAATACTGGACTATCATCGTTCCGGCGGAGAAAATGGAGCCCATCGCCACTCCCGCAAGCACCGTTGCGGCGGGAGC
This sequence comes from Candidatus Methanomethylophilaceae archaeon, assembly GCA_050944155.1. Classification (GTDB taxonomy): domain Archaea; phylum Thermoplasmatota; class Thermoplasmata; order Methanomassiliicoccales; family Methanomethylophilaceae; genus VadinCA11. The sequence goes on along the minus strand of JBMNQN010000012.1, from coordinate 17,107 downwards.
AAAGTTTTTCTTTTTGGAAAGAACGACGACCACGGACATTGTGATAATCGCCATAACGAACGCCATGATGGTAACCGCGTAGGGATTTTTTATCACGAAATCCGCAGTGTAGTGGCTGGAGGAAACTCCAGCTCCCAGAACTATTATGGCGAAGTTCGCTCCGAACACGGCCGCCGCCGATATTCCCATAGTGGAGGGCGAAGCCAGGGGATTTTTGAGGTTATTCTGCATCACGCAGCCGGCCACCGCAAGTCCCGCACCCGCAACCAGACCACCCAGAACTCTGGGCATCCTGTGCTCCCAGATTTTTATCAGCGTGGATTTTTCGCCGATTCCGAATATTCCTTTTATGATGTCGGAAACGGGTATATGGGTGGACCCTATGGTCAGAGACAGGGCTACCAGGAAAAAGGATAAAATCAACAGTGCCAGAATTATGAGTCTTTTCTTTCTTATGAGGTTCTCGTAATCCTCTATGCCTTCCGAATCCCGGATCAATTCACACTCCAACCTTCCAATAAACCGTGGCGATTTCCGTGTTCGTCACCGAACTTACGATTCCTTCGTCTCCGGCTTTCGAACGGAGAAATTCTTCGACTTCTTTCTCCTTTCCGGAATCCGGTCCGAGACGTCTCGAAACGTCTCTCGTGCATATCTGTATCGCTTTTTCAAATTGTCTGTCTTCGTTCCATACAACGTCTTTTTCATAATGCATCATCGGATTCAATCCTCTGAGCCAGAGAAGACCGAACCTGCGTATCGCGTCGCTGTCGTCGAACCTGCCGTCGTAATCGTATCCGAGTTCCTTCCACATTTCGGCAAGCAGGCCGTCCCTGCGCCTTACGGGCGTGGAACAGAAGCCCGTTCCTCTGCATACGTCAACCAGCAGGGAAAAAGAAGCGGCATCAGACACCGCGGGAGTGGTATGGGCAAAAACCATGTCGTAACCGTCCTTCAGCAGAGGATCGTCCGCGGTCATGGACTTCCAGTCTCTTTTGTAAAATTCCACGTTGAAAACTTTGTTTTCCGCTGCGCGGCGTTTCGCTGTTTTTATCATATTCTCGGAAAAATCCACCCCTACGATTCTGCCGAAACTTCCGGACAAAGCAACGGAATACTGACCGGTTCCGCAGCCCACGTCCAAAGCTGTTTCCGAAGGACCGCCTTCGTGAACCTCCGTGACGAGTCTCAGAAATTCGTTGTCGTCTACCGTCGGTATCGGAAAATCCGCGTAATGTCCCGCGGACTCGTCCCAGGCGCACTCCTGGAGATAATACGTGGAAGGAGAATCCCATCCCTTCTTGATGTCCTCGAGCGTCAGCAGATTTACACCCCGCCCGAAGACGTCTCTACGGATATGACGGAATCTCCCATCAGTTTGAAGGAGTATTTTCCGTCCGTACCTTCTATTTCCGTACCGTTGACTTTTACCGTAACGGTTTTTCCTTCGCCGGGTGTCACGGAGAAGGATATTTCCTTCCCTCTGAACAGACTGCCTTCGGCTCCCTTTTCCAAAACATAGTCTTCGGAAACGCCGGGATACGTTACGGTATGGGATTTGGTGTTCCAAGTGTCAAAACTGTATACATATTCCTTTTTCACGTCGTCGTAAAGAGCTTTACCGAGCATATTGGTAGTGATTTCGTCGAATTTTTCTTTCATGTCGACATCTGCGAATTTCTCCGGATAGTAGGTTTTTCCTATGAAATACCCGTTGGCCAGAATCATCTCCAGATTGCTGGCATACCAGTTGAACGACATCTGAACAACCACGTTTCCGTTCATAAACGCGTTCATATTATCGTATCTTTGGGGAAAATCTGCACAATTCTGCCGAACGAGATCGAGACCACCCTCGTCTACCACTATGTATTCCGGATTGACTTCCTGAACGAACTCCCAGTCGACGCGATGCAGTTCCTGCCCGACATCCTTGTTCAGTTCTTTCAGCTTTTCGTCGTAAGCATTTTTGATGTTAAGTTCTTGGAACAGATTGTAAGATCTCGTCGTACTCTCGAGACCGTGGGCACCGCCGTAAGAAAGAGCTCCTATGTACACGGTTGCTCTTTCGGATTCCGGTATGTCCGCGGTGCGTGTATTAAAATCGTTTTTGATTCCTTTGATGTAATTGATGACATTGTCAGCTTTTTCCTGGGAACCGGATACTTTACCGATAATTTCCATCGATCTGTAAATGTCTTCGTCGAAGGGTGCGTTATTGCCGTAAGATAATTTGATTACGGGAGTTCTGATTTTATTCTGAAGATTGTCAAGTTCGGCAACCTCCATACCCTGAGTCGTAAAAAGAACATCCAAATCGGCATCCAGAAGTTTTTCAAAATCCGGAACTCCGCGGGGTCCTCCTGAACCTATGTCCGTTTTCAGGGTTTCGAAATAATCTTTGTAGGCAAGCATATACGGACGGCCTTCGAACCTTCCCCATTCGTATTCTATGCTTTCGATACCGACCAATTTGTCCATATCCCCTGCATAACAATAAAGTCTCAGTGCGCTGGGACCGAGCAAAGCGATTCTTTCGGGATTACTGTTATATTCCACCGTGCGTCCGGCCATATCCGTGATTTTGCTGTCGTACTCTTCCTTATTTACGAAATCTTCGGAAATTACGTATACTGCACCGGCAGAAACCACAATGATCGTGGTGATAATCGCCAAAATCATCTTTTGGTTCATATTTCGGAAAAGTACGCTGTTCGTATTAATATTTTAGTATATAGTAACACTAAGTATTATATTATGAAAAATATTATGGCGAATCCATGGACGAAAAACTCTGGAAAGAATGTATCGATTTTCACGGACACAGCTGTCCCGGTCTCGCCATAGGTTTTGCCGCTGCTTTCGCTGCGATGGATAAAATGAACATTCCCATGGAAAGAGCCGCCGACGAAGAATTGGTATGTGTTTCCGAAAACGATGCCTGCGGAATCGACTGTATACAGTATCTGCTGTCCTGCACGGCAGGAAAAGGAAATCTTATATTCAGACCCAGAGGCAAAAGCGCTTACTCTTTCTTTTCGAGAAAAAGCGGAAAAAGTATCAGAGTCGTAACGGATTTTCCTGCCGAATGGGAGAATCTCGGAAGAGAAGAATTAACAAAAAAAATACTGAAATCTCCGGCCGAAGAAGTATTCCTTTTCAAGAAACCGGATTTCGAACTTCCGGAAAAAGCAAGAATTTTCGAAAGTGTCCGCTGCGAAAACTGCAAAGAAAAAACAAGAGAAGATATGATCCGTCTTCAGGAAGGAAAAAAGGTCTGTCTTTCGTGTTTTAAGTCATACGACAGGGGATGGATGTAAAAATTTTGTTTGTATTTTCGTGCATCGGCCCTCTTATATATGAGTCGTCGAAAAATGAAGAAACAGACAACTGAAATTCATTTTTCGGGGCAACCCCCCCACCCCTTTATTTCCACTGGAAACACATCAAATAAGAGTTGTCTGCTTGACACTTTTGTAATTTTTGAGTTTCTTGAAAAGGTCGTCGGATTTAATCAGATCCACAACGTCTTTGGATCCCAGTTCTATCTCTCTTGTTCTTCCGGCTCTTCCGAAAGATTTTACTCTGGCGTGAATAAGACCCATCATATCTAATTCGGAAATGAGACCTGCAACTCTTCTCTGCGTAAGTACGGAAGTTCCGAGAATTTCGGAGATGTATTTGTAAGTTGTAAAAACGTCTCCAGTATTCATGGTCGAGTTGTTGTTTTCTGTATTGATTACTATACTCATCAGAACGGTTTTGGATTGAGGAGTAAGAGTTCTTACTACTTCGGAAACAGCATCCAATTCAATTTTATTTTTTGCATATTTCACGTGAGCTTCAGTGACTACTTTGTCTCCGTTTCTTTCGGCAATATCTGAAGCTATTCTGAGAAGATCCAAAGCTCTTCTTGCATCGCCCATATCCTGAGCAGACAATGCTGCACAATAAGATATCACTCCGTCGGAAATAACATCTTTTTCGAAAGCGTCTTTGGAACGGTCAAGAAGAATATCCTGTAACTGAGTTGTGGTGTAAGGAGGGAATATTATTTTTTCTTCTCCCAGTCTGCTTCTTATTTTCGGATCGAGAAAATCCGTGAATTTAGGATTGTTGCTTATTCCTATTATTGAAACTCTGGAATTTTCCATTATTTCGTTTATTGTTGTTAAAAAGTAGAAAATGTCGTCTCCGTTTTTCTGAAAAGATCTATCTATTTCATCAAGAACTATGATGTAAATTTTGTTTTCTTTGTCTATATATTTGGTAAGTTCATTGAAAACTCTGTCCAAACTCCATCCCGTAAAAGGAATACTTTTTGTTTCGTCTTTTATTATTTGATTTCCGATATTGTAAAGCATTCCGTAAGGAGTATCCACTACTTCGCAGTTCAAATAAATAAAACTGCAGTTTTTTTCATCGACATCGGCTTTTTTCAGCTCTTTTCCTATGTATTTCATAACTGCCGTTTTTCCGGTTCCCGTTTTTCCTATGATCAGAATATTGGAAGGTTTATCTCTTCCCAGAGAAGGCGCCAAAATGTTTACTATTTCTTTTATCTATTCTTCTCTGTGAGGCAGCTGTTCCGGTATATATGAAGACTGAAGAATTCTTTTATTTTTTACGAGAGCATTTCTTTTTTCGATAAACGGTTTGAAAATGGATTCTTCTTCATTCATAGGAAATACCGCAGTTTCCTATGAATAAATATCATACATATAAGAGTTTTCTAGGTTGGATTGGTTATCTGATTTTTTTACCGGAAGAAGAATGATAGGTTTATTTATTTGAGTAAAGACAATAACCCTTTCCAATCAAGGAATGTGAAAAACAATGAACAAAAAAGCAATCAGTGTGATCAGTGCGTGCGTACTCGGAATAGCTGCATTCGTAGGCATTCTTTACGTTATAGGTACGTATTTCTGAATTTTTTCTGAAAAATATTTATTTTCTCCCTTCTCCAGTGGAAATGAAGGGGTGGGGGGCTTTATACTAATTGTAACGGTATATTTCCTATTAAACGGGAAAAATAACCCGTTATGACGGATTTTTTGAGAGACAGATATTTCATAACAGGGTTATTTTTGGTTTTGTTATTTTCTTTGATTTGGGTATCCGTAAACGGAGAAGAAGAGAACGAAGAAAATACGGAAGGAATAGTGCACGATGTCAGAAAAACCGAAAACGGATTTGTTTTTCTGATGGATTTTTCGGACGGAACGACACAAAAATGCTTCTCCAGAGAAAAGCCGAAAAATATGTCCGTTTACAGAGTGAACGGCGAATATTCCGAAGACGGAAGTATGTTTTTCGTAAAAAATATGATTTTGATAGAGTACACCTAAAATAATCGGATGCTCTGAACGGGAGTGTGTATCTTTCCGTAGACGACACCGATTCCCCGAAAGGATTATGCACGACCTTTCTCGCCACCGAAATAATCGGATCCGTGGATTTGGATCTTATAGGATACCCGAGACTCGTCCGTCTGAATCCCGCCGTTCCATGGAAAACCAGAGGAAACGGTTCGTTATCTTTGAAATTCGGTTACGGAACCGGTAAAAAAATCAAAATCGGAAGAATAAAAAACAGAGATATTTTTTGTTTCGAAAAACAGAAAACAAGAGAGCCGGATCCGAAAGAACTTTTGGATTCGGTCATTCCGATAACGGAAAAATTCCGTCAGAAAGATTCTGATTCCGGTTTGATTGTTTCTTCGGTAAAACCTTCCCGGTCCTTTTACACAAAAGGCGTCAGAACGATAGTAAAACGGGAAGAAATAGACAAAGAAATCAAAAGAATCGGAGCTCTGACGCATACGTGGGGAAACGGACGGGGACTTACGGGCAGTTTATGCGGAATGGCCTGGAGACCCGGAGACCGTACTTTCGAACTCATAGCTTACCGTCCGGAAAAGAGATGGGGTACCGAACGCATATTCGATTCCGAATCCATAGGCAGAATGGATTCTTCTTTTTCTTCGACTTTCAACAGCTGGGAACCCAGATTTCATAAGGTTGCCATGATTCCGGCCACTCCCTGTCCCGTTATGTACGGCCTCAGGGGAGACGATCCTTCCGTACTGTTTCCCGCTTCGGAAACCGTAGTTACGGAAGACCTCGAAAGAAAAATGATCTTTCTTACGAATCAGGGAACCGACGATCACATAATCAGAAATCCGAAAATTCCGACTCCCATGAGTTCCTATTATATCGAAGGAACCGTGAAATCCGTCAAAAGAATAGAGGGAGGACACGTTTTCGTAACAATCGAAACGAAATACGGAAAACTGGAATGTGCGGCGTACGAACCTTCCAAAGAGTTCAGATATCTTTTCGACTGGCTCTGTCCCGGAGACAGTATCGGAGTTATGGGCGAACTGAGGGAAGAACCCAGAACTCTTAATATAGAGAAGGTGAAAGTGATATCCGTCGTACCCGAAATTTCGAAAATTTCCAATCCTGTCTGTCCGGGATGCGGAAAAACCATGGAATCCGTCGGAAAGGACAAAGGATACCGCTGCAGAAGATGCAGAACCTTTTCGGAAAAACCGGTGACCGAAGAAAAAGTCAGACAGGTTGTTCCGGGATGGTACGAACCCCCCGTAGCCGCAAGACGCCACCTCTCCAAACCGCTGAAAAGAATGGGAGTATGTCAGCCGGTTGAATTCGTCAATGGTCGTACCTGAATATCGACAGTCTTTAATACCACATATTCAGAGTACGGTTCCGCCGGAGGCACTCTATGCAAGAAGCAGTAATAATAAGCGCAGCCAGGACACCCGTCGGAAAATACGGAAAATCTCTGATGAACCTCAAAGCTACGGATCTCGGAGCCATCGCAATCAAAGAAGCGGTAAAAAGAGCCGGAATAGCTTCCGACGACGTTCAAGAATGCATAATGGGGAACGTGATTTCCGCGGGACTGGGTCAGAATCCCGCCAGGCAGGCGGCGGTAGGCGCGGGTCTTCCGGTGGAAATAGGGTCCTTCACGATAAACGCCGTATGCGGATCGGGACTGAAAGCGGCAATGCTCGCGGCAGACGCAATCAAAGCCGGAGAATACGACGTTCTCGCCGTGGGAGGAATGGAAAGCATGAGTTCCGCTCCCTATCTTCTTAACGGGGCGAGATGGGGATACAGAATGGGAGACCAGCAGGCCGTTGACGCAATGATACACGACGGTCTTTGGGACATATTCAACAACCAGCACATGGGAATGACCGGCGAAATCGTCGCCGACAGATTCAACGTTTCCAGAGAAGACGCCGACAGACTCTCTTACGAAAGCAACATCAAGGCGGCCAAAGCCACCTCCGAAGGAAAATTCGAAAAGGAAATCGTTCCGGTGACCGTTCGCGGGAGAAAAGAAGACATCGTCGTAACCCAGGACGAAGGAATCAGACCGGATACCACCATGGAAGCTTTGGCAAAACTCAAACCCGCGTTCAAGAAAGACGGAAAGGTCACCGCAGGCAATTCGTCTCAGCTGAGTGACGGAGCCTCCGCTCTTGTGGTTACGTCAAGAAAATGGGCCGAAGAACACGGAATCAAGCCTATGGCATCCATAGTTGCCTACGGCGAAAGGGGAGTTCTTCCCGAACTGATTATGGAGGCTCCCATACCGACGACCAGACACGTTCTCAAGAAAGCCGGTATGACCATCGACGACATCGATCTCTTCGAACACAACGAGGCTTTCGCCACCGCATCCTGTGCGGTGAAAAAAGAACTGAACGTTCCCGACGAAATATTCAACGTAAACGGCGGAGCGGTTGCTCTGGGTCATCCCATCGGATGCTCCGGCGCAAGAGTAATGACCACCTTGCTTTACGCCCTCGAAGACAGGAAGAAAGAGACGGGACTGGCGACTCTCTGCCTCGGCGGCGGAAACGCCGTGACGATGATAGTACGCCGCGAATAAACCCCTTTTTTCTTAAACTTCTTACTTTCATTTTTCCGGTCTAAGAAAGTAATATCAACATTACCGACAATCGAGAATTATGGAACCGGAAACCGTTTTCGGAAAAATCGAAAACTCCCGCGGAGACATCGTAAAAGAGATGATCGATTTAATCAGGATACCCGCGGTTGCTCCCGAAAACGGCGGAACCGGGGAAAGCGCGAGGGCCGACCACCTGATAACCAGACTGGAAGGTTTCGACAGCGTAACCAGGATAGACGTTCCCGATACTTTCGACCCCTCCGTTAAAAGGTCGAACATTCTCGCCAGAAAGAACGGAAAGAAGAAGGGGACGGTATGGATCGTCGCCCACATCGACACGGTTCCGGCGGGAGATTTGGGAAGCTGGGACTCTCCTCCTTTCGAGCCGGAAGAGAGAGACGGAAAGATTTACGGCAGAGGAACCGAAGACAACGGTCAGGCGGTCATTTCCGCCATGTTCGCCTCTAAATTTTTTGAAAAGGGAACCCTTAACGGCAAGTCTCTAGGAATAGCCTACGTGGCGGACGAGGAGACGACCAGCGACATGGGTATAACGTATCTTCTGAATAACGGATATTTTTCCGAAGACGATGTTTTTATAGTTCCGGACTGGGGAAGTCCCGAAGGATCGTTAATCGAGGTTGCCGAAAAGAGTCTTATCTGGCTCAGATTCGGAATCACCGGAAAATCGACACACGGTTCCACTCCCGAAAAAGGAATCAACGCTCTCAGAGTCGCATCCGAACTCATAATCGAACTGGATAAAACCATGGCGGAAAAATTTCCCCGCAGAAATTCCGGTTTTATGCCCCCCGCATCCACCTTCGAACCGACCAAAAGTCCCGCTACCGTGGAAAACGTGAATACGGTTCCGGGATACCACGAATTCTGCATGGACGTGCGTCTTTTACCGGAATACGATTTGGACGATGTGTTAAAAGCTGCCGAAGAAACCTCACGCAGGGTCTCGGAAAAAACCAAAGCGTCGATAACTGTTTCGGAGATACAGCGCCATCAGGCCGGAACCCCCTCCTCTACGGAATCCTCCGAGTATCTGGCACTTAAAGAATCCGTAAAACAGGTAACGGGAAAAGAACCGTCTCCGGTGGGAGTGGGAGGGGCGACCTGCGCCAATTTCTTCCGTATCAGGGGTTACGATGCATACGTCTGGGAAACCGGAGGCGGGTCTCTCCACGGACCCAACGAGTTCGTCGAAATCGATAACATAATTACGGACGCGAAAGTTTTCGCGGCTCTGTTTTACAGACTGTGCAAGTGATTACTCGAAAAGACGGTTCAGCATCCATTCGGCGCTGAATTTCTGGATATCGTCGTATTCCTGTCCGTTGCACACGAAAGCGATGGGTTTTCCGATGGTCTTCGCAATCGAGAGAGCGGCACCGCCTTTCGCATCGGTATCGATTTTCGTCAGAATTATCGCGTCGATTCCGATGGCGTCATCGAAAACTTTCGCCTGTTCTACCGCGTCGTTTCCGGCGAGAGAGTCTCCAACGAAAATTTTGAGGGAAGGTTTTGCAACTCTGGCTATTTTCTTCATCTCTTCTATGAGATTCGTGTTGGTCTGCATTCTTCCGGCAGTATCGATTAGAACGACGTCCCTCATCTTCGACTTGGCGTGTTCCACCGCGTCGTAAGCGACGGCGGCAGGATCCGCATCCTGGGCCTGTTTGACTATTTTCACTCCCAGTCTGTCCGCGTGGATGCTCAGCTGTTCTATAGCGCCCGCCCTGAAAGTATCGCAGGCCGCCATAACTACGGTTTTATCCTGTTTCTGCAGGCGGTTGGCTATTTTGGCTATGGCGGTCGTCTTTCCGGTTCCGTTTATTCCCACGAACATTATTACGATGGGTTTTTTCTGTTCGGAAATCCAACTGTCGAAATCGAATTCGTTGACCTTGAGAACGTCCATGACCGCGTCGCGCACGGCCATCTCCACGACTTCGTCGAGAGTGTAGCTGCGACTGTATTTCTTGCCGGTGAGATTGTCGAGAACTCCGTTCTTAATCTCTTCCGCAACCGGAAGCGCAACGTCCGCGCTCAGCAAAATCAGTTCCAGTTCGTCTAGAATTTTTTCCAGATCTTTGTTTTTGATTTTCTTTCCGGAATCCCCGACAGGTTCCGCTGAAGCCTTTTTCTGAAGTTTTTCCTGTTTTCTGCGCTCCCGCCAGGAAATTTTCTTTTCTTCGGGTTCCGCACTCTGTACCGGTTCCCGTTCGGTAACTTCGGTTTCGACGGCTTCGGATTTTTTTATTTCCGTTTCCTTGATTTCCGGTTCGGGAATTTCGGAAACAGGCGTCTTTTTTTCCGCCGGCGGCTCCGGAGTTTCGTAAACCGTCTCTTCGAGGGTCTCGGGAGCTTTTTTGAAAAGTCCTTTCAGCTTCGTTTTGAGAGAATCGAACATCTGATGCGCTCAGGCGTTCTGCCTGGCCTCGTATTCGGCGTTTATGGTTTCGGCTAGGTTGTTTGCGATTGTGCTCATGTCGTTGAGGGCTTTGCTCGCCGTCCGGAGAGCTTCTTCGATCTCCGTGTAGCCGGAGTTCATATAATCCTCGGCATCGGAAAGTTTCTTTTCGACGGATACTCTGTTTCCGATACCAACGATAGCGCTGTCGGAACCGGTCACTTTGGCTCTTACGAAAACCGACGCGCCCACGGGAACGAGTATTTCGTCGCCTTCTTTGGCTTCGGAAAACTGTCTGAGGGTTTCTCTCGCCCTGAAGGTTTCTTCCAAGGAAATCTGAAGAACGCTGATACGTCTCGAGAGTGCATCCATCTGTTCTTTGTAGGATTCGAGCACCTGCAAGGCCTGGCGCAACTCTCCGTCGTCCATTTCACTCACCGATCTGGTGTTTTACAACGTGGTCGGTTACGTCCTCGGGAGAAAGCTCTTCCACGGATGCGATGTTGATTTCGTATCTTTTGAGCTTGTGTTTGCTTCCGAGAGTGGACATCGCCTTCTCTCTGACGGCCGCCTCGTCTTCCGCAGCCATTTCGATTGTGTAGGGCTGTCTCCCCTGTCTTTTGTCGGCGAAATCGCCTTTGATAAGGAATGCCTTCATAATTACTACCTAGGTTCGTGAGCCTTATTTAGATAATAAAGCTTTGTGCGTGCGTATGAGTCGCGGATGCGGAACTCTCGTCAATTGCGTTCCGGGTACCGGATTTCCGGCCGTCTCGGTCACCGGCGGAAAATGCAACCTTATGTGCGCTCACTGCAGGGGAAAGCATCTGAAAGGGATGCTCCCCGCATGCAGTCCGGAGGAGCTGGAAAAGACAGGCAGAGCCGTCGCCGCGTCGGGCGGAAAAGGAATTCTGATAAGTGGCGGTTCGGATCATTCCGGCAGGGTTCCCCTGCGTAAATACTACGGAACAATCGGAACAATTTCCGGTTTGGGTCTTTCGGTCAACGTCCATCCCGGAATCATAGGAAGGGAAGATGCCGAAGAGCTCGTGAACGCAGGCGTTTCGGATTTTTCCGTCGACGTACACTGCGACCGCGAAACCGTGAAAAACGTATTCGGTCTGGAACCGGAATCTTACGAAAACACAATCGATTCGATTCTCGATGCGGGAGGGATTCCGACGCCGCATCTTACCATGGGATTCGGCAGAAAGGATTTCGAAGAAAGCTCCGAACTGATTTCGTCCAAAGGACTGAAACGTGCGGTTCTGCTTTCCGCGGTTCCTTCCGAAGGTACGTATTTCGAAGGTTTCGTTCTCCCCGAGGGATGCACTTCGGAGGCCGTGAAAACTCTGAAAGAATACGGTATCGAAACTATTCTGGGATGCATGCGGGACCGCAGACTCAGGTACATAGAAAGGGAAGCGATTGCGGCGGGGGTCCGCAGAGCGGCGAATCTTTCGCCGGAAACTCTGACGTGGGCGGAATCTGAAGGATTCGAAACAAAAACCGAACAGTCCTGCTGCTGTACCCGTTCATAACGAAATTTCGGGTGCTTCCGAAGCATAACCCAGATCCGCGAATTTTCTGCCTATCAGGAACACCGCGGCGTACTCCGGAACTTCGGTTTCGCCCTCGAGAACGAAACGCTCCTCTTTGATTCTCATGTCCACGGGCTTTTTCACGGTTATTTTTACGGGGTCGTCCGAATACTCCTTCGGCATGGCAGATTCCAAAGGTTCGAAATCCGTGAGTTCGTCCCTGGTAAGCGGAGTGACCCTGAGCCCTCCTTTTCCGTGGACGGAGCCGGGGAGCCTTATCAGACGTTTTATGTCGGCCGTGACCGGAGCGTCGACCTCTCCGGCGATGCGGGGCCTCATGTCCTCGTCCATAATTTTTACGAGCATCTCCTGGCTGTTTCTGTTCAGGGTTGCCATGGTATTCTTTTCGAAAAGGAATTTTCTGGACTGTCTGACATCGTTCTGAACTTTTTCAATCGTGCTGTACTGGCTCCTTTTTATCGACGGATACTCCAGTCTCAGGGTTTTGGGGTCGGAGTCGCAGAAGTCGTTGACCACGTACATGAGTCCGTCCCTCATCTTCTTCCTCCACCCGCCGGAGTCTTCCGGAGGAATCGTGCGGTCTTTGGCAACGTTTGTTCTTACGGCGCCACGCACCACGGTCTGCGAAGTCGGAACCAGGTTATAGGGAAAGACCCAGTCTATCTTGAGTCCGGCCCCCGTTACGTAATCCACGATCTCTCTTCTTTCGTGGGACTCCAGGGAAAGAATGTCGGGCATGGTGACATGGGCGTGGTATCCTCTTCCTCCGGAAAACGTAAGGTGCACGTCCTTTTCGCCGAATCCCAGATCTCCGTAGATGAAGGAATCGCACAGTTTCATCATCTCCCCCCGTATCTGACGCATCATTACGGGATAGGACATATTTTCGGCGCCTTCCAGGTGGTCGGCGTCGAGATCGAATATCAGTTCCGCGCCCATCCATTCTTTTTCTTCCATGGTGGGCGCCGACGGTTTTCTGTAATATGCAGTGGAATAGTAGCTGTGGGCGGGAACGTTGGAAACCACGAATTTTCTTAAATCCCCCGCCGACTGGAATCCCAGGTGCCTCTGCATCATCGGTCTGTCGAAAAACATGAAACCGAATTCTCTCCGCGTAAAACGGTCCGGCAGTTCCGGGGCGTTCGCCCTGTAGTATTTCCTGATGCATTTCAGGAGGAACCTGGAGTTCCTGTCCATGGTTTTGTTACCGCGGGGAACGTATAATTATCTTATCTGCGTCTTATCCGGCATGGCGGAAGTGCCCGTTTACGACAACCACATCCACATGAGTCCTTCGGGAAGGAACGTGGATGCCCTGAAGGAATTCGAGTCCGCGGGAGGCACGGGTCTGACGCTGGTAACTCTTCCCTACAGAGAAGTTCCGATCGAGAAAGGCATCGATTTCCGCAGATCTTACGAAATAACTTTCGGCCTGGCGGAAAGGGCGAGGGCCGAAACGGATCTTCTCGTCAACGTGGCGGTCGGGCCCTATCCGATTATACTGCTGGGTCTTTCGGAAAAATACGGTCTGCAGAAATCAAAGGAGATAATGATCGAGGGCATGGAAGCCGCCGGAAAAGCCGTGGAGGAAGGAAAAGCAGTTGCCATAGGGGAAATCGGAAGACCGCATTTTCCCGTGAACGCGGAAATATGGGAAGCATCCAACGAGGTTCTTCTGGAGGGCATGAAAATAGCGAAATCCAACGGATGTCCGGTCATTATCCACAGCGAAGCCGGAACCGTCGAGACCAACAGGTCTCTGGCCGAAATAGCCGGAAAAGCCGGATTGGATCCCGGAATGGTAATCAAACATTCCTCCCCTCCGTTCGTAACCGAAGAAGAAAATTTCGGGGTCATGCCGTCCATCCCCGCGTCCAGGGATTACATCAAGGAAGCGATGTCCAAAAAATCCAACCGTTTCATGCTGGAAACGGATTATTACGACGACCCGTCGAAACCCGGTGCCCGTATGTCGGTTAACACTGTTCCCAAAAGAGTAAAAGCCATGCTTGCCAACGGCGGCATGACCGAAGAAGACGTGCATGTGATATGCGGGGAAATTCCCGAATCGTTGTTCTCCCGCTGAAACGTTTTTTAATCTCTTGCCGTTAACCGTCCTTTATGAAGGCAAGCGTGCTCTGCGTCTATAACGAAGGGTCTCAGCCGTATACGTCGCTGATAGGGGCGAAGGGATTTTCCCTTTTGGTGGAGACGGACGGAGAGCGCACGCTTTTCGGTACCGGTATGCGCGGAAGGTATCTGAGACACAACATGGAGCATCTCGAAATCGATCCGGAATCGATCGACAGGGTCGTGATATCCCACGGCCACGCAGATCATACGGGGGGCCTGTCGGTGTTTCTTGGTATGAGGACGTCTCCTCTGCCCGTTTACGCACCCGCTTCCGCCTGGAAATCCGGAGGGTTTCTGTCCAAAAACGGAATAAAACTTTCGGAAGAATCTTTCCGTAAAGCCGAGAAAAACGAACTGAACGGGTGGACCGAACTCAGCAGACATCTTTCGGTCTCTCCGCCCATGGATTCCCCGCACGCCAGCGAATCGTTTCTGGTTCTCTCCGGAGGAACGAGACCCATCGTGATAAGCGGATGTTCCCACTGCGGCGCGGAAAAGGTTCTGGAAGCCGTAAAGAAAAAATTCGGACAGTATCCGAAAGCATTCATAGGCGGACTGCATATCGACAAAGCACCCAAACAATCGGTATACGATACCGCCGAATTCTTCAAAAGTACGGAGTGCCAGGACCTGCGTCTCAATCACTGTACCGGGTCAAACGGTGCGCTTCGTCTGAGGGAAGTACTTTCTCTTGAAGGCGTCAAGGAATTCGTAGCGGGAGACAGATTGGAATACGATTTAGGACTTTCGGAGGATTTGTAATGAAAGCGTATTGGCACTTCAGAACGGCACTCATGTTTGCGTTTCTATCCCTTCTCTTCGCGGCGGTGGGATGGGCGGTGGGATGGTATTTCGGAAGTCCGATCTACGGAATGCTGGCACTTCTGCTGGTAGCCGTAATAATACTCACGTACTCTGCGATATTTTCCAAAAGCATGGCCCTCAGAGCCAACAGGGTGAGACTGGTCACACAGGCCGAAGAACCCAGGCTTTACGGTATAGTGAAATCCGTCGCCGACAAAGCGGGAATACCCATGCCAGATGTGGGAATAACCGAAGATTTCATGCCCAACGCCTTCGCCACCGGGCGCGGTCCCAAGGACTCGGCGGTGGTAGCCACCCGCGGGCTTCTGTACGCACTGAACGACGAAGAACTGGAGGGCGTCATCGCTCACGAAGTGTCGCACATCAAAAACAGAGACATTCTCGTCATGTCCGTCGCTTCCGCGGCCGCTTCGATAATAACATTCGTAGCAAGATACGGAGTTTTTTTCGCAGCATCCGGAGGCAACAGGAACGACAAAAACCAGGGTATGATGGTTCTGATTGCGATTCTCGCTTACATTACGCTGCCCCTTGCGGCGCTTCTCGTTCAGCTCAGCATTTCCAGGAAAAGAGAGTTTCTTGCGGATCAGACCGGAGCCGAGATAACCGGAAAGCCCGAAGCTCTGGCCAGTGCGCTCAGGAGCATAGAAAGGGGGTGCAGCAGTCCCAAAAACGACTACAACAACCCTGCCTACTCTTCCGTATGGATATCCAATCCCTTCGGAACCCGTAAATCTCTGACCAGAAATATTTTCAGCACGCACCCTTCCACGGAAGAAAGAATCGAACTGCTCATGAAGATGGCTGCGGAAAACCGGAACAGCGAACCCAAAAGACCCGTGTACGCGAACGAAGGTTACAACGGAACATCCGAACCGTTCTGGAACAAATGATTACTTAACCGGTTCCCATTTCGAAATTTCGTTTACTTTCGAAAGGGTGGACCCCCTCTTTATTTCCTCGCGGGTACGGTTTTCGTGCTCGTGGACGTCCAGGGCGCGGTTGGCAATCTGTACGGCTTCTTCCTGGGGAACCGCGATAAGGCCGCTTTCGTCGCCTATGATCCAGTCCCCGGTACGGATTCTCTGTCCTCCCACGGTGATTTCGATGCCGATGCCGCCGTATCCTTTGGGCTCTCCGGCGCAGGGGACCGCTGCTTTGGCGAAGGCGGGGAATCCGATTCTGCGTATGTCGTCGATGTCGCGTATGCTTCCGTCGATTACCACTCCGTTGCATCCGGCAACCATCGCAGAAGTGGAAGCGAGCTCACCCCATACGGCCATCTGCGAACCCCCGGCATCGATAACGATGATGTCTCCTTTTTCCGCGCGGTCTATGGCTTCCACCGGTTTTGCCCAGTCTCCGTTGGAGGTCTGAACGGTCAGAGCCCTCCCCACCATGCGCGTCCCGTCTTTTATGTACGGATGAAGACCGAAAATCACGCCTTTTTTGTGATATGCGTCGGAAATGTTGCAGGTAGAAACCCTGGAGAAGGCTTCGAACAGATCCTTTTCGCCGTATTTTTTGGACAGCCTGGTCTTTACCTCTTTGCCGCCCATCGCATCCTTCACGGCTTCGGTCGCCTCCTTAATGTCGGCGGCTTTGAGGATTCCTCCCCCCACGATAACAATCGAGGCCCCTGCTTTTACGAAAAGACCGGCATTCTCGGCTGTTATGCCTCCGGCGACCGCAACGGGAACCGAAACGGTTTTCACGACTTCTTCGAGAATTTTCGTGTCGGGTTCTCTACCTCTCATCTGAACGTCGATTCCGGTGTGCAGGCAGATGTACGAAACACCCAGGGCTTCGGCTTCTTTCGAACGTTTGACTTTGTCTCCGACGTTGATCATATCGACCATTATTTTGGCGCCGTACTTTCTTGCGGCCATGACCGCCTCTGAAATCGTCGAATCGTCGGCAAGACCCAGTACCGTGATTATGTCAGCTCCCGCCTTTGCCGCAATCTCGACTTCGAATGCGCCCACGTCCATGGTCTTGGTATCGGCAACGATGGTTTTTCCCGGAAATTCTTTTTTGAGAGTCCGTATCGCTTCGGCCCCGCCGCTCTTTATCAGAGGCGTACCGACTTCGATCCAGTCGGCCCCTCCTTCCACGGCTTCCCTGGCGATAGGTACGCTTCTTCCCGTCTGCATAATATCCAGGGCAACCTGGAGTACCGCGCACATAAGGAGCCAATCCGCGCCGGGTTATTTACAAT
>JBMNQN010000011.1:0-29477 GCA_050944155.1 Candidatus Methanomethylophilaceae archaeon | reverse complement strand
GGGAAGCTTTCCGGATGCCTCTCCGCCGGTAACGGCAAACGAGAACGTGGATCCGTTATCTCCGTAGAACGTAACGGTTCCGGTCATAACCGCACCGGATGCGTTTTCGGCTCCAGTAAGTTTGAATTCGGAATCCATGACCGCGGGCGCGGTTTCCGGAGTTCCTGCCTTCTTCAGCGTATATCTGGTTCCGTCGGTTATGGTAAACGTCGCGTTGCCTCCGTCGGGTACCGCAGATGCGGAATCCATCACGGAATAGTAGCCCGGCGCCATTACGGTAACCGTACCGGACAGAGCCGTCGGCACGGAATCGAAGACGGTTATTTTGGCGCTGGCGGAAGAACCTTTGGAAACCGTAACCGCGGCGGCGGACGAAAATTCTCCGTCTACGAAGACGGAATACTTTCCGGTGTACGAAACGGCGTCTTTCCTGGCGGGAACCTTTATGTCAACGGTTCCGTCGGAGGAACTGGTAGCTTTATACTCAAGACCGTTGTCCTGGCTGAGCACCGTTACCTCTTTCACAAGAGGAACACCGTACATGTCGTAAACCGACGCTTTAACGGTACCCTCGTCGGGAGTAAGTCTGATTCCGCTGTTGACTCCGGGATATGCCGTGATTTTGGCTTCGGCAATCTTATTGGAAACCGTTCCGGTGTAAACCGTGTAAACATCGGGCGGAAGGTCCGTCAAAGTAAACTTACCGGAATCATCGGAATCGACATTCTCTTCGATTCCGGAGTACTGTCCTTTTATGGTAACTTCTGTAACTTCGGACGCTCCGACGATTTCGCCCTCGAGAGTAGCGGAGTCGATGCTCAGATTTCCGTCCGCGCCGACGTTTCCGGCATAGGTTCCGCCGGCGATTCTGTCGGTTCCGGTGTAAACTCTGATTTCGTAATCGCCCGAGGTCGGGACGCTTACTCTGTATTTCCCGTTCGCGTCGGCGAAGGTCGTGGAGCGCTGTACGTATTCCCCGTTCGCATCTTTCTCGAAGACCGCGACCTTGGCTCCCTCGAATTTCGAATCTGAAGCCCCGTAAATTATGGTTCCGGTTTTATCGGTATGCGTTCCGGATTCGGAAACCTTGAGAAGCATGACCGACGAGAAGTAGTTGATCAGACCGCCTTCGGCTTTCTGTTTGGCTATGGCTTCGTATCCGTTCATGTATGTCCAGTCGCCCTGGGTAAGAGAAGATTCTTCGTTCGGGCTGTATTTGACTCTCCAGTCGACGATTTCGAATCCTCCGAGTCCGAGTCCGGGCTGAGCGGCCGCGCCGACTTTTCCGTAGGCGAGATCGTACGGCAGATAAATTCCCGCTTCGGGACCTATTCCGAACAGACTTCTCCACAGGAAGGTTTCGTACATCGCCGGTTTGTACTGAATGCCGTAATATCCGTAGGTGTAGAACGCGCTTGCGGCACCGTTTGCGTCGAGGACGTAATCGTTGATTTCGGCCATCATCGAGAAGGAAGAGCCGTCGTTGTAGGCGAGCGGAATCATTCCGGCGTTTACCGCCACGTATGCGATGCCTCCGTCGCCGCGTATTCCGCGCACGTCGTTGTAGAATGCGGATATTCCGGCATCGTCGAGATTCTTGGTTATGTAATCCACGGACGCGAGATAAACGGCGTTTTCGTCGGAGACGTCGGCTTTGACACCCATGAAGGACGCGGGGTCTTTCTTAATGCGCTCTCTGCACTTGTCGGCGTCGTTGATGAAGTCGGAAAGTTCCGTAAGTCCGGCGTCGGTTATCGCAACCGAATACTTTTCGGTGCCGTCCGCGAGGATGAGACGTACGGCCATGGCCGCCAGCGCACCGGATGAACCTTCTGCCAGAAGGATGTGGGAAGCCGCCGCGGCGCCTTCGCCGTTACTGCTGGTAACCGAAACGAATCCGCCTCTGTCGTTGGCGGCCGAGGAATCTGTGAACCACGTAACCACGGCGCCGGACTTGGGCTCGTTGAGAGCACTGTCCCAAATCATGCCCATCGGGCTGACCTCTTCGGTTCTGATCGTATAGCTCATTCCTCCGAAGAATCTGGAAGACTGTTCGTCGTTGGACGCGGTAGAAGCGTCTGCGGCAAGGAACGCGTTGGGAGCTATCACCAGAAGAACCACGCAGACCAGCGAAAGGAAGGGTTCCGGTTTCAGGAACTTCTTTACGCTGGCTTTGAAGCCTCCTCCGCGGATGGAC
The DNA here is from genome assembly GCA_050944155.1 of Candidatus Methanomethylophilaceae archaeon. GTDB lineage: Archaea > Thermoplasmatota > Thermoplasmata > Methanomassiliicoccales > Methanomethylophilaceae > VadinCA11. Next base: position 27,280 of record JBMNQN010000011.1, on the reverse strand, counting down.
GCGAAGTATCCCTTCATATCCACTCCGCGTATCAGCTTAACGATGCATGCGGACGCCGCCACGGCATACGCCGGGCCTGCTATTACGGCATTGTTGAACGAAAGCCAACTGATAACGAACATGCCCAAAATCCACAGAGGAATCATAAGACCGGCTTCGGAATAGTCTTTCTTGCCGTGTCTGTAAAGCATGTAAACGAAAATCGGGATGGGCATCCAAACCGTGGCCCATCCGTAGAACGCCGCCATGTAGGATATGGAGATGTTTCCGGAACCCATCAGGGAAGCGATAACGAAGGAATCGAAGATTCTGTTTCCGTTAACCATGTCGGAGTAAAGCCACGGAGCCGCAAAGTACACCGCAATCATTATCGCGGCGAAAACCGCAAGAGTGGCAAGGAACGAAATTTTCTTGGGTTTGGTTCTCAGCGCATAGAAAACCGCCATACAGACGATTGCCGTGACGGCGATTCCCAGGGGTCCGGTGAAAACCAGGAAGAACGTATCGGTCATCACATAGAAGGGAACGGAAATTCCCAATCCTATCAGGAGCATCAGCGAATACGATGCGAAAGCCGCACCGAATTCCCTTTTCTTCATGCGTGCGAATACCGCCTGAGCAACCATCATGACCGCTACGAGAATGATTACCGCTCCGAATCCGTCCCAGGAAAGAGCGATGATTCCGATGGTTAAACCGGAAAGCACCGTGTAAACAAGCACCTGCTTTTCTTTGATCGACTTTATTCCGGGAGACGTGCGGTCAATCGCTTTCATGGTCTTGACCATAAAGTACGTGGCCAGAACGAAGAACATGACAACGATTCCCAGCGTCGACCCGTTGGAAAATACGGTCGAAGAGATGGGGAGGGCGAAAAACGCATAGAACAGAGCGGACACCACTCCGATCTGCTCGTCGAACATCTCCCTTCCAAGATAGAAGAGCAGAATACACGTTATGCCTGCCGCTATCGGTGCCGAGAATGCGAGGACTCCCGCCGCGGCGGTAGAGACCGAAACACCGGCGGATGTCGCAATCCATGCGAACGCCGCAAGTATGACGTCGATAAGGACCGGAGATACTTTTCCTCCGTACGGGTAATTCTGCGTTGGGTCGGAAAGCCCGAATGTACCGTTGAGGATTCTTTCGATTGTGTGCTGGTGGTCGGCAGAGCCGCTTCCCGAGAGCGCAAAATTGCTGCCCGCGGAAAGTCCGTACGAGAATACGGTCCTTATCGCAACGGCGAAAACCGTTATCAGAAAGAGCGATACGGCCACCCAGTGTGTTTTTATCCAGGATTCCCCGCCGTCTTTATGTTTGGCGCGGGTTTTCCTCCCCGTTTCGGGGGAAGCCTTTTCTTTTCCGAAATAACGCATTATAAAGGTCTCCATCCTTAAATTGGCGATTGATTACCAATTTTCTATTATAAGTTTGCGGGCGTGCGCGAGTACATTGTTCAATGTGCAGTCGGCCGTTTCATTTTAAAACCGACGCAATCTCTCCGCAGATGTTTTCGGCGGCTTTTTTGGGATTGTCCGACGCGTAAATCGCTCTTCCCACAATCACGTAATCCGCACCGGCGGATACCGCCGCGGAAGCGCTGCCCCCCTGGGCTCCGGCTCCGGGAGAAAGAATCTTCCTGTCTCCGACGATTTTCCTGATTGCGCGTATTCTGTCCGGTCTGGTTGCCGGAGCTATGAACCCGGTTGCACCGCATCTCGCTCCCATTTCCGCCATCTCTTCGGCATGTGCGGCGGTAAACATCTTTCCGCCGGGGTGGCTCATTTCGGTGACCGCAAAAATTTCGGCTTTTCCGTCCGTCGCTTCCACGGCCGAAATCATAGAATCGTCTCCCGTAAACGCATGAACGATTACCGCGGAGGCTCCTCTGGAGACGCAGTTTTCCACTATGAGACGGACGGTGTTGGGTATGTCCGCGACCTTGAAGTCGCATATTACGTCGTGATTTTCCGAAAGACGGTTTATCATGTCCGGGCCCGCGGAAAGTACCAGCGGCCAGTTTATTTTCACAGCATCCGTGTAATCGGCGACGGAATCCGCCACGGCCAGAGCTTTTTCCGCATCCGTTTCGTCCAATGCAAGAACCAGGCGGGTTTTCTTTCTCATGGATTCGGGGTATTCCCGTGAGACTTAATAAGCCGTCGGCACGATGCGCCGTCATGGCGTTCAGGTTTGAGGAGTGCGGATCGGCCGCCGACGGAGAACTTGCGGAAGGCTGCAAACTGTGCACGAAAGGAGCGAAAATGGTGCTTTTCGTAACCGGGGTGTGCGGAACCGGATGCTTCTACTGCCCCGTATCCTTCGAAAAAAAAGAGATGTCTGGTACATATGCGAACGAACTGAAAATTTCCTCCGACGAAGACATAATTTCCGAGGCGGAATCCATGAACGCCCTTGGTACCGGGATAACCGGCGGAGACCCGCTGTGCGACATCGATCTGACGTTACATTACATAAAAATGCTGAAATCCCGTTTCGGGAAAAAACACCACATCCATCTGTACACCTCCACCATGGATCCGGAAAAAGTACGGAAGCTGGCCGAAGCGGGTCTGGACGAGATACGTTTCCATCCCGGGGATAATACCTGGGACTCTTTCGATACCGAAACTTTCGGAAAAATAAAATCTATACCGGGTCTCGACGCCGGGATCGAGGTTCCCGCCCTTCCCAGAAAAGAAGAATCCCTCGGAAAGCTGATTTCTTCCGCTTTCGAAGCGGGAGCGGATTTCGTGAATCTTAACGAACTGGAGTTTTCGGAAAGCAACTGGGACATGATGGAACGCCGCGGATACTCCGTGAAAGACGGCACGTCTTCCGCAGTGTACGGTTCCGAAGAGACTGCTCTGGCACTTTTGAAAAAGTATCCCGGAAAGAGGATACATTACTGCTCCTCGTCCTTCAAAGACGGGATTCAGCTGAGAAGAAGACTCATACGCAAAGCGGAAGGAACCGCCAAAGAGTACGACGTCGTGACCGAAGAGGGAACCCTCCTGAAGGGGATACTTTACGCCGACGACCTGCACAAAGCGGCCGATTTTCTTGAAAAAGAGTACGGGGTGCCTCCGGAACTCATCTTCGTGGACGAAGAGAGAAACAGAATGGAAACGGCAGCCTGGGTCTTGGAAGAATTGGCCGATTCCCTTCCGTACAGATGTTACATAACGGAAGAATACCCCACAGCGGACAGACTGGAGGTCGAGAGAATGCCTCTCGGCCCCCGGTCCCGCTGAAATAAGATCCGGGGGGGATCAGTCCACGCTTATGCTCTGGATTTCGTGATGCCTGTTCACTATGTCTCTCGCAATACGGAGATTCTTGCCGGCTTTGCCTATGGCGCGGCCTTTAAGCTCCGGATCCACCGTCACGGTTGCGTGAGTGATGTCTCCGCGCTTCTCGATTACGACTTTCTGAGGACCGTAAATGTGAAACACGTTTTTCACGAACTGTTCCGGATCCGGAGAATACTCCACCACCTGGATATTTTTGCCCGTCCGTTCCTTGAGTTTGATCATGTGATCTCCCTTCTTTCCGACGGCAATGTTGCCCTGGCCGGCTTCCACCACGAATACGAGTTTGTCGGCCGTATCGAGACAGTCCACGGCGTTGGTGTGAGTAACCTCCTGGAACAGTGCTATGTACCGGAGAGTCTCTTCCGTAATGACGATATCCGCAGGCATTTTCTCACAGCATAAGTATGTTTGACGTGCCCTTGTCGATAACGGCAAGCGCCGAAACGGAAAACGGTTTACCGCAAAGAGCTCCGAGCTCCATGTTGTTTCCCTCGTAGACGTGCACTTTGACCTTGGACTCTTTCCTCAGCGTTTCGCTGGGGCAGTTCCTGGCCAAAATAACCATCTGGGCCTTTCCCGTTTTTATCGCTTTTTCAGTCTGGTCCACGCCGAATTCGACCTTGCCCGTTACTATGGCAGCCTTCAGCGCTCTGCTTATGTCGATTTTCTCATCGCTCATTCTTTATCCCCCTCTTTGTTTTTGGGCGTGTAAATCAGGTTTACGGCACCGGTTCCCAAGGTCACCGGCTGTCCGACTATGATGTTTTCCGTCACACCTTCCAGGTGATCGACTTCTCCTACCATCGCCGCGTGCAGCAGGTGCGCGGCGGTTATTTCGAAGGCGGCTCTCGCAAGCACGGAGGACTTCCTTCCGGACACTCCGTGCCTTCCGATGGCTTTCACCGAACCGTCGTTGGTCATAAGGTCGGCAACAAGCATGATGTGCCTTATATCAACGTCCAGTCCGGCCTCTCCCAGAGTTCCTCCGGCTTCGTAGATTATGGAGTTCCTCGCGGCTTCTATTCCGAGAACGTCCGCAATCTCCAGAATGCTGTTGGTCATCACGTTGGGAGCGTCGACTCCGCGAACCTTGAGAACTTCCTTGAGGTTGCTTCCTTCGGTGATGATTTCGAACTTTCCGTTCCTGCGGTTTTTGCTGAGAACGGCCCTGGTGATGCCGTCTATTCCTTTGATTTTGGCATTCTTGACCGCGTCGTGCATAACCTGGAGTTTCTTGAAAGACTGGACGTCGGAAGTTATGACTATGCTGAATCCGGATTTTTCCACCATGCCGCGGACGGCTCTGATTTTGTTCAGTTTTTCGAGCATGTCGTCGATGGTCACTCCGCGTTTGTCCATCTTGTGGGCGTTGGGCGTGATTATCAGACGCATGTTGCTTACGTCCGTTTTCAAATCCGCAACGTCGATCAGCGCGGTCATTTCGATGTCGGCGGCTACGTGACGCGCGGCACTTTCGTCTTCGGCGGCGATGCCCACGAGGGGGATCTGCATGGACGGAGTGCTGGGTACGCGTCTGGCGTCGACTATTTCGATCAGCCTGGGAAGACCCTGGGTAACGTTGATGTTCGCGACTCCCGCGTAGTGGAAAGTACGCATGTTCATCTGGGTACCGGGTTCTCCTATGGAGTGGGCGACCATTACACCCGCGGATTCGTTCTGATCCATCAGGTGGGAGGTGTACATCTCCCATGCTCTGTCGAGAAGACGGCCGCAGGTTTCGTCGTCTATGTCGTTCCCCGCCGTACGGGAAGCGATGTCCGTCAGGATTTTTATCGGGAAGTCGTAACCTTTTGCCTCGGCCATTCCGATGAGCCTCTCCTGTTCCGGCGTGCGGACGCGCTCGCGGGTGATTTCTTTGGCTTCGAAAGCGGGAACCTCTTCTATTTCCTTCTTCGCCTTGGATACGGTGCTGCGGGAGGGGTGTTTGGAAAGCGCCGAAACTATGGTTTCGGCTTCGGCGGAAGAAATACCCAGATCTTCGATTTCCTCCGCGGTGGCTTCCGAAATTTCTCCCAGAGTGCCGTACTTGGTAAGCAGGAGCGCGGTGGCTTCTTCGCTTATTCCGCGCCTGATAAGAGCTTTCATTGTGTCTTTTTTAGCCATTTCACTCGCCTCCTCCGTCGTAATCGGAATCGCCGATGTCGTCGTAATCTTCGGAATCCTCGTCTTCGAGGAATTCCATCTCGTCCTTCTCTTTGGCTCCGTAATCTTCGCCTACGTCTTTCTCGTCGATGCGTATCATGTGTTCCGCAGCGTCGTCTCCGAGCACTTCGGCGAAAAGATCGTCCAAATCAATGGCTTTTCCGCGGACCGACCTGGAGGGATCCACTCCGTCCTCGCCGTACTTGAACTGAATGACCGTTCCGATGGTGTTCCTTACGGTTCCGTCGGAGGTGAGTTTCAGGTCCTCGAGAGCGGACACGAGCCTTCTCTGCATGTAACCGGATCTGGACGTCCTGACGGCCGTGTCGACCAATCCTTCGCGTCCGCCCATGGAGTGGAAGAAGAATTCCGTGGGGGTGAGTCCGGATTTGTACGAGTTGGAGCAGAATCCTTTGGCGTACGCACCCATGTCTCCCGGCTCGAAGTGGGACAGGGTTCTGTTCCAGTATCCCCTGGTAAGTCTCTCGCCGCGAACGGCCTGCTGACCTACGCAGCCCGCCATCTGGGAAAGGTTGAGCATCGAACCGCGGGCGCCGGCTTTGGCCATTATGACCGCGGGGTTGTAAAGACCCAGATGTTTTCCTGCTACCCTTCCCGCTTCGTCACGGGCCTCTCCAAGCTGAGACATAATCTTGACTTCGAGAGTGTCCCTGGGAGTACGTCCGGGCATCTGTTCGAGAGTTCCTTCTTTGTAAGACTCCACCAGTCTGTCCACTTCTTCTATGCATTCCTGGCTGTAGTTGTTTATCTGAAGAACGGCTTCGTCGGGTATGTCCTCGTCGCTTATTCCAGTGCTGAACCCGTGGTTCATCAAAGCGCCGAGAGCCAGTCTGGTCACGTGGTTGATAAACGTGGCGGCTTCGTCGGACCCGTAGTCGCGGGCGATACGGTCTATGATTTTACCCTTGCTGTTGCCTATTCCCTTTACGTCGATGGTTCCGCAGAGAAGCTGCCCCTTGCGTATTTTGACGTAAGCGTCGAACTCGCAGTTCTCCTTCTTGCACACGTCGCAGTTCTGGCATATGTTGGATCTGAACGTTGTGCTGAAATTCTTGGGAAGGACGGCGGAAAACAGCTGTTTGCCGCTCCAGTAGGGTTCTCCCTTTTCGTCCGTAAAGGGTTCGGGCATCTCAACGTCGGGCAGTTTGCTCATTATGTTGGCTGCCTGGAACCTGTCGAAGCGGGGATTGTCGTGGGTCAGATAGTAAGCTCCGGTGATGTGGTCGTGTATGGCGCCTATAATCGGCCCTCCGTACCTGGGAGACAGGATGTTCTCCTGGACCTGCATAAGTATGCGGGCTTCTGCACGGGCCTCTTCCGACTGGAGCACGTGAAGGTTCATTTCGTCTCCGTCGAAGTCCGCGTTGTAGGGCGGGCAGACGCAGAGGTTGAATCTGAACGTACGTCCGTCCATTATTCTGACCCTGTGGGCCATCATGGACATTCTGTGGAGAGAAGGCTGCCTGTTGAACAGAACCACGTCTCCGTTAACCATCTGTCTCTCCACCGTGTAATCGACTTCGAGACCTTCCGCCACATCGGCCGCGTTGCGGTCGGTGATTCTGATTCTTCTTCCGTCGGACCTTATGACGTAGTTGGCTCCGGGAACATATCCTCCCTCTTCCGCGGGAGCGGGGCCGCGGGCCACGATGGTTCTCAGCGCCTCTATATTGTGGTCGTTCACGTGTACCGGGACGGTGAGTTCTCTCGCCGCCTCCCTGGGAATTCCCACCTCGTTGATGGAAAGAAGGGGATCCGGAGAGATGACAGTACGCGCCGAAAAGTTCACACGCTTACCGGACAGGTTGGATCTGAAACGTCCTTCCTTTCCCTTGAGCCTCTGTGCCAGAGTCTTGAGGGGACGTCCGGACCTGTGCCTCGCGGGAGGTATTCCGGAAGTCTGGTTGTCGAAGTACGTGGTTACGTGATACTGAAGAAGTTCCCACAGATCTTCCACGATAAGCTGGGGAGCCCCCGCGTCGCGGTTTTCCCTGAGTCTCTGGTTGATTCTCAGCACGTCCACCAGTTTGTGGGTGAGGTCGTCTTCGGATCTGTCTCCGGAATCGAGGGTTATGGACGGCCTTACGGTGACTGGGGGAACCAGCAGTGCGGTGAGAACCATCCACTCGGGTCTGCACGTGGCGGGGTCGAATCCCAGCGTAAAGAGATCCTCGTCGGTGATGCGCTCCAGCCTTTCGCGGACCTCCTTGGGGGTGAGCTTGTGGTTGTCGTCCACCTCTCTGAAGGTCGTGGGCTTGTCCAGTTTGATTTTTATCTGTTCCGCGGAACAGTAGGGACACAGACCTTTGGCGGATGCGCCTTTGGCGGTGGTCTTGGCGAAATTCTTCGCGTCGATGGTGTCTCCGCCCAGTTCCTCCATGCGCTCCATGTCGTTCCTGGTCTCCTGAATCTGTTCGGGAGTGAGCATCAGTCTGCCGCAGGAACGGCAGGTACTCTCCAGGAGCATCTTGATGTCTTTGACGAATCCCACGTGTATTACGGGGAGTGCCAGATCTATGTGCCCGAAGTGTCCGGGACATTCGTCCACTTTGCATCCGCAGGTTTTACAGCGGAGCCCGGGTTCGATGACACCCATGCGGGGGTCCATGAGACCCATCTCGATGGGGTATCCCTCGTCGTCGTAGGTATCGGCCGTAATTACCTTGGTGGCCGACATTTTCCTGATTTCCTCAGGGGAAACGCAGGAGAACTTGATCGAACCGATCCTCTTCGTGATTCCTCTCATCATCTCAAATCCTCCAGCTGAAGCCTCATGGCAACACCTAACGAGAGCAGTTCGTCCATCAGCAGCTTGAACGCATAGGACGTCTGGACCATGTGTATGTTCGACGTGTTTTTGCACACGGGGCAGTATATTCCGCCGTGGCGGTCGAGTATGGCTATGTGTCCGCACCTGGGGTTTCCGCAGACGTACTGCTGGGTACCGTCCGACTGGTCCAGGAGACGGTCTTTGATTACCATGGCCGCGCCGTGTCCGATAAGACAGTCGCGCTCCATCTCACCGAATCTGAGACCTCCCTGTCTGGAACGTCCTTCGGTAGGCTGACGGGTAAGAATCTGAACGGGTCCTCTGGAACGCACGTGGAGTTTTCCGCTTACCATGTGGTGCAGTTTCTCGTAGAATATGACTCCGGTGTACACGTCCATCTGAATCATGCGTCCGGTGGTTCCGTCGTACATCACTTCTTTTCCGTTGTTCTTGAATCCGTTCTTTACGAGTCCGTCGCGTATGGATTCTTCGGTTTCGCCTGAGAATGCGGTACCGTCGATGATGCGTCCTTCCATGGCTCCCACCCTTCCGGCGATCATTTCGAGAACGTGTCCGATGGTCATACGGGAAGGTATTCCGTGGGGGTTTACCACAAGGTCGGGAGTGATTCCCTGGCACGTGAAGGGCATGTCGCACTGGTCAACGAGTTTTCCTATGACTCCCTTCTGTCCGAATCTGGAACAGAACTTGTCTCCCAGTTCGGGTATTCTCTGATCCCTGACTTTGACGCGGACGAGTCTGGAGCCGTTTTCGGATTCGGTAACCATAACCGAGTCCACGTATCCGACTTCTCCGGGCCTTACTGTAACGGACGTTTCCCTTCTCTTCTGGGGAGTGAGGAAATCCGTCTCTTCCTCGAGGAATCTGGGGGGCGAAGTCTTTCCGATGAGCACATCGCTTCCGAACACTTCGGCTTCGGGGAAGATCAGACCGTCTTCGCCCAGAGAAGCGTACGAAAGGTCGGTACGGGCTCCCATCACGTCGGGGGACGGAATCTCGAAGTGGTCTTCCTGGCCTCCGGGGTAGCGGCGCTCTTCGGAACGGTAGGACCTCATGAACGTGGATCTTCCCAGTCCTCTCTGGACCGAGCTCTTGTTCATTATCAGAGCGTCTTCTATGTTATATCCGTGGTACGAAAGGACGGCTATGCAGAAGTTCTGTCCCGCGGGCCTGTGGTTGTACCCTATGAATTTCATGGTCTGGGTCTGTACCATGGGGATCTGGGGGTAATGCATCAGATGTCCTCTGGTATCCGGCCTTATGCGGTAGTTGGCGGCGGGGATTCCCAGCGCCTGTTTGGCCATCGCCGCGCCCATGGTGATACGGGGCGCGGAGTTGTGTTCCGGATACGGGATGACTCCGGCAGCCACTCCCAGAATGACCATGGGGTCGATTTCCATGTGAGTGTGTTTCGGAGTGATTTTGGAGGGGACGGTGAATTCGTCGTCGCACCATTTGCACTTGAGCACCTCTTCCGAATCTTTTCCGGGATTCATCCAGTCCACGTCGGTGGGCGAAAGTGCGTGGCTGCATTTGGGACACCTGGAGGGAACGTCGTAGGGATCTACGAGAACGAAAAGGTCTTCCTCTTCCTCTGCGTCGACCCATTCCAGGATTCCTTCGCGGAAGAGGTCGGTCCATTTTTCTTTGCCCTCGCGGATGTTTTCGATGTTCTTTCTGGTGATGACGGTTTTGCCGTTCTTAAGAATAAGAAGGGGGCGTCTGAGACGTCCTTCGTCGCAGTTGATGATGATTTCGTCCATCTCGTCGTCGTAACGGATGTTTATCTCGTTGGAGAGAATTCCGCATCTTCTGCGGTCCCTGACCTGGGCAACCAGTTCCTCGGGGGAATCGTGGGTTCCGACCAGGTCTCCGTTGACGAACACGCGGGTGCCGCTGTCCTTGACGCTTCCGAGTCCCAGTTCGTGGAGCATCCACCTCACGTCCTGGTCGGGGAATCCTTCCGAAACGTCGATGATCAGCGCCGCGTTCTTGACCAGACCGCAGTTCTGTCCTTCGGGAGTTTCCGAGGGGCAAAGTCTTCCCCACTGCGTGGGGTGCAGGTCGCGGGCCTCGAAGTGAGGCTGGCTTCTGGTAAGGGAAGAAGTGATTCTTCTCAGGTGGGACATTGCGGAAAGGTTGGAAGTTCTGTCAAGCAGCTGGGAAACTCCGGCGCGTCCGCCCACCCAGTTTCCGGTGGCCAAAGCGTGAAGGAGCTTGTGGGTCAGAAGGTCGGGGCGTATCGAGGAAGATATGTTCAGTTCGTTTCTCTTCCTTCCCCAGTTTCTCTCCAGCTGGTACTTCAGATCTTTCATGAGGCTGCTGAAGCTGGTTCTGAAAAGATCTTCCATAAGATCTCCGGAAAGCTTGAGTCTCTTGTTGGCGTAGTGGTCCTTGTCGTCTTCCTTTCTCTTGTCGAGGGAAAGTTCCAGAACCGAGCGGGCTATACGTCCCAGGTAAATCGCTTTCTTCATGCGGTCCGCGGGAGTGTCTCCCAGGTGGGGGAGAAGAGAGCGGTCGAGAATGCTTTCGACTTTTTTGGTTCTGTATTCCTTGGCCTGACCGGCCGCGAAGTTTCTCTCGAGGAAAAGAATCGCGTCTTCGGTGGTGTGGTATCCGTTGGGAGCGTACGTTTTTTTGTCCAGGGAGGACTCTATGTTCGCGTAAACGATGTTCTCCATCTCCGGGTCGGAAACGATGGTGTCGTAAATCTCCTGGTCTGACTCCATACCGAGAGCTTTCATGAGAGCAACGAGGGGAATGGAACTGGAGGCGACGGGAACGGAAACCATGAGCATTCCGTCCTTCTTTTTCTCGACAAGCGTAAGGGCGCGGTATCCTTCTCTCTGGGAGAAGACTTTGGCGGTTTCCACCGCGGACCCGTACTTCTCGCTTCTTTCCACCATTCCTCTGTTGGGTGCCAGGTCTTCGAGGGTAATCAGGGCCCTTTCGGTACCTCCGATAATGAAGTATCCTCCGGGCTCGTCCGGATCTTCTTTCTCGCGTATGAGGGCATCATGGTATTCCTCGTCGGAAAGGTTGTGGTCGAGTTTGAGATTCATTACGCCTCTGTTGAGGTTGCATCCCTTGGATTTGACCATCATGGGCATGTCTCCCACGTGAATCCACTTCTCGTTTTCAGGAACCTGGATTTCTTCGCCGTCTTCGTACACTTCGAAGCGGACGAAAACCGGAGACATGTAGTTCAGGTTTCTGAGCCTGGCTTCCATGGGGGTGAGTTCGTGGCTGTATCCGTTGGCTTCCATAACTTTGGGAAGCTCTATGCGCACGGTGGGCTTGGCCTGGGGAGAGATTTTTCCGTCCTCGCCTCTGGCTCTTCCGATGCGTATCTCTATGTTTCTTCCCCCGGTGCGTTCGGGGTCGAGTCTTATGGTTCCGCGCGCTGTGTCCTCGGCGGGAACGCGTATGTCGTCGACGATTCTCTGCATCCTGCTGTTGGGGTTGTCGGCATGTGCCAGAAAGTCGTCGAAGGATGAAATGTGGTGGTTGACTATGTTGCGTTCGGTAAAGTACAGTTCTACTAAATCCCTCATGCTTTTCCTCCCGTTATGAGTCTGTAGGCTACGAACTCTTCCGCGGTTTCGCTCTTCCTCACTATCTTTACTACACGCCCCTCTTCGATGGGCCCGTGAACCGATTCGAGCACCCTGATGCCTGCGTCGGTCTTTCTTATTTTGGGGAGCTGATCGCGAGTCATTCCGATTTCGGAAAGAATCGCATCCGCCTCTTCCTCAGAGAGAAGATGGTGTTCGGGCACAAGTCTGTGCTCGAGAACGTTAAACGAAATATTATCTGATGCCAAAGTTTCACCTGCCTTCTGCCCCGCCACGGGATTGCGGGAAATCCGTTTTAGAATGTGTGGGTCTTGCTTTCCTCATACTTGATCCGCCGTTCGATCGCTCATGAAGTACCAGCGGGCCTGAAGGGATTCGAACCCTTGACCACCTGATTAAAAGTCAGATGCTCTACCTAGCTGAGCTACAGGCCCATAGATAGCTTAAGCTTGTAATGTGTGTGCAACCCTTCATTATATATAATCTCTTTCATCAAAGGGCCGCCCGCGCATACGGAGACTGCCGAAAAGGCTTCCGTCCCGGCGTATACGGACCGCCGTTTCGAAAAATACCGTACGGAAAAATACGGATTTCATGACACGGTATTCGGTACGACTGTTTAGATGTTATCGCATATACGGGCCGGTCTTCAAAGCGGTAAAATAACGGTACCGCAATCATGCCCCGTCATGGCAGATTCTCTCGAGCTGAAAGTCGGAATGGCCCGCAGACAGTCGGAAACGGGCCTCGGAAGAGCGAGAATGGACTCCCGCTCGAGGGCCTCCCTGTCTCTGGATATCGGAGACACCGTGGAAATCTGCGGGAAAAACACCGCCGTAGCCAAAGTTTTCAGAGGCGAACCCGAAGACGAAGGGAAGGGAATAATCAGAATCGACGGTCTGACGCGGACGAGCGCCGGGATCGGCGTGGACGACGTGGTAACCGTAAAAAAATGCGATCCCCTCCCCGCGGAAAGAGTGATTCTGGCACCGAACCTTCCCGAGGGCAAAAAGGCGAAATTCGGCGAGGGCATAGAATCCGTATTTCTCAAAAATCTGATGGGAAGACCGCTGATCAAAGGTTTGGACATTCTGCTTCCCAACATCGCCCTTATGGGAAACCGTTCCACGTTTTCCGTGGTGAGTACGGTTCCCCAGGGCCCGGTCACCGTAGGTCCGGAGACGGAAGTCGTTATCAAAGAAAGCCAGGGAAACGTGGGAAAGATACAGAAAGTGAATTACGACGACATCGGAGGACTGGGAGGAGAGCTCGGAAGAATACGGGAACTTGTCGAGCTTCCCCTTAAACATCCGGAACTTTTCGAACGTCTGGGTATTCTTCCTCCCAAGGGCGTCCTTCTCTGCGGACCCTCGGGTACCGGGAAGACTCTCACCGCCAAAGCCGTGGCAAACGAGTCCGGCGCTTCATTCTACGCGGTCCAGGGCCCGGAGATAATGGGAAGTTATTACGGTCAGAGCGAAGAGAGACTCAGAGACCTTTTCAGAGAGGCTTCCGACAACGCCCCGAGCATCGTTTTTCTTGACGAAATCGACTCGATTGCGCCCAGACGGGATTCGGTTTCCGGAGAGGTGGAAAAAAGGGTGGTCGCCCAGCTGCTGACCCTCATGGACGGGCTTGACGGACGCGAAGGAGTCATAGTAATTGGAGCTACGAACAGGGAAGACTCCATGGATTCCGCCCTGAGACGGCCCGGAAGATTCGACCGGGAGATTGAAATCGGGGTTCCGGGAAGAGCCGCGAGAGCCGAAATTCTGGAAGTTCACACGAGAAACATGCCAATTGCCGAAGACGTCGACATAAATGCCCTGGCGGGAATGACCCAGGGCTTCGTGGGAGCGGATCTGGCGGCTCTGTGCCGGGAAAGTGCCATGAAGTGTCTCGGTTCCCACATGACAGGACTGGATCTGGACAAACCCGTACCGCCGGAAAAACTGGCCGAAATGAAAGTCACCATGAAAGATTTCACCGACGCCCTTTCCGAGGTGGAACCCAGCGGAATGAGGGAAGTTCTCGTGGAGATACCCAAAGTCACCTGGGCCGACGTGGGAGGGCTCGAATCCATCAAGAAAGAAATCCGGGAAATCTTCGTACCGAAAGAAGAGAAAAAAGCGTTCGAAAGACTGGGGATAGAACCGGGCAAAGGGCTTCTGCTTTACGGCCCGCCGGGAACCGGAAAAACTCTCATCGCCAAAGCCGTGGCCAACGAATCCGGAGCTAATTTCATTTCTGTGAGCGGACCGGAACTGGCAAGCAAATGGCTGGGAGAGACCGAAAGAGCCATACGCCAGATTTTCAAACGGGCGAAACAGATGGCCCCGTGCATAATTTTCTTCGACGAACTCGACTCGATGGCTCCCAGACGGGGGAGGGACGGGAACGGAACCTGGGAAAGAGCCGTCGCCCAGCTGCTTACGGCCATGGACGGGGTGGAAACCATGGAAAACGTTATGGTAATGGGCGCCACGAACCGTCCGGACATGATCGACCCTGCTCTGCTCAGACCGGGGAGATTCGACCGCCTTGTGTACATAGGAAAACCGGATTTGGAAACAAGACTGAAGATTCTGGAAATACACTCGGCGAAAATGCCCCTGATGAACGTGGACCTCATGGATGTGGCGGTGGAAACCGACGGATACGTGGGGGCGGATCTTGCTGCCGTCTGCAGGGAGGCGGGACTTGCGGCCTATCGCGCGGATTCCGATGCCGTGTGCGTGGACAAGAAATGTTTCGATGCCGCGCTGAAAGTCGTGAAGCCTTCGGTGGATAGCGAAACTTTCAGGAGTTTCGAAAAAATGGGCGGAGAAATCAGAAAGCGCAAAGACGGATGGGACGGAGTCCCGTTCTACGGGTGATTGCCGTGATGAGTCCCAAAATGTTTTCGAGAGAGCTTATCGGTCTGAAAGTGGAAACGATAGCGGGAACCGAAGTGGGAATTCTTGACGATATAGTCATAGACACCTCGGGCGGACGCATAAAGTATCTTCTGGTGAAACCCGCGGGAGCCGTTATCAAAGGGCCGGCGAAAGTGGACGCCGAGGGAAGGTTGGTCGTGGAAACCGACCGCATACGCGTGGATCGGGACAAGATAATAATCAACTGAGCGTCTTCGTCATATACGGAAATTCCAGTGAATATCCCAGTTTTCTGAAAAATTCTCTCGTACCGGGCCCGCACGTAACCCTCATTTTCCCGATGCCGCATTCGGAAGCTTTCTTTTCCGCCCTTTCCATGAGTTTTTCGGCATACCCCCTTTTCTGCCATCCCTCGGGATTTCCGGGCGAACCCGATACTTTCAGTTCTCTCACCGACGCAAGATTTCCGTCGATTCTCAGTCTTGCGAATCCTATAAGAAAATCTTCGGTTTCGTACGAAACGAAATACTCCGTCGCTCCCGACGCTTCGTATTCCGTGATTTTCGGCTCCGCTTCGGACACGTCTATGGGTTCGATATCGGTGCGTCCCACCTCCCGGCAGCGTATGCATCTGCATTTTTTCCCTTCTGCCGCCATGTGTTCCGAAACGATCTGCCGCAGATTGCTTTTGGTTATTCCTGCCTCTATCTCGGATACGGGGATATCTCTCTGGATTCTGTTCACTTTGACGTATTCCGGTATCACGGTTTTCATTTCCGACAGGAGCTTCGCCGCCGTTTCCGTACCGTAGGGTTCGTATTCGCCGTTCTTCCACATTTCGTAAAGACCGGTCCCGCCGATTACCAACGTTGTGTAGAATTTCAGGGAATCGGGGCGGAAGTCGGGGTCGGAAAACACCCGTTTGAAACATTCCAGATCTTTTTCCGGATCCGAGCCGGGAAGACCCGGCATTATGTGGTAGCATACGGAAAGACCCGCATCCTTGCAGGCTTTTGTCGCATCTATTATGTCCTGTACGGTATGGCCCCGGTTTACCGCCCGGAGAATTCCGTCGTCAAGAATCTGAACGCCCAGTTCGAATCTCGTGGCTCCCAGGAACATAGCGTCTTCCGCGTCTTCGTTTTTCATCCTGTCCGGACGGGTTTCCATGGCAACGGCGGCACATCTGTGCTCCGATTTTTCGTTTGCATCCAGGGCTTCGCGGATGTTTTCGGATTCTTTTCCGTTCAGAGCGTCGAAACATCTGCGCACGAACATTTCTTTGTACTCGGGTTCCCTGCACGGAAAAGTTCCGCCCATTATTATCAGGTCGACGGAAGAAACGTCGTGTCCGATTGCCTCGAGCTGATTTATTCTGTCTTTTACTTGATTGAAAGGATCGTAATCGTTCCTGCCCGCACGGCGGGCGGCAGGCTCTTTTCCCGTATACGACTGAGGAGTTCCGAAATCCGTTCCCCCGGGACAGAATATGCATTTTCCGTGGGGACAGGGGTACGGGGAGGACATGACTGCCACCGGGGCCGTTCCTCCCGCCGTTCTCATCGGTTTTTTTATCAGAAACGGAAGAAGAAGCTCTCTGTCTTCGGGAAGAATTTCCGCAAGAATCTCCGAATTGGGGGGAACGCCGTCCAATCCGAGGATTCCGCTGAGTTTCAGTTTGAAATTCTGAAAATCCCTGCGGTCTTTTATTTCGCCGCTTTTCACGGCGCGGACGATTCTGTCAGCCAGTTCCGACATTTTTTTCAGCCGTAGTAAACATCATTTTTCGGCGCGGCTTTTTCTTCCGGAGCCTCTTCCACGAGAATCATGCGGATTATCTGCCCCGCCGGAATCAGAAATATGCGTCCTTCGGATTCCAGAACGAGGGAGGGTTCGTCTCCGATTGCGGTATAGCCGCGAAAAATTCCGTCGGAGATTTCCGAATCCCCGTACTCGACGGAATAAACAGAACCGGCTTTCGGTCCGTACGTCTTTTCTTCGGACATTTCATTCTCTCCGTTTGTTCATAAGTTCCTGAAAGTGCATGACCGTGCTTTTGTAATTGTCCATGGCCATGCGCACGTTGGCCTCGGTGAAACTCCAGGCTTTTCCCAGGTCTCCGTACCTTATGCGGTATCCTTTGCGCATCTGGCCGGAAAATTCCACGTCCACGCCTTCCAGAAGGTCCAGGGATTTCAGTTTGTTGATGTGCCTGTATATTGTGGGTTTCGTGGTTTCCAGAAGAACCGCCAGTTCTTCCACGGTCCACGCTTTGTTGGGATTTCCCATGAAATAGTCCATGAACAGCCGGTACGGAACACTGTCCCTGAGTCCCGTCGCCGATGTTTTGGGATCGTATCCCTTGGGTATGTATCCGATCTGAATCAGAAACGTCTCCGCCACTATGTCAACGTCGGAAACTGCGTTCATGGGTGTGTTGCTTACCACTTGGAGTTCGAACAGAAAATCACCTTTACAACGTTAATAAGTAAAGGCGCTATTTTAACTTTTCAAGTATCGGGGCCGAAATTCAGATTATGCCTTCCAGACGGTCGATGGCTCTGACTATGCTGGCGGACGGCAGTATTCTGGAAACGGGTATCTTCAGTATCTTTTCCACGGTGGGCGCGACGATGGGGGCGCATATTACGGCGATGGCCCCGTCTCTTTCGGCACGGACCGCCGCGATGATGGCGTCTTCGATCGTGTTCACCGGATATTCCTTCAGAGGAAACACCCTGCCGCTGACCACGGCGGACTCCGGGAGGGAGTCCATGGAAACGTTGGAAGCTATTACGGCGATGAACTGTTCCCCGGCGGAACCGGACAGATTTCTCACGGCTCTGACGATTTCCCGGACCGTGCGTATGTTCGGTTCCCTTTTTTCTTCCAGTATTTTGTACATTGTGGAGGGGGAAAGGCCGGATGCGGCGCAGAATTCGCTCAGATTCATGTCCAGTTCTTCGTCGAGAATGAAACGGAGGGCCTTCTGGAACCCTCCTTCTTCTCTGAGCATTCCCGCGATGAGGTCGTCTACGGTCATTTGACGCCTTTCACGTAATCGGCGGCACTCAGGCCGGCGATACATCCCTGCCCCACGGCGCGGGCCATCTGCCACGGTTTGCCCGTAACGTCTCCGCAGGCGAAAAGTCCGGGAATTTTCGTGGCGCATTTGGAATCCACTTTGATTGTGTCGTCCAATTCCGGCATCAGATCCATGTCCAAAACTATGTCCGCGGCGGATTTCGCTCCGAGTTCTATGAAAATGCCGTCCACTTCGAGTTCCGAACCGTCGTCGAGAACCAAAGTCCTGACCTGAGAGTCGCCTTTGATTTCCTTGGCTTTGGCGTTTTTGATGAGGGCTCCGGACATGGAAGCCTTTTCAATCAAAACCTTCGCCGCAGAGGAACCTTCGGTGACCCAGTAAACTTTGGAGGCGTATTTCGTCATCATGTCGGCAGACAGAGCGGCTTCGGTATCGTCGCCGATAACGGCCACGGATTTTCCTTTATAGAAATTACAGTCGCATACCGAACAGTAGCTTACGCCCTTTCCGACGAACTCTTTTTCTCCGGGAATCCCCAGTTTGACTCTGGAGATGCCTGTGGCCACTATCACCGCCTTGGCGTTGATTTCCTTGCCGGTTTCCGTCCTGACCGTAAAGGTTTTTCCTTTGCGGTTGGAATGAACCACGTTTTCTTCCAGAAACTCCGTGCCGAAAGAAACCGCCTGTTTGATTCCGGTTTTCAGCATTTCGGAACCTTTTGACGAGGAAACACCGAAATAGTTCTCGATTTCCGCGCCGTATGAGGCCGAGTTCGCGGGTTTGCCTATCAGAACCGCTCCGACTTTTCTTCTCGAAACGTGCATTGCGGCCTGGATTCCGGCAGGACCCGCCCCTATGATGATCACGTCAGTTTCCATTTCAGATACCGTTGAGGACTGCGAGAAGGTCTTCCTTGGGCCTGAGTCCCACCAGAGTCTTTACGAGAACCCCGTCTTTGAAAACGAGAACCGTGGGGATTGCGCTGATGTTGAATCTTGCGGCGATTGCCTGGTTCTGGTCGGTGTTCAGTTTCGCGACGCCGGCGTCCTTCGCTTCGGCGGCCACCTCTTCGATTATGGGTCCCATCCTTCTGCAGGGTCCGCACCAGGGCGCCCAGCAGTCGATGAGTGCCTTTTTGTTTTCAGATATGAAGCTGTCGAAATTCGATTCGTTCAATTCCGTTACCATGTCTTTGGTCTCCGGCGGTGCATTGTTCGGTACGGATAAATAACTAGCAGTTTTAACGGTTATATGATAGGGATGCTCGAAACGCTGTCAAACATCAAAGGTTTGGAGATTTACACGCCGGAAGGTCTGTTGGTCGGGGTGGCGGACGAACTTATCGTAAATCTTCCGGAAATGAGAGTCAGCGGAATTTACGTCGACCGGTGCAATCCGGCGCTTGTGGACGAGGGAGTGGCAATATCCGTGCCTTTCTCGTGGGTCAGAGGAATCGGAGACGTAATCGTACTCAAAACTTTCCCCGGCCGCGTCTCGTCTCCCCGACCGGAAACTCCCCCACCTTGTTGATCACGAGGTCCAGATCGTAACCGGCCTTTTCGGAGAGTTCGCTGTGGAGTGCGGCTATTCGGTCGGCGCCCGCCGCGAATCCCCTTCCCCGCAGACGGTCCTCGGAACGGCGGTGGCTGATGACTCTGCTGTCGCTCACCATATTGTCCGCCTGGCACACGATTTTCTGCTCTATTGTTCTCGGCATATAGTCTCCGGGAGGAAGCATGAATTCGCGTATGTCGTCTTCGTCCAGTCCCGCCCCCGTGTGTCTCTTTATTATTTCGCATACTTCCGGGGGAACGCCCATCTTTTCCGCAATTCCTGCTCCCACTATTGCGTGGGTCATCGAATGGTCGGCGGAACGGCCTATGTCGTGAAGCAGGGCTCCCGCCGAAACCAAATGCGGATCCGCTTCCGGTATCGAGGAAGCGATTGCGTCGGCGACCGCACACACGGTACGGCAGTGGATTATGACTCTGCGGGAACAGCCCGCCGCCTTCAGCATCGAAATGCATTCTTTTTCATCTGGGTATGTTTTCGACAACGGTCTTCCCCCTTTCGTTGGGTATAACGGTCATTCTTCCGCCTTTGTCGGCGTACAGAGTTTCTCCCCCCGTGTAAAGATACAGGAAGATTGCCAGGGCGGCTATCTCCGAATGGGGCTGGTTTCCCACCGAAACGTTGAAATCCGCACGCTGGTACACTTCGGGAGGCACCTTTTCGGCGCCCACTATTATCATGATGTCCTCGTCCTTCGGGATCTCCGGAAGGGCTTCGTCCAGTCTGCGGCCGTACATTGTGAGATGAACAACTTTTCCGTCGAATTCTTTCACGGCGTCCTGCCACTTAACTCCGGTTTTCACGGAGAAATCACCGCCGAAGTTTTCGCTTACGCTGTGTATGTTTTCCTCGAGTTTCGGATCGTAGGTATCAACGAAAACTTCCTTAGCGCCGAGCGCTCTCGAACACAGTGCCACGTGTGTCGTGACTCTCTTGTCCCTTTCCGGCCTGTGACCGATCCTCATAATCCGTATGTCAGACATGAATCATGCTTCGCGGATGGGTTCTATTCTGTGCCCGCGGTAATCCATCTTTACGGACCTTCTCACCAGACTCTTCAGCATCGTGGACGTAAGGCCGAGCGCCTCCGCCACATCTCCGGAAAATCTTCCGGAAGTTCCGAGTTCCGCAAGGATTTTGTCCTCGATTTCGGAGAATTCTTTGTCGTCCATCATGGCCGCCGCTAATACGTCGCTTATCTCGTATACGGGCCACTGGGCATTGATGTTGAAGGACGTGTAATAGGTGTGGTAGGATTTCTCAGGGTAGCTGCCGCCGGTGGACAGCCATCTGGTCTCCACCAGCTTCATTTTTTCGAAGAATGCCAGGGCATCTCTGCCTTCCGGGCCGTATTTCTCTTCGATTTGTGCCGCCGTTCTCCATTCCAAGGTCACTTCCTTCAGCACCTCCCTTTTTATGGGGGTGTCAACGGACCTGAGCATCGGCACGAGTTCCGACGGTTCGTTGATAACCTTGATTTTATTCATGACCCCGTGACAACATTATGCGGATATAATAGTATTTCGTGCTGCCCGTACCGAAACCGCGAATTTGCCATGAATAAAGCTCCGCTTTCGCAATCCCTGTACTGGCACTTTGAAAACGGTCCTTCTGCGAAAAACTGATTCCCCTAAAGTTTTATTTACGTGTCCGACGCTTATCGGCGTAATGGCCAGAAAAAAGAAGGAGCCTGAACTCAGATTCCAGTGCCTTATGTGCTACAAAACCTACAAAGGAGCCGACGCCGAACAAAAGGCCCTCGACTGCTGCGGTTCGTTCATCCAGGCTTACTGGAAGTATTACTCGAGATGGGGCGACAAGCTGAAATGGTACGGCCGCTGATCGCGGCTCCGAAAGCTGCCCGGGGGCGATATCACGGGTAAAGAATACAATCTAACCAGCGGCGCTTACGAAGAGATAGAGCTCATAGAGCGCCACATAGATTTGCTCCGCGCCACTCTGGAAAATCAGCCTGTAGGCATTATCCGTCTTTCCGAAATTCTGAACCTTCCGAAACACAAGGTAAGATATTCTCTCAGAGTCCTCGAAAGAGAGGGCGTCATCATCGCAACCCCCGAGGGGGCCGTGATCTCCGAAAAATACGAAGAGTTTGTGGAAAGCATATCGCAGTACCTGGAAAGTCTGATAAACAGAATCGAGGAAGTCCGCTCGCGCATATCGCAGTAACGCTTTAATATCCGTCCATCTTTGCACAAAACAGGCCGTCGTAGCTCAGTCGGTAGAGCGTGTGACTGTTAATCACAAGGTCCACGGTTCAAGCCCGTGCGACGGCGCCACTCTTCTCACGATAGTTTTTTATGTCCGACGTTTCTAACCGTACTCCGCGGGCTCGTAGCTTAGTCTGGTTGAGCGTCCGGCTCATAACCGGATGGTCGTCGGTTCAAATCCGGCCGGGCCCACCATTTATTACATTCAAAAATGCCCAATGTGCCATTGTGTTTTTTTCGCCCACTTTTTCGGCTTTTTCCGTGCGGGTGCGGCCGCATTTCTGAAAGCCTTAATATAGAAGCAAATTGGTCTGCCTTCCAAAACGGGACCGTACCGACGGTCTTTTCCGAGGAAAGAAAATGGTAAAGATAACTGTCAAGGCGGACGCGCCGAAAATGCCAAAACTGCCGCGTATCCAGAGGGAAATGAACCAGTGCGTTCAGTGCGGCTACTGTATAGACGTGTGCGAAGCCCATGCCCAGACTCCCTGGGAGTCTGTAACACCCAGAGGGAAAATATACTACCTGAACCAGCTGGACAAGGTCGGAACGGGAGCCATGGACAAACTGCTCGGCAGAAATGTTACCTTAAGTCCCGAATTCGTCGACGCCATGTACAAATGCACAGGATGCGGAAACTGCGAAGCCGTGTGCCACTCCAAAATCCACCTGGTAGAATTCTGGGAGAAAGTGAGAACATGGCTCGTCAAAAACGGATACGGCCCCATGTCCGCCCACAAAGCGATGCGCAGCAGCATCGAATCCCACCATAACCCTTACAAAGAACCCGAATCCGAAAGGACGGCCTGGTGGCCCAAAGACGTGGAAATGGCCGAACTTCCCGAAGTCATATTCTTCGCCGGATGCACGGGATCCTACAGAATGCAGGACATTGCCCGTGCCGGAGTCACAGTGCTCTCCCGTGCCGGAGTGAGCGTAAGTTCCCTGGGCGCCGACGAATGGTGCTGCACTTCGCCCCTCATAAGAACCGGAGACGACACCCTTTCCCTTGAATTCTCCAAGCATACCGTCGAAACCGCCGACGGTACCGGCGCAAAAGACATGGTCATGACCTGTTCCGGATGCTACAAGACCATCAGCCACGACGCGGGAAGGTATTACGCAAAATCCGGACAGAACGTCTACCACTTTTCGCAGTACGTGGAAAAACTCATTTCCGAAAGGAAAATTCCTCTCAACAACGAATTCAAAGTCAGAGCCACTTATCACGACCCGTGCCACCTCGGAAGGCACGCCGGAGTTTTCGACGCTCCCAGGAACGTGATTAAGAAAATCAAAGGAATCGACTTCGTCGAAATGCATCGTTCCAGAGAACTTTCCAGATGCTGCGGCGCAGGCGGAGGTTACAAGAGTCAGTACGGCAACTACGCCGTGGACGTCGCAACCGAAAGAATCGCAGACGCCGAAGAAGTCGGCGCCGAGGTGATAATCACCTGCTGTCCCTTCTGTGTTCTCAACCTGAGGGCCGGAGCCAAGAAGGCCGGATCTAAAATCAAAATCATGGACCTTTCGGAGGTTCTTCTGCAGGTAACCGCACCCAAGGTTGAAGAGAAGGAAGCCGTCAAAGCCGAAAAGTCGGCTCCGAAGGCTGCAGAGGAAGTCCCCAAGGATGTTGTCAAGGCGACACCGAAAGAGGTTGCAAAGGTCGAGGAGACTCCCAAGGAAGTTGTCAAGACCGAAGCTCCCGAAGAGATTATAAAACCCGTCGAAGTCATCGACTTCTCCGATGAAGAGGAATCCTACGTCCCCGAAGAGGCCGCGGTTCCCGAAGAAACCTACATCGACGACTACACCGACAACTCCCCCGAAGCGCTTGTCAGAAGGGCCGCGTGGAACAAGGGACTCAGATGCAGAAGAGACTACGGCCCCCACAAGATACCCGTTGCTTTCGTCAGAGGAAAAGTTGCCGTGTTCGTCGAGCCCAGAGGTTCCGACCGCACTCTCGACAGCGTTCTGAGATCCGAAGGATGGACTGTTCTCAGATACGACGAGGAAGACATCACCGACGGTCTGGAACAGGGAGAAGAGATCAACGACGCCGTAAGAGAAAACCTCAAGAGCGCCAAAAAGAAGAAGAAAAAACGGTGAACCCGCTAAGGCGGAAAAATGCCCTTTGACACGCTGAGTCCCGAACTCAGAGAGGCTCTCCGGGCAAGGGGCATTACCGAACCCACCGAACCTCAGGCGGACGCCATACCCAAAATAGCGGCGGGTCTGAACGTTCTCCTGGTGGCGCCCACAGGCATAGGCAAAACCGAAGCGGCCATACTCCCGGTCCTCAACAGTCTCATCCGCGAAAAGGACGGAAAAGGCTTCAGATGCCTTTACATCACGCCGCTGCGCGCCCTGAACCGGGACATGCTCAAAAGAATCGAGGAGTACAGCGCCGCCGCCGGAATCTCCGCGGGAGTGAGACACGGAGACACGTCCCAGAGCGAAAGAAACGCTCAGTCCAGAAAACCGCCGCAGATTCTCATAACCACGCCGGAAACACTTCAGGTTCTTTTCACCGGGAAGGTACTGAGACAGCATCTGAAGAACGTTAAATGGGTAATCATTGACGAAATCCACGAACTTGCGGATAACGAAAGAGGGGCCCAACTCAGCGTCGCCCTGGAACGTCTTGCTCTGATTGCGGGAGAGTTCCAGCGCATAGGTCTGTCGGCAACCGTAGGAGACGTGGACGAAGTAAAAAATTATCTTTCCGGGATCGGCCGCAAAGTTACGGTGTGCCGCCACGATACCCACCGCGATTACGACATTACCGTGGAATGTCCGGCGCCGGAAACGGATTCGGTTCTTCTGGATAAACTGCAGACGGACCCGGAAATGCTGGGCGTTATGGTTCACGGACGGAAAGCCATAGAACGGGGACGTTCGACGCTGTTTTTCGTCAACACCAGAGAAACGGCGGAATGGCTGGCGGCGAGATACCGTCTGTGGGACCCTGATTTTTCCATCGAAGTGCACCACGGATCCCTTTCGAAAGACACCCGCACTGCAATGGAGGACGGGTTCAAAAAAGGAGAAATCAAGGCGCTCATATGCACTTCGTCCCTGGAACTGGGTATTGACGTGGGAAGCACCGATCTGGTGATTCAATACAATTCGCCGAGACAGGTGGCACGCATGATACAGAGGGCCGGAAGGGCGGGCCACCGGATAGGCGAAATCATAAGAGCCAGAATACTGGCCACGGCGCCCGACGAAATCGCCGAGGCAATGGTTATAGCCCGCAGATGCGACGACAGGGAGATAGAAAATTTTGAAGGGAGAAAATGTCCTCTGACCGTAGTCGCCAATCAGCTCATTGCCATGACCATGGGAGGGAGAACGGACAGGGAAACCGCATACTCGGTTTTCAGACGCGCGTATCCCTTCGGCACCCTTGAACGCAGCGAAATGGACGGGGTCCTGGAACAGCTGAAATCGATAAAAATGATATTCGAAGACGAGAACGGATTCAGACGTTCCAGAAAGGGAATGAATTACTTTTACAGCAACATCTCCATGATTCCGGACGAAAGAACCTATCTCGTCCGGGACATAGGAACGAGGGCGGTAATCGGAACCCTCGACGAAAGTTTCGTGGCAACCTTTGCGGAAGAATATGCCATGTTCATCGCCAAAGGAAGGACCTGGCGCATTGTGGAAATGAGAGAGGACGAAATTCTGGTGGAAGAAGCCAGGGAAATAGGTTCGGTTCCATCCTGGGTCGGGTCCGACATACCGGTTCCCTTCGAAGTGGCAATGGAGGTCGGCCGTATGCGCCGTCTGCGCAACTTCGGGGATTATCCCGGAGACGGACTGTGTGCGGAAACCCTGACCGGATATTTCGATTCCCAGGAGAGCCAGCGTATGCCCGACGACAAAACCGTTACGCTGGAAACGGGGGACCGTCTGGCCATCATAAACTGCTGTTTCGGAACCAAAGTCAACGAAACTCTCAGCAAAATAGTATCGGCGCTGCTCACCGCCCGTTTCGGAGAGAGCGTGGGCATGTCCACCGACCCGTACCGCATTATTATGGAACTTCCGCGGAACATTTCCAGAGAAGATCTGGAAAACACTTTCAGACTGATACGCCCCGGCACCGTGGAAGACCTGTGCAGAAAGACGATACTCAACTCTTCGTTCCTGAAGTGGAGATTCGTTTACGTGGCGAAAAAATTCGGAATAATAGAGAAGGAAGCGGACCACCGTTTCATCAACTTCGGCAGACTTTTCGACATCCATGTGGGAACGCCCGCTTACAACGAAGCGGTAAACAAAGTCCTCTGGGACGATTTGGACCTACCCAATACCGAAAAGGTCGTTTCCATGATGGCTTCCGGAGAAATAGAGATCGTTTCCGGAAGGGTGTCGCCCGTAGGGCTCGAAGGAATAACCAGATCCAAGGAATTGATGCAGCCGGTGCGTGCGGACCACTCGATTCTCATGGCCATGAAGAAAAGAATTGAGAACGAGATTCTTTTCGCCACCTGCCTCAGCTGCGGTTCCCAGCGCAGATTCAGAGTCGGAGACGCTCCCAAAAAATTCGTGTGCCACAACTGCGGAGGACAGATGATTGCCGTTTTGAAAGAATACGAACGGGAAAACGTACGTCTGCTCAAGCAGAAACGTCTCACGCCTCTGGAAAAAAAGGAAACGATGCGGATGTCGCGCAACGCAAACCTTGTAAGGGAACAGGGAAAAAGAGCGGTATTCGTCCTTGCCGGAAGGGGGATCGGTCCGGACAGCGCGTCGCGTATACTGCGGGGAATCCACGTCGACGAGGACGATTTCCTCAGGGACGTAATGTCAGCAGAGATTCTTTATGCCAAGAACAAAAGATTCTGGGACTGACATGTTCCGAAAATACTTCGACAGGCTGAGAGGTATCTCTTCGTAAGATTTCAGGTTCAATTGGACGTCGGAAAGTGCGTCGGGATTTTTGTAATTCCTGATTGAACGGTAAACTATTCCGTCGTCCGTTCCTATATAGTCCGTTATTTTTACGTCGTCCGATTCGTAAATGTGCTCTTCGACTTCCTTTATTCCCAAATCGCCGAAATCTTCGAAAAACACTCTGCTGACTTCGTTGTATTCGGGATATTTTGTTAGATTCCAGGGTCCTTTCACATCGTAATCCGGGCTGGATGTCTCCGAGACATGATATGACGCATCCGAAATTGCGAACGCTTTCTCGTTATCCCACAGCGAGGCACGTATTACGCCGACCTCTCCTTCGATAGTATACATCTCGCCCC
This sequence comes from Candidatus Methanomethylophilaceae archaeon, assembly GCA_050944155.1. Classification (GTDB taxonomy): domain Archaea; phylum Thermoplasmatota; class Thermoplasmata; order Methanomassiliicoccales; family Methanomethylophilaceae; genus VadinCA11. The sequence goes on along the minus strand of JBMNQN010000011.1, from coordinate 424 downwards.
CGTCTGTATATTTCAGGCCGGTTGCTTCGTAATTATACTGGACCGCTTTCACGTCTTTGCCCGCTACGTGCGCCGCTCCGGCTATTATCACAAAGATAATCACCACTGCGGCCATTATTGCCAAAACGGATTTGCCGCTTCTTGCCATCCCATCACCGTAGTAAATCAGAGTTTAGTTCCGTTATAAAGGCCTCGCATGCCTTCCGGAATATATTCCGGGGAAAACACGGTAATTCCGCGCATACCGTCTCTTTTCCGAAGGATGTGGCTATGTATTTTATGCAACATATTTATCGGGTACGGTAAATTCGACATTGTCGACCGATGAGAACAAACGTCAAAATTACCGCAATGATTGCCGTAGCACTTGTTTCCGTGCTGCTGCTGTCAAGCGCCTTCAACGGCGCGGTATCCGATTCCCGGA
>JBMNQN010000010.1:0-30350 GCA_050944155.1 Candidatus Methanomethylophilaceae archaeon | reverse complement strand
GTCAAAAACTCATTCAAATTTCTACTATTGTAGATGATGCCCTGATAGTAAGCAAGGGGGTGTCAAAAACTCATTCAAATTTCTACTATTGTAGATCTGTGGAGACGTCTCCAGTGTTGTCTCGTCAAAAACTCATTCAAATTTCTACTACTGTAGATTCAATACTCTCAAACATTCTAAGCCAATCAAAAAATTTGTTTTGAGCACTTACAGATTTTTTCGAATAAAGATTAGGTTATGATAAATTTGGAATTTTTGTTTTATTAAATTCAGATTATAAAATTATACCGCAATAAAAACGCGTATAATTAGGCTTCAGTCGATTTTTTCCCAACGAACACCGACGCAACAATCGTGACTACCAGCGCAATCGCTATAAACGCCAGGGACTGCACAATCGTAAACTCGTAATAATCTCCTATCAGCATCTTCACTCCGACGAATATAAGAATCAGACCCAGTCCGTATTTCAGATACTTTAAGTGCGTCAGAGATCCTCTCAGCGCGAAGTACAGAGACCTGAGACCCAGCACCGCGAAAATGTTCGACGAATATACGATGAATTTATCCGTCGTGATGCTCAGAACCGCCGGAATCGAATCCAGCGCGAACACGATATCCGTGAACTCGATTACGATGATACAGATTAAAAGCGGAGTGACCAGGCGCACCCCATCCTTGTGGGTGAAGAGTTTGTCCCCGTCCAGTTCCGGAGAAACGTTCAGATGTCTGGACAGGAAAGTGGCGATTTTGTTTCCCCCTCCGCCTTCCTTTCCGAACATCGTTTTTATCGCGGCAAATATCAGCAGGAATCCGAATATGTACATCACGACGTGGAATCTTATGAGCAGTTCCGAACCCGCGAAAATGAACAGCAGACGGAACACAATCGCTCCTACCACGCCGTAGAACAGGGCTTTGTGCTGGTAATCGTCCGGAATCGAAAACATGGTGAAGATCAGAATGAAGACGAACATGTTGTCGACGCTAAGAGCCTCTTCGATAACGTAGCTGGCATAATATTCCATTCCGGATTCCGCTCCGCGGGTAGTCCAGATATATATACCGAACAAAACGGCCAGAGACACCCATCCCGCCGTCTGAATCAGGGCGGATTTCGTCGTAATGTGTTTTGCGCCACGGTTGATTACGAAGTTGTCGAGAAGCAGAGCTACGGTAAGAATGAGGAACAGTCCGACCCACTCTATGAGCTCTGCGTCTGCAAGCATGCCTCCGTAAAAGGGATTAATCATTTAAAATTAATAGTGAAGTTTACAGGCAATTATCAAATATTCAGTAAAAAGTTAATAAAATAATTGCCATAAAGCAGCATGGCAGTCGTAAGTGTTTCCCTGAGCGACGAAAACATCGCCGCGTTGGATGAAATCCGGAAAGTTTATTCCCTGGCGGGACGGAGCGAAGCAGTTAGGCTCTCCATCAAGGAAGCGGAATCGAAAGTGAAAGAAATCGAAGAGCTGGACGGATTCGTAGAAGGGGTTCTGATAATCGTAAGGAGAGACCATTCGGATCCGTGGATGAACACAATCCAGGCAAAACATCAGTCCGACGTCAAGACCCAGATGCACTCGCATCTTCTGAACAACAAATGCCTCGAAGTCATGGTGGTTTCCGCCGAAGCGGAAAGGGTCAAAGAGCTGCTCAGAGCCATCAACGCGGAAGCCAAAGCGGATTACGTAAAATTCGTCCGGAGTTGAGCTGTAAGCTACTTTTTTATATGGTAAATTCCTATGTCTAAGCGGATGGGATAGCTATGGGTAACTATGGCAGAAACAGCGGTAGCACTCTAAATAGGATTAAGCGACGGCTTTTCGGCAGAAAGAAGGCCGACGAGGCACAGGACATACCGGACACCGAGGAAAACGGACGTTTCTACAAGCGTCCGGAGAAGACGGAAATCCGGAATCTGGAGAACAACGGATGCATAAGGTACAGTCTCGACGCCGGTTCGGACATTTACATCACGGCATCGGACGATCCCTTCATCGATTACGAAGAACCCAGAAGTTCCAGGTCCGGAAGCCGCTTCCTCGGAGGAAAGGTTTCCGCATCCCTGCCAGCAAGTTCGTTTTCCAACGGGATGCCCGAATCCAGGTTCACCGATTCCGATTTCGAGGAAAAAACCATCCCGGGCATGAGCATTTCTACCGAGGCCCAAATGGCCGTCACGTCTTCGGCGGCACAGGCTCCTGTATCAGCTCCCGTCATCAATTTCGATAAAGAACCGGAGTACGAATTGGAAGTCGTCAACGACGATATTTCCGAAAAAATCGAAGAAAGGCTCCCCGTTCCGCCCGCGGAAGTGGAACGACTGCCTTCGACCGCTGCCGAAGTTTCCGTTACGGAATTACCCGAAGAGGTTCCGGAGACCGAGGTGCCGGAAAATACGGAGGCCGAAGAAATTCCCTTCATAGCCGCGCCCGTTCCGTGTCTCATGCTCCCTTCTGAGGAAATGCCGGCACTCATTTCTCAGCCTGCTCTGCCTGTTATGCTTTCGGCAGGTGCCGACAGTGCCAGACTGGTTGCTCCCGTTCCCTGTCCGATGCTTCCGGAACCCGAAATGTCCGCTATCGACAACGAAAGAATGATGGAGGAGGACGAAGAGTCCGCCAGAATAGCCATGGCGGAACTGCCTTCCGGTCTTTACGCCGAAGGTACCGTTCCCTGTGCCGAAGCGGTCGCTTCCGCTTCCGAGACCGTTACCCAGTACACCGGATGTGCCGCACAGGCGGCCGAAACATCCGCTGCGGCCGAGGTGCTCGTAAGTTACGCCGATTTCTGCGGACACGATTTTCTCCCCCCGATAACCGAACCGGTAAGGCGCGAACCCAAAGCTGCCGAAACGGTGTCCCAGGTTCCCGAGTATACGGAGATTGACGACGAAACCGGCGGTCTCATGATGCTCACTGTCCCCGGCATAGAATCCGACGCGGCGGAATATTCCTGCTCGGACGGATGGGACTCAACCGACATTCCCGACGACGGAATGGAAGTGCTGGGTCTTGCTATAGACAGAGAAAGAATCCGCCTCGCGGAGGAAGCAGCAAGGAAAGAGGCCGTCCTCAGTATGACTCTGAGCGACGACGAACGCGCGGAAGCCCTCCTCATGCTTGACAGTCTCGTGGAATCGATCGTTTCCATGCCGGAAATCGAAACGGCGCCAGAGGTTCAGATTTCTGAATTCGTGAAAGAACAGGCGGAAACGGAAGTTTCCGATATGACGAAAATTCCGTCGGTTTCCGATGCCGCCGAAGCGGCCGAAACGTACGATTCCTGCGAAAACGAGTACATACCCGTAAGGAAACCCATGATCTCTTTCGTCTTCGGAAGGAACGGACTGAACTCGGTCTACAACCTCTACTAAACACCCTTTCAGAAACTCTTTTATCTCTTGTTTTTATTGGGCTCCTATGGAACTGCTGACCGTTCTGATAATGCTGTCCGTATTGTTCGTACTGGCATCGCTGGGATCTCTGATATTCGAAAAACTGGGTATACCCGGACTGATAGGTCAGATTGTAGTCGGCATAATCGTAGCGAACATTGTCTGGGACGGCGGAAGTTTTCTGGGATTTTTCGATGTCGTGATGCCGGCCGAAGGTGTTTCGGCGTCGCTGAACTATAACGCGCTGGCCATCATTTCCGAGATGGGCGCCATTTTCCTTCTGTTCTGCGTGGGGCTGGAAACCAGGTCCTGCGAGATAATGTCCGTGGGCAAGCCCGCAATGTACGTGGCGATACTGGGAGTCATACTTCCCTTCGCCGCGGGAATCTCTCTTTACTTCTACGACCGGAACATAGTTCACGCGATGTACATGGCGGCCGCAATGGTGGCCACCAGCGTGGGAGTTACGGCAAAAGTCATAATGGACCTCAAAGCGTCCAACACCAAGGAAGCCCGCATAATCATAGGGGCGGCGGTTATCGACGATATACTGGGTATGATTGTTCTCGCAATCGTTTCGGGAATGACTTCGAACGAGGGTCTCAGTATACTCAGTGTACTGAAGGTTGTCTTCATTTCCGTTCTGTTCGTGATGGCCGTTTTCGTATTCTGCCAGCGCTGCGTTCCCTGGCTGGCGAGCTGTTCCAAGAAAAGATGCGACGCGGGCAAAGATTCCGGCAGAAAGATCGACAAAGCGGTTTTCGCCATCGCCGTGTGTCTCATAATGGCTACGATTTCACAGGCGCTGGGTCTTGCCGCAATCATAGGGGCCTTCCTGGGCGGTATGATGCTTGCGGATTACGCCGAAAAATGGAATCTGAAGGTTACGATAGGAACCATTACGTCGTTCTTCCTTCCCTTCTTCTTCCTTCACGTGGGTATGCAGGTGCACGTATCTTCGCTCACCAGCGCAACGGTGCTTGCGCTTGCGGCCGTCGTGATATTCCTTGCGGTCATAATGAAGTATGTCGGATGCTACATAGGGGTCAGAATATCCGACAAGACGGCGGACAAGAAATCTGCGAACATTGTGGGAATAGGCATGATTCCCAGGGCGGAAGTGGGTATAATAATAGCTGCCATCGGACTTTCCACCGGACACCTGACTTCGGACATGAACGCGGTGATAGTACTCATGTCTGTGGTAACCACGATAATCGCTCCTCCGCTGATCGAAAGGGCTTTCAAGAAAAAATATCCGGAAGGAATACCGGAGACTCCCGCAATTTCCTGCTGGGAAGCACCTTAAACGGGAAAGAAAATCCGCACTGAGCGTATACGTACGAAACGAGTACCGTCGGAAACAGCTTCAGACAGGGAAGAAAACCTGCGCCACGACGACTACCACGATGAAAGCGATGGCCAAACCTATGACCGCCTTGGGAGAAATCTTGAGTCCCTTGTCGGTTTCGGAGTCGAAATATCTCATGAGTCCGGCCGAAGACTGAAATCCGCTGTCGTTTTTCTTGGATGCCATCCGTTGCCCAATCGCGGGTGTATATTAAAAGCATTGCTCCCGACGGCGGAAATATCTTAATAGCCCGGGTATGTTGGGCACCCGATTCCAATGCATTGGGCAGACGTAATAGCAAACAAAATCGCCGAAAGCTGCGACAAGCCGCTGATAGCAACCGGCATCAGTCCCACCGGCATCATACACGTGGGAAGCCTCAGGGAGGCCATCACCGGAGAATCCGTCCGCAGCGCCGTCGAAAATCTGGGAAAGGAAGTCAGACTGATTTATTTGATCGATTCTTACGACCCTCTCCGCAAACGGTACGATTTCCTGCCCAAAGAATTCGAAAAATACGTGGGAATGCCCATATCCGAAATACCCTGTCCCTGCGGAAAGCACAAAAATTACGCCCACCACTTCGTCCAGCCGTTCCTTGATGCGGTGGATTCCCTGGGAGTTCAGTGCGAGATAATCTGGACGCACAAGCTTTACGAAGAGGGAAAGTTCGCGGAACACGTGGACATGGCCATGAAAAAGAGAGACCAGGTAATCAAAATACTCTCCGAAGTCACGGGAAAAGAAGAAAATCCCGATTACGCTCCGTATACCCCGGTGTGTTCCGAGTGCGGAAGATTCTCCAGGCCGATTTTCGATAACTATGCGTTTCCGTACATGTGGTACGAGTGCAGCTGCGGAAACTGCGGCAGAGCCGACGTAAGGAAAGCGGAAGGAAAACTCACATGGAGGCTGGAGTGGCCGGCCAAATGGTCCATATTCGGCACTTCCGCGGAACCTTTCGGAAAGGATCACGCCGCGGCGGGAGGTTCTTACGAAACCGGCGTACGCATAGTGGAAGAGATTTACGGCGGTAAAGCGCCCTATCCGATTCCTTACGAATTCGTCCAGCTGAAAGGGGTGGGGCAGATGCACAAATCCCTGGGAAGTCCGGTTACGGGATTGGATGCGATAAATATGACTCCTCCCGAAGTTCTGAACTATATGTTCCTGAGGGTCAACCCTTCCAAAGCCATAGACTACGATTCCGGACTGGGTATTCTGGACATGGCCGACGAGTACGACCGCATGGAGCGTCTGTATTTCAACGGCGGTCATGCCGAATCCGAAGAGAATCTCATAAGAGCTTACGAAATCGCGCAGCACAATCACGTTCCGTCGAAACTTCCCCGCCAGGTACCGTACAGGCATCTGGTGAACGTGGTTCAGATGGCCGATACTTTCGAAGGCGTCCTTGAGGTGCTGGGACGCACCGAAGATCTTTCCGATATGTCCCCTTCGGACATCAAGAGACTCTCCCGCAGGGTGGACTGCGTGAGATACTGGCTCAACGGGTTCGCTCCCGACAGAGTTAAATTCTCCGTGTGTCCCACGGTGCCTCAGGGCATCAATCTCACCATGGGAGACAAAGCGTTCCTTCAGGCCCTTTCCAAGCGCATATACGACTGCGTCTGGGAAGCCGATACGATTGCGTCCGTAATCTCCGAAACCGCAAAAGAATCCCCTGTGGGACTGAAAGGCGGGTACAGCGTGCTGTACCGCATATTCATCGGCAAGAAAGCCGGCCCCAGGATAGGGACGTTCCTCGCAGGAATGGACAAGGCGTTCGCGGTCAACAGGATAATCCAGGCCGCCCAGTGATCACAGTATTCCCATATCCGCGAGTTTCTCCGGAAGATACGTGTCCGTGACGTAATCCAGGCCGTACTTGGCCAGAGCCTGCTGTTCCGCTTTCTTCTTCATGCTAAGCATGGCCTGTATCTCGTTGGTCCAGAAGCCGTCGGCGAAACGGGGGTCGGAAAGTTCCGCGTTAAGCGCCCCTATGTCCCTGTCGGTGAGCTTGTCCGTGGGCAAATCGTAGTTAAGAATGTCCGAAGGGGTTATTCCTATGAACTGGGCCGACGGAGTCGCAAGATAATCGGAAATGTGTGCGGTCTTTATTGCACCGTAAGCCACGGAAGCGAATATTCTGAAGGACCAGGGATCTCCGTCGGTAAACACGGTGACGGGAAGGTTCAGGTTTTCGTTCACGCGTTTGATGAAACGGCGGGTGCTTCTCGCCGGCTGTCCTTTGAGATGTACCAGAAGGACGTCGTGTTTCTCGCAGAAACCGTTCTCCACGAGCCTGTCGAACATACCTCCGGTCTCCACGGCCATGACGAACTTCGCGTTGCAGTTCAGAAACTCGATTTTGTCCTGTTCCACGTTGTACGGTATTCCGTACCCGGAGTCACCCACGTCGTCTATGCAGTTGATTTTCTTTTTCTCGCCTTTTCTGGTGAGTTCGGTAAGAGTCAGGTCCCCGTAAACTCTGGAACCGTCTTCTTCGGGACGGAGTTTGAAATCTTCCCTCATGCATCCCGTCATGACCTCCAGATCTTCGGCCAGAATGTTGCTTTCGTCCTGGCTGTGGAATTTGGCGTTGTTCCATCCCTCCGAGATGTAGTACATTTCCCTCAGGGTGGAGGACTTGTTCGTTTCCAGCATCTTTTTGATGAAGTCCGCCGTGTAGACGGTTCTGAGAAGCATCATGGAACCCTTTACGGTTTTGGCGGTGCGTGTTGTTGTCTGGTCCCCGTATCTCCAGACGCTGCTTTTGGAATCGAATTCTATGTTGTTTTTGGACCTCTGGGCTATTTCCATGTTGGGAACGTTTCCCGCGTCCAGCTGATCATAGAGATTTTCGACGATTCCCGTCAGTCTGTCTACGGCCTTTTCGTGTCTTTCAATCATTGTTTCCGCCTCCTTTCAGGTCGTCGTCTTCAAGTATTTCGTCTTCTTCGTCGGTTACCTCTTCTTCCTCGGTAACAACCTCTTCTTCGATGATTTCCATGCCTTTGATTCCCCAGTCTCCCGGAAGGGGTTCGGCACCCATGACCATCACCGGGTTTATTCCCGAGACGTACACGTCTTCGGGGGAGAACGTATCGGCAAGCTCTCCCGTAAGTTCGAACGTTATGGTCATCGACTCGGAAGGCATCAGGTCTCTGACTTCCCAGTACGCCTTTCCGTCGTCGTTCATGTCCACGAAATAAGGATTGGAGAAAAGTGCCAGATTGACGGATTCCTTCGGAACCTGGGCGTGGAGTCCGAACTTGCGGACGGTGTTCGTGTAGTTGTATATCGTGTATGTTATTCTCCGGTCCTGTTTGTTGATTTTCTCTTCGGATGGTTCTATCCACACCACGTTCATTATTTTCGTTATGGTGCGGTCCAGGTTGGGAACCGGACGTTCCAGGTATTCCGCCGTCTTTTCGGCGAGATCCGGAAGTATTGTCTGAACGATGTCGAACTTCGCTCTCGTTTTGGAACGGCGGTCCATCTTGTTCAGGTGGCTTTTCAGGTTCCTGGCGCACAGCCTCAGGGCGGCGGTCATCTCGCTTACTATTTCGGGATAGCTGGCTATGGCTTCCTTTCCTTCCGAAGTGAAGGGAACCTTGGTGGATGCCATGTGTACGAGAATTATGGCGGGACCGAAGGGTATTCCCTTTCCGCCTCTCTGTTCCAGCCCGTACCTCCTCCAGTCCATTTCGCTTATGGCTTTGGTTGCGGCGCAGGCTCCCTGCTGGTAAAGCAGGGGAACGCGGTTGGCGAATCTGAGTATGCTGACCTGGCTGTCCGAGGGTATGTCCCCTCCGTAAACTATTCCCACTTCTATGACGAAGGGATTTCCGTTTACCGTTTTGGGGGAACGGGTTACCGGCATGGCGTAGTAATCGGGTCTCAGGCCCTCGAGAACGTGCATGAGTCCTTTCTTGATCAGGGTGTCACCTATGGGGGAAAGGCAGTCGGTCTGAGGCGCCATGATTTTCACTTTGCTTATGGCATCGATCATGGCGGCAGAACCGTCCCTGTCGAGTTTTCCCGGCGGAAGTTTGGGATCCACTCCGGAGATTTTCAGAATCTCGTCGGCTATACGTCCGGTGACTCTGGAGAAATCTTCCTTGAGGAACGATTTCATGTTTTTCTGTTTGCTTGCTCTGGCATATTTGATGAGGTCTCCGATTTCCATCCCGTCCGGGTGAGGTTTTATCTCCTTGGGTTTCGGAGGCAGGGAATCGGTCGCCTTCTCGAAGATGAATTTTTTCCCGTCCGGGTCTATGAACGTTATGGAAGCGTGGGGATTGACTATGGCCGTGTTCTTCAGATATTCGAACACGGACTGTTTTCCCGTGATGTATCTTCCTTTGATCGTGAACTGAATGCTGGTTCCGTGGTCTCTGTCCCAGGTGAATGCGCGGTCGTTGGTTACGATGGGACGGTTTGTTTTCGTGTCTATTACGATATCCATTTCCCATGCGACTTCGTCGGCGCCGGACACTTTGGAAATAACGTGTGCGGGTTTTCCCGTGGTCAGGTATCCGTACATGACCGTGGCGGATATACCGATACCCTGCTGTCCTCTGGACTGTCTCAGCGCGTGGAATCGGGAACCGTACAGAAGACGCCCGTAAACGTTGGGCATGGATTTGTGGACGATTCCGGGTCCGTTGTCCTCTACGGTTATACGGTATTCGTCGTCGTCGAGTCTTTCTATTTTTACGCTTATCTCCGGAGGAATTCCGGCTTCTTCGCAGGCATCTAGAGAGTTGTCGACGGCTTCCTTAATACCCATCAGCAACGATTTGGATCGGGAATCAAAACCGAGAATCTGTTTGTTCTTTTCGAAAAATTCCGCAACCGAAATTTCCTGTTGTTTTTCTGCAAGTTTGTAAGCTACGGATCTTCCCGGACGGGATCCAGGGTCCGGACTGTCTTCGTTAGAGCGCATCCGAAACCGTATGTTCGGGTCTGTTTAAAAAATATTGCTTCCGGTACACTGGCACGTTTCGGAACGGCGGTTATTCGTCCGTTTTCCTTCCGCATTTGGGACATATGCCGGGAGGAACGGTCGCTCCGCAGTTGCCGCATTCGGTCATCTCGGAAGTTTTCACGGTGCCGTCGGCACGTTCCACTTCCACTTCTATCCCCTCGTCGAATTCCGCGCCGCATTTGGGGCACACGTCCGAGCCTTCCTCCACTTCCGCACCGCAGTCGGAACATACGAAGAAGTCTTTCTTCTCGGGCTTCATCTCGTCGGGAACGTCGATGTACGTGCCGCATTTCCGGCAGGTCACTTCTCCCGGAAGCACGATTGCGTTGCACTTTTTGCATCTGCCGTAGCCCACGGGATACAGACGGCCCTGGGCTTCCATCTTCTTGCGGGATTTGTCGGCGCTGCTTCTTATGGCGTGGGAGAAGAAGAGTATCATGAAGTACATGGCCATGCACATAGCCAGGAAGTATGCCGTTCCGGACCACACGGCGGAATTCATGACGGAATCAGAGGTCTTGTCGTGCAGGAAGAAGGATATGCTTCTGGAACCGTCGGCCATAGACCCGTCGGACGTATTTTCCATGTAGAAGAACATGGCGTAGAGACCGTCGTCGGTTTCTACCCTGAACTTTGCAACGCTTCCGTCGTCTTCGTACGGCTTAATAATTTCCGTCCCGTCCCTTACGCCGTAAACGGAATTGTATCCGACCCTTTCGACGCCCATGAGCTGGATTCTGGGTTCGTGCACCGATACCGAATCGCTGTAAGAAACCTGAATGTCGTATCCGTAGTCTTCCACCGTGTACGTACAGCTGCTGAAACTTCCGGAATCGGTGAAAGAATCGTGCTGGTTAACGTATGCGGGAGAGGAATACAGACCTCCGATCAGAATTGCGACAACCATGAAAATAGCGCCGTGCGCAATCATGACCTTGATGTCTTTGACCTTCATAAAGTGGGGAATGAGGTACAGAACCGCGCCGATTACGAGCATGCTGAAACACGAAAGTATGGTGTATACTCCCGATACCAGTATCACGAGCGCCATGAAGAACCCGCATATCAGTCCGAGATACTGATTCAGTCCGAGTTTCTTCTTTTCCTTTCCCGGTACGTTCTCCAGATTAAGGGCCATCGGGGCGGTAATGCTCTCTCCCATTAAAAACCTAACATCGGGTGAAGGTCTAATATAACCAAGTGTATCAAGAGGGCGGAACCGAATTGGCAACGATAGAAGAGCAGATAAAAGAATTGGAAGAGCAGATTTCCAACACCAAATACAACAAAGCGACCGAAGCGCACATCGGGAAGCTCAAAGCGAAAATAGCGAAGCTTACCGCCGAAGAGGAAAAAAGGCGGTCCTCCAAAGGTTCGACCAAAGGATTCTACGTCAAAAAAGCCGGAAACGCAACCGTCGCCCTGGTCGGATTCCCGTCTGTGGGAAAATCCACCCTTCTGAACCAGCTTACGGGAACGAAATCCGAAACCGGAGCGTACCATTTCACCACTTTGGACGTGGTTCCGGGAGTTCTCGAATACAACCACGCGAAGATTCAGATTCTGGATATGCCGGGGCTGATCAAAGACGCGTCCCGCGGCAAAGGACGCGGCAGAGAGGTCATAGCGGCCGCAAGGGCTTCGGACGTGATTCTTTTCGTCGTCGACATCTTCAATCCGGATATCAGCGTTCTTTTCGGAGAGCTTTACAACTCGGGAATACGCCTGGACCAGAGTAAACCGGACGTTGTGATAACGCCCACGGGACAGGGCGGAATCCAGGTCAAGCCGACACTGAAATTAACGAAAATAACCGAAGACACAATAAAAGACATGACTGCGGCCTACGGTCACATAAACGCGACGGTGGTCGTCCGCGAAGACATCACGGTGGAACAGATGCTGGACGTTCTGGCGGGAAACAGGGTCTACATCAAATCCCTGATGGCGATAAACAAAATGGATCTTGCCGAACCGGGACAGCTGGAAGCCGTCCAAAAAATGCATTCCAACTATCAGACGGTTCCCGTGTCCGCCGCCACCGGACAGGGAATGGAAGATCTGAAACAGGCTCTTTACGACACCATCGACATGATCCGCGTCTATCTCAAACCCCAGGGACAGGAAGCGGATATGGATATACCTCTTATTATCAAAAGGGGAAACAACGTGGGAGACGTCTGCGAACTGATTCACAGAGATTTCAGGAACCGTTTCAGATACGCCATGGTGTGGGGAGACAGCGCCAAGTTTCCGGGTCAGACTGTGGGTCTGGAGCACGTACTGATGGACAAGGACATACTTTCGGTAATCGTGAAGCGCTGAGAACAAGTTTATTATCTTCATGTCATAGGGGAGAATATGATTCAGTGTCCCCGCGGAACGAGGGATTTTCTTCCCGACGAGATGGAGAGACGCAGGTATTACGAGGGAATTCTCAGAGAAACCGCGCTTAAGTTCGGATTCAGGGAAGTTTCCACGCCGATTTTCGAAGATCTGGAACTGTTCGTTCTGAGAAGCGGCCCCAACATAATGAACGAGCTTTACGCGTTCAAAGACAAGGGAGACAGGGATCTGGCACTCAGGCCGGAACTGACCGCTCCCGCCGTGAGGATGTTCGTGAACGGCATGAGCAACGAGCCCAAACCGGTGAAAATCTTCTATTTCGGGCAGTGCTTCAGATACGAAAGGCCGCAGAACGGAAGGTACAGGGAATTTTTCCAGTTCGGAGCCGAACTCATCGGTTCGGCGACTCCGGAAACGGATGCGGAAGCCATAGCGCTGGCACATGCCATGATCGGGGCGCTTGGAATAAAAGATTTCAGATTCAGGATAGGACACATCGGAGTTCTGAGAGACAGTCTTGCGGCAGCCGGAGTTCCCGCCGGCAAAATGGCGGAGATTCTTCAGAAGCTCGACAAGAAACGTTACGACGAAGCACGTCCCCTGCTGGAAGATGCGGGAGCCGGTTCGGACGAAATATCCGAAATATTCTCTCTTACGGAGACGTCGGGCGGTCCCGAAGTTCTCGACAGGATTCCCGGAGAAGCGGGAGATTATCTCAGAAAACTTACGGAAATTCTCGGCGTCATGGGAATTTCGGATTTCGAAATAGACCTGGGCGTGGTCCGCGGTCTCGATTATTACACGGGAGCGGTTTTCGAAGCCGAAGCTCCCGTTCTCGGTGCGGAAAAGCAGATCTGCGGAGGAGGTTCCTACACACTGTCGGAGCTGTTCGGAGGAGAAAAAGTGTTCTCGACCGGATTCGCGGTGGGATTCGACAGAATACTTCTGGCTATGGAGAAGGAAGGAATTTCTTACGAACCCAGAGGAATAGACGCGTACGTGGTTCCGGTATCCGACGACGTCAGGCTGAAGGCCATGGAAATAACGTCGATGCTCAGATCGGCGGGAGTTTCCTGCGACACCGACATAATGGGAAGAAAAATGGCCAAAGCGATGAAGTACGCCTCGTCGGTAAGAGCCAAATACGCGGTTATTGTGGGAAAAAACGAACTGGAATCCGATTCCGTAACACTGCGCAACATGGAAACCGGAGCGCAGGAAACCGTCGCCATAAAAGATTTAGCGGAAAAAATTCAGGGATGAGCATCCAGTTCGATGTTCACCAGTGCGTCCGCGCGGGGCATGAGCAGTTCGTTTCTGCGCACGTGCCTGAAACGTACCGAAGGAATCAGAGCGGAAAGTGCCCGAGCGTCCGCGTAAAGATCCATGAGGTCGGGAGATCTCACTCTGTATTCTCCCCTCATCTGTTTTACGACGAGCTGTGAATCCATCACGAATTCCACGTTCTGCGCCCCCAGATCGATGGCCTTTCTTATCGCGGCGATGAGGCCTCTGTATTCGGCGTAGTTGTTGGTCCGAATACCCAGATACCCGGATTCTTCGTAAATCGTCTTTCCGTTTTCCGTAACGACGATACCGTAAGCCGCAGGGCCGGGATTGCCTCTGGAACCTCCGTCGGAATAAATCCGCAGCATTAGTTACCCGTAGGTCTGTTGTTTCCGTCGACCTTCACGATTTTCGTTTCTATGACTCTGTCGGCGAGTTCGAATCCCATAATGATTACCAAATCGCCTTTGCTACAGAGGTGTGCGGCCGCTCCGTTGATGCAGATCTCTCCCGTTTTTCCGCGTATCGCGTAGGTTTCGAAACGGTTTCCGTTGTTCACGTCGGCCACAAGAACTTTTTCGCCGGGAAGCAGTCCCGCCGAATCCATCAGTCCGCCGTCTATCGTAATGCTGCCTTCGTAATCCAGGCGGGTTTCGGTTACGGTTGCACGGTGAATTTTGCTGCGGAGCATCCAGCGCATGATTTACAATATCCGCACTTGATATAGATACTTTGTACCGATTCCGGAGGCGTCAGGGTGTTACTCCGAACGCATAATCATACGTTTGGTAACACTTTTTTGGATTTAGTAATAATTTATAAATACGGATTAACCGCTGGGCGATTCATGTTTAAATCGAAAATCAGTACGCTCGCAGTTGCTTTTATTGCGGTTTTTGCCTTTTCCGCCGTATTGGTAAGCAGCGAAGCATCCGCAGAAATAACAATCGAGGATTCCGCCGGACATACTTTGACCCTGGACGCGCCCGCGGAACGCGTGGTGGCAATGGGTTATGCCTTCAGTTCAACGATAATCGATCTCGGCGGAGAATCGAAAATCGTCGGATGTGATTCATATTCCACTTATGATTACAATAAAAACGAAAAAATGAGAGTTCTTGAAGGCGTCCACGTTCTCGGTACGGGGTACACGAAAGACAAAGACCTCCTTATTTCCGGTCTTCTTCAGTTGGAATCCTCTGGAAAATTCGATAAAACCAAAGATGTCGTCATTCTGAACAATTATTCTACCACCCTGGAGGAAGGGGGGCTTTACGATTCTCTTTCGCCTAATTATAAAGTGGTCTGTTTCGGTGCAAAAACCTATGACGAATCCGTAACCGTCGTGGAATCCATTTCCAAAATAATCGGCACGGATTCTTCCGGTTCCGTGGACAGGATGAAATCCGTGAAACAGACCGTCATCGACAAGACGGAAGGTTTGACCGATGACGAAAGACCCAGTGCGATGTACATAAGTGCTTCCGGGAACACAATCACCGTTTACGACAGCGGAATCGCCGCTTCCATGATTACGATATGCGGAGCCGTTAACGCAGGCGACAAGGGAACGGGACTGGCCTCCCACAAAGCCGATATGACGGAAATACTGATGCTGAAACCCGACGTGGTTTTCCTTAACGGAAACTACAACGGAACCGCGGAAGATTTCAAGAACGCATACACGGGTGCGGAAATTCTGAATGTCGTGATTCTCGAAAAGGACTGGAACAACTACTGTCCCAGCATCGCGGACGGACTGGAAGCCATGTACGCGAGTCTTTATGATTCTCCCCTCTATGACGGGGAGGGCGGCTTCTTCAAAGACAATGCCGTCTACATAGGGGTTGCAGCGGTTGCCACAGTCGCGGTCTTCGCTGCCGCGTTCGTGCTTGTCAGGCGCCAAGGATGAATAATAGGAACATATACAGCCTGATAGTATGAAAAGGGGAGCCAAAACAGCGCTCATACTCGTCTTCCTTGCGTTTGCTTTCACAGTGCTGCTGTTTCTGCAGCTCAGATGGGCTCAGCTGTGGCCGCTTTCGCCGAAGGAAGTATGGGACGCGCTGACGGGTAAGGACAGATTCTACCGCGTAGTCGTAGTGGACATCAACCTTACCAGAGTGCTTTTCGGACTGATCGTCGGTGCGGGACTGGCGGCGTCCGGAGCCGTGATGCAGGCACTCTTCAAAAACCCGATGGCTTCCCCTTACACACTGGGTCTTTCGTCCGGAGCGTCCTTCGGAGCCGCGCTGGGAATAATGTTTCCGGTTGCGTTCATACCCACTATTGCGTCAGTACCCCTACTCGCTTTCATATTCTGTCTGGGGACGATGTTCCTTGTGTATTCGATAGCCAGAGTGGGAAACCAGACGCATATGGAAACCCTGCTTCTGGCGGGAATAGCCGTTGCGGCCCTGTTTCAGGCTGCCGTTTCCCTTCTGACCTATCTCGCCGGCGAAAAAACCCACGACATCGTATACTGGGGCATGGGGAATCTTTCCGTCACCATGCCGTGGACGAAACTTCCCGTGGTCATTATACTGGCTATGATCGGAATCCTCGTGATGTTTTACCATTCGAAGGACCTCAACGTAATGATGCTCGGCGACGCCCACGCGATGGACCTGGGAGTGGATGTCAAAAAAACCCGTCTCACCCTTCTTATCGCATCTTCTCTGACGACGGCCGCCTGCGTGTGTTTCGTGGGAACGATAGGCTTCGTCGGTCTGGTGATACCCCACATTCTGCGCATCATGCTGGGTCCGGACAACAGGCTCCTGATACCCATGTGCGTTATAACCGGAGGAGTCTACCTTATGGGGTGCGACTATCTGGCACATCTGTCCGCAGCTTCCCTGGGAGTCCTTCCCATAGGCGTGGTTACTTCGCTGATCGGAGCCCCTTATTTCATATATCTCCTAATGAGAAGAAAGAGGGAGGTCGGATGGATGTGAGTCTGGAAATCAGGGATCTGGACTACGATTACAACAAAAAATCGGTTCTGGACGGTATCGACTTCGAGCTGTACGAAGGCGAAATTCTGGGAATATTGGGTCCGAACGGCTGCGGGAAAACGACTCTTCTGGGAAACATGAACCGCAACCTCAGTCCCAAGGGCGGATGCGTTCTTCTGGACGGGACGGACCTCGAGGAAATCGGGAAAAAAGAGATAGCCAGAGACATTGCCGTCGTTCCCCAGAACAACCAGGTCGGTTTTTCTTTCACCGCCAGAGAAATCGTGTCCATGGGAAGAATGCCTTTTCAGGACGCGTTCCAGGGCAATTCTTCCGATGATTTGAAGATAATAGAGGACGCCATGAGGAAGACCGGTGTTCTGGACATGGCCGACCGTTTCATAAACACGATGAGCGGCGGGGAAAGACAGAAAGTAATAATAGCCAGAGCCATGGCACAGGCCCCCCGTATTCTGCTCATGGACGAGCCCACCCTTCATCTGGACATAAGCGCCCAGTTCGACGTTCTGGATCTGGTTTACAGACTTTCCAAGGAGGAAGGGCTTACCGTGGTAATCGTTTCCCACGACCTTCCCATGGTGGCCCGCTACTGCGACAGGATAATCATGATCCACAACCACAGGATACACGCAATGGGCAGGACCGAGGACGTACTGACTCCGGAGAACATGAGAACGGTTTTCGGAATAGATGCCGTACCTTCGAAAGATCCCAAAACCGGGCGCAACACGGTGATTCTCCACGGGTCCTGCACAAATATGGAAAAATGAGCGCCCTGGCCGGAATTTGAATCCGAGTCGAAGCCTCGACAGGGCTTCATGATAGGCCGCTACACTACCAGGGCTTGCATTCCTGATATTATGATTCACTATTTAACCTTAATCGGAATCTCCGCGTAAAGGCTGACAACTTTAAGATATCGGTACGGCAATACCGGCCGTGAGACAAAATGCCGGAAGCTATTGTGGCCGAATATATGGTCAGGGATGTTCTCACCGTGACGCCCGACATGACCGTCAGCCAGGTGAGAGACAAGATGATTTCTTCCAGTTTTCACGGTTTTCCGATCGCAGAAAACGGATATCTGCTGGGATTCATCACAGCCAAAGAGCTGCTCAGGTATATTCACACTCCCGACGCGAAAATGAGGAGCGTTATGAGGCGCGGTACGCTGTGTGCCGTTCCATCCATGTCCATAGACGACGCCACCAGGATACTCTTCAGGTACGGACTGCGCAACCTGCCGGTGGT
Source organism: Candidatus Methanomethylophilaceae archaeon (assembly GCA_050944155.1). Lineage (GTDB taxonomy): Archaea > Thermoplasmatota > Thermoplasmata > Methanomassiliicoccales > Methanomethylophilaceae > VadinCA11. Next base: position 12,741 of record JBMNQN010000010.1, on the reverse strand, counting down.
GGACGAAAACCGGAAACTGGTGGGAATTATTTCCAACATCGATATCGTGCGTTCCCAGATCGAAAAATCCAGACCCGGGAAGGTAATGACCGTAAAGAATTTCATGGAACAGCAGAACGGGCTGAGAATGCGCATAGTCAACAAAGAAGTGTCCATGGACGAACTGTTCCCTTCCCAGAAGGAAGTTTACATGGACGAACTCATAGGACGCCAGTACGAAATCAAAAGGGGACTGAACGAGCCCATAATCGTGATTGCCCGCAGGAACGGATATCTGGTGGTGGACGGACACCACAGAATCATGGCCGCCAAGAGGCTGGGTCTTTCCACTTTCAAAGCGATTGTGCTGGTGCCGAACAATTTCGACGTGAAGCTGGGACTCGAGAGAACCGCGGAGAAATGGAATCTGAAAACCTTGGATGACGTGAAGATAATCGAAGGTTCGAAACATCCTTTTATGGCCGCGACGACGATGCTTCTTCCGGACGAAGACGCCATGTCGATAAACCAGAGACTCGTCGACAGCAGCGATTAAAAAAAGTTAAAAGCCGGGCGGAATGCCCGGTTGGGTTTCAGCGCAGTTCGCGGAGATGTTTCAGTATAACCTTCTGTTCCGCGGACGCTATTATGCGTTTCGTCTTGATCAGAGTGTCCGGGTTCAGGGAAATACAGTCTATTCCGCACTCGACGAGGAATTCGGTGAATTCCGGGTAGACCGAAGGGGCCTGTCCGCATATGCTCACGAACTTGCCGTGTTTGTGCGCCGTGTCGATGAGCTGCTTGACCGCCCTTTTCACTCCTTCGTTTCTTTCGTCGAAGTATCCCATCCTTCCCAGGATGTCCGAGTCCCTGTCGCATCCCATGACCAGCTGGGTCAGATCGTTGGATCCTATGGAGAAAGCGTCGCAGTACCCGCAGAATTCTTCGGCCATGAAGATGTTCACGGGAACTTCGGCCATGAAGTAAAGCTTCAGGTCTTTGCCTCTCCTCAGGCCGACCTCTTCCATCATCTTCGTTATTTCCTTGACTTCGTCGATGGTTCTGACGAACGGGAGCATGATGTTCAGGTTCTTCATTCCCATCTCGTCTCTGACTTTCTTTATGGCCCTGAGTTCGCACATGAAGGCGTCCCTGTACTCGGGAGAGACGTAGCGGGAGCATCCGCGCCATCCGATCATGGGGTTGTCTTCGTTGGGCTCGTAGTCGGCCCCTCCGCGCATATCCCTGTATTCGTTGGTCTTGAAGTCGGAAGTTCTGAGAACGACCGGTCTGGGATAGAAAGCTCTGGCGACTTTGGCGATTCCCTCGCTGAGTTTGTCGATGAGTTCGTTCTCCCTGCCGTCGGCGATGAGGGACATGGGGTGTTCGCCCACGTAGTTGGTGAACAGGAATTCGCTTCTCATGAGTCCCACGCCGTCCGCGGGCAGTTCCGCCACCTCTTCGGCTTTGGAGGGAATGCTCATGTTAACCATGACTTTGGTTCCGGTTACGGGAACGTATTCGGAAGTCACGTTGTACACGGTGTTCTGCTGTTCCTGCGTTTTCTTTTTGATTTCGCCTATGTAAACGGTTCCGGTGGTTCCGTCGACGGTCACGACCATTCTGTCCTTGAGGACTTTGGTGGCGTCTCCCGTACCCACAACGCAGGGGGTTCCGATCTCTCTGGAAACTATCGCGGCGTGGCAGGTCATTCCGCCTTCGTCGGTAACTATCGCGGCGGCCCTGCTCATTGCGGGAACCATGTCGGGCATGGTCATGGTGGTAACCAGAACATCGCCGTCTTTTATGGCGTCGAGACTCATGCCCTCGTCGTAAATCGTGACTCTGCCGGTGGCAAGTCCCGGACTCGCGCCGAGACCGGAAGTGAGGATGCTGTCTTCTGACACGTCGGTTCCGGCGGATTCGTTGGTTCTGGAATCGCCCACGGCGGTAATCGGACGCGCCTGGACGATGAAAACGCGGTCGTCTTCGATGCACCATTCCATGTCCATAGGCATTTCGTAATGGATTTCAATCTGTCTGCCGATTTCGGCAATTTCGAGAATCCTGTCGTCGGGAATCTTCTGTGCGTTTTCCAGTTCGGGAGGTATGTCCTCTTTGACCGCTCCTCCGTTTTTCCCTCTGACATATTTCCATTTCTGAGTCGACTTTCTGACGTTGGAGATTTTCATCTCGTTTTTATCCACGACGTAAGTGTCGGGAGTGACCTCTCCGCCCACTATCGCCTCGCCCAGTCCGTATCCGGCTTCGATGACTATGTTCCTGGCTCCGCTGTTGGGATCCACGGTGAACATGATTCCGGAATATTCGGAGTTAACCATCTTCTGGACGACCACGGCGAGTTTCACGTCTTCGTGTCCGAAGCCGTGCTTTTCTCTGTAGGATATCGCCCTTGCGGTGAACAGGGAAGACCAGCATTTTTTCACCTTGTCCATAAGGTCTTTGTCCGTTACGTTCAGGTAAGTCTCCTGCTGTCCCGCAAAACTGGCATCGGGAAGGTCCTCGGCGGTGGCGCTGGACCTTACCGCTACGAATCCCTTCTTTCCCTTGGGGAACAGTACGCTGTACCTGGAAACAACTTCCGATTTCAGGTCTTCGGGAATCTTTCCCGATTCGATTTTCTTCCTTATGCGCTCGGAAGCGTCGGCAAGACTCTGGTCGGATTTTTCGTCGATTGACGCCAATTCTTTTTCTACCGCGTCCTTCAGATTGTTGGACTCGAAAAAGTAATCATAGGCATGGGTTGTGAGTACGAATGCTCCGGGCACCGGAAATCCCGCAAAAGTGAGTTCTCCCAGGTTGGCTCCTTTTCCGCCTACGAGAGGAATGTCCTCCGCACGGAGTTCGTCGACATCTACTATTCTTTTATTCATCAAAACGCTACCCCTGTAAAGAGTTTCGATGCTTTCAGCATAGTTCCACTATACGGGAACCGTTTAATTATTGTTTGCTTTCAGGGGCCGGAAGCCGTATTAAGCGTACGTCGATAGTACGAATCAGAATAAATGCGGAATTCGTGCGATACGTGCGGATTCCGCAGTCAATCGGCTATAATATGCGGATTCCGCTGAAAAAACCATCCGAAACCACACATAACAGTAAAAATGGTATAAAAGGATTTAAATCGGATGTTGCCTTCGGGTAATTTGATGGTTCCCATGGATATGGAAATATGTTGGCACGGGAGAGGCGGGCAGGGAGTCGTTACAGCTAACGAAATACTCGCGGAAGCCGCCATCAGTGCAGGAAAATACGTCAAGGCATTTCCCGAATTCGGTCCGGAAAGGATGGGCGCGCCGATTAAGGGATTTACCAGAATTTCCGAAAAACCGGTCAGAGTCCACAGTCAGGTCTACGAACCCGACGCCGTCATCGTTCTCGACGGAACGCTTCTCGGTAAGGTGGACGTTGCCGCCGGTCTGAAGAAAGACGGATTCATTCTGGCGAATTTCGACGGCAGTCCCGAAGAACTCCAGAAAAAGATAGGTACCGACGCCAAGTGTTACGCGGTGGACGCCACCAAGATATCCACCGAAGAGATCGGAAGGCCCATGGCCAACACGTCCATGCTGGGCGCCCTGGTCAAAGTCAAGCAGATCGTAACTTACGACCAGCTCGCAAGCCAGGTCCGCGAGAAATTCAGCGGAAAACTGTCGGACAAGGTTATCGAGAAAAATCTCAACGCTCTCAGAAGGGCATACGAGGAGGTTCACTGAGATGGCATTCGTTCAGAAAAAAGACATGGTTGTGGGAGCGAGAGTGTGCGACCCCGGAAGTTCCGAAGATATCCTCACCGGAGACTGGAGATCGAACACCCCGGTTTTCGACAGCGAAAAGTGCATTAACTGCCTTAACTGCTGGATATTCTGCCCCGACAACTCCATCATCGTGAAAGACGGAAAGATGGCGGGCATAAAGATGAGCCACTGCAAGGGATGCGGAATATGCAGGAAGGTCTGTCCCAAGGACGCAATCAGCATGGAGGTCTGAGCATGGCAAAAATCAAAGATTTGGCGATGAACGGAGACGGAGCGGTTGCTTACGCGTGGAAACAGATCGATCCGGACGTCTGCGCCGCTTACCCGATCACTCCCCAGACGATAATCGTAGAGGACTTTTCGAAATATGTCGCAAACGGAGAAGTGGGAACCGAATACGTGTGCGTAGAGTCCGAACACAGCGCTCTGACTCTGTGCGCAGCTTCCTGCTCCGCGGGAGCGAGGACTTTCACGGCTACGGCTTCCCAGGGTCTGGCATATATGTGGGAAATGCTCCCCATTACGTCGTCCATGAGACTTCCCATGGTCATGGCCGTGGCGAACAGAGCCGTCAGCGGCCCCATCAACATCAACAACGACCACGGAGACGCCATGGCCGCCAGGGATACGGGATGGATTCAGATATTCGCCGAAAACGTCCAGGGGGCCTACGACAACGCGATAATAGCTCCCAGAATATCCGAGCACCCCGACGTGCAGCTTCCGATCATAACGAACCTGGACGGTTTCATTCTCACCCACGCCGTGGAGAGAATGACTCCCGTATCCGACGAGGACGTCAAAAAGTTCGTCGGAGAGTACAAGCCGATGCACCCGCTGCTCGACTACAAGAACCCCACTTCCCACGGAATGATGGACGGTCCCGACTATTACTACGCCCACAAATACATCCAGAACGAAGCGATGATGAAAGTCTTCGGAGTCGCCGAACAGGTGTTCAGAGAGTTCAAGGAACTTACCGGAAGGGAGTACAACATCGTGGACCAGTACAGATGCGAAGACGCCGAACACATCGCCATAATTCTCGGTTCTTCCTTTGGAACCATGAAGGAAACCGTGGACAGGATGAGGGACGCCGGATTCAAAGTCGGATGCGCCATGCCCCACGTGTACAGGCCCTGGCCCGAGAAGATTCTTGCGGAAATCATGAAAGGCAAGAAATCCGTGTCGGTTTTCGACAAGCACCTGAGTCTGGGATCTTACGGCCCCATGTTCCCCGAGGTAGTCACCGCTGCCGCGGACCTGGAGAAGATGCCCAAGATGTACAACTTCATATACGGAATAGGAGGAGCCGACACCAGTGTCGCAATCCTTACCGAAGCGATGGAATCCGCGGTGAACGGAACGGCTTCCAAGATTAACTTCAAGGGGATGAAGATATGAGCGTAATCACACTTAAGGAACTGAGCAAGCAGCCCGTCAAACTCACAAGCGGGCACAGGCTGTGCGCCGGATGCGCGGAACCCATACTTGCCAAGCAGATTCTTCTGGGAACGGAGAAGCCCGTGGTGGTTTCCCTTTCCACCGGATGTTTCGAAGTCTCCACCACTGTGTACCCGTACACTTCGTGGAACGTTCCCATGATCCACACGGCCTTCGGAAACGGAGCCGCCACCTGCGCGGGCGTGGAAACGGCGTACCAGGCACTCAGAAAGAGAGGAAAAATCACCGACGAGATGAGATTCGTTAACTTCGGAGGAGACGGAGCCACTTACGACATAGGTCTGCAGGCGCTTTCCGGAGCCATGGAGAGAGGACACAACATGCTGTACGTCTGCATGAACAACGAGGCGTACATGAACACCGGAATCCAGAGATCCAGCGCAACCGGACTGGGCGCGGACACGACCACGTCCCCTGCGGGTACCGAATCTTTCGGTAAGAAAGAGTACCCCAAGGACATGACCGCCATAATGGTGGCCCACAACATACCCTACGTCGCGCAGGTGTCGCCCCATAACTGGGTGGACACCGTTACCAAGGCAAGAAAGGCCTTCGAGTGCGGCGGGCCGTCCTTCATCAACGCGCTGACCCCCTGTCCCAGAGGATGGAGGTGTCCTTCCGACGAAACCATAGCTGTCGCGAAAATCGCGGTGGAAACCTGCATTTGGCCTCTTTACGAAGTGGTCAACGGAGAGTACTTCCTCACCGCGGAAAGCGCAAAGATAGCCGACGGAAAGAAGGAAAAGAAGCCGGTTACGGACTGGATCGAGTCCCAGGGCAGGTTCAAACATCTGAAGGGTCCGAAGAACGCCCCCATCGTCGAAGTCATGCAGGCGGAAGTCGACCGCAGATGGGAAAAGCTCATAAAGCTGGCCAAAAACTGAATTTCAGGGGGTAAAACCCCTTTTCTTTTTTCTTATTTTCTATATCCGAAACCGGATACGATATTCAAAGACGACACGGAGCTTGCGCTCGGTCGATGAAATGAAAAAGTGGCTGACAGCGTTTCCGAGTTCCCGTACGCTTGCGCAGTACAGTACAGACGGAGACGCAGGCGGGCTTTACTTCCGGGTTCGGAATGGGACCGGGTGTTTCCCCGCCGCTATGGCCGTCAGACCAATACCTAGGATAGTTAATTTCTATTTAAATGTATCTCAGGATTTCTTCAGAAAATCGCTATGTAATACGCCAGACCCGCTATGACCGCTCCGAACAGCTCCGTAATGTTGTTGTTCGTGTATTTTGAAATAAGTTTTCTGGATTCCAGCGTGGCGCCCAGAACGCTGTCCATAATGCAGCCCGCGAATCCCGCGAATCCGGGTATAACGAACAGAATATCCAGATCTCTGAAGAACAGAACCCATCCCAGGAAGGCTATGGCGAACGCGGCAGCAAAGGAAAGCAGAGTTCCCGACATGGAAACGCCTCCGTCGGTTCCGGGCTTCACCCGTTTGAAAGAGGTGATGAGCCATACTTTTCCGTCCTTCACGCCCAATTCGCTTCCCACGGTATCTGCGGCCGCAGTCGAAACAGCTCCCAGGAACGCTATCGTGAACACGGAGTGGTATCCCGGCACGGCGAAGTTCGCCACCGCAACGACCGCAGGTGCGAACGAAACTCCGAGAACGTTCTTCCATGTGCGTTCTCCGTGTTTTCCTTCCTGCAGCCCCTGTGATTTCTTTTTGGAAAAAGATATCTTGGTTGCCGCAAAGCCGATTACCGCGAAAACCGTCAGCATAACAAGCCAGTAAAAGTCTCCGAAAATTCCGATTAGACACAGGACGACTGCCGCGGTCAGGGACCCGTCCGCGGTAAGCATCTTTATTTTCCATGCCGCAACGGAAAGTGCGATTGAAATAACCAGTACAGCCGCATATACGGCTATATTGCTCATGGGCGCAGAGATAAGGCGTTTGTTTATTAAATCTGCCCTCAAAAGGCCGCAGAAATATCAGAGAACCCATTCCAGAATGCGGGTCGCGTATTCCGTGCACAGGGTCTTGTCGTTAAGAGGGAAGAACATGACTTTCCCCTGAATGTAGAGGGTCGTTTCCAGATTTTCGAAGGTGAACGCGAGCATCAGCCCGTCGTTCTGCTTTATTTCGTATCCTTTTTCGGAAAGAATTTTCTCCGCTCTGTCCAAATCGAGATCGACGTCTTCTCTCGGAGCCGCCATAAGCGCCCTGTCTCCGCAGAGGCGGGATATTTTGAACCTCATCTGCAGATTTCCTTCAGCTTTTTCCTGACGTCCTTGCGGAATGCTTCGAGAGTGGACTCGTTCACGAACATAATGTCTGCAAGGGCTATGACGACCGCCGAACCCCAGGAGATTTCCCTGGCGTCTCTGTCCGCGAATTCGACCCATTCCCTGGGAGCGTCTTCCCTTCCCCTTTTCACGAGTCTTTCGTATCTGGTTTCCGGGCTCGAGTGGATGGCTATTATGTAAACGTCTTCACTGAGGGTCCTGAACGCGTCGATTTCGTCGATGCTTCTGCACCCGTCAACGAGAAACACGTCTCCGGACATCTTTTCCATGGCAAGCCTTGCCCAGATGTCAGGCCCCTTCTTTTTGCGTTCTTTGTCAGCGAACTCCCCCACGGTCAGTTTGTCTCTGGAACGGCTCTTCGCGTGGTGTTCCCTCACGATGTCTCCCATTCTCAGAAACGGGATGTTCATCTCCCTTGCGACGTTGAGGAGTTCTTCTTTGCCCGATCCGGGCAGTCCGGCTATAATAAGTATCTTCATAGTAAATTATCCGAAATGTTGACCAGTTCTCTGTCGCAGTAGCAGCATTTGAGAACGGTGGGGCGTCTGCTTATGACCGTAAACTCGGTCTCTATGGGCTCAGATTTGTTTGTGATGCAGTTGGGATTGCAGCATTTCGCCAGTCCCACAACTCTGTCTCCCAGGGTAACGGAGAATTTCTCCGCCACATAGTAGTCGCGTATTATCGATATGGTGGCGTCCGGAGCGATGAGGGAAATTTTGTCCAGAGTTTTCTGGTCCAGTTCGCAGTCTTCGATTTTGACTATGTCTTTCCATTCCGCCTCTTTGCGGGAGGCGACGTGCATTCCCACGCTGATGGTGGAATCCACGTATTCGTTTACGCCGAGAATCTTCAGAACGTTCAGAGCCTGTCCGACGGCAATATGATCGATAACCGTACCGTTCCTTATGGGGGCGAGTTTCACTTCTTTGATGATTTTTCCGTTCATATCTCTCCTCCCAGTATGGCGCACAGCAATGCCATTCTTACGGGTACGCCGTTGAAAGCCTGCTGGAAATATTTCGCGTGTTCCGTGGAGTCCACTTCGGGAGCGATTTCGTCCACCCTCGGAAGCGGGTGCATTACGATCATGTCTTTCTTGCTCTCCCTGAGCACGTTGTTGTTAATACGGTACATTCCTGCCACTTTAAGGTATTCCGCCGGGTCGGGGAACCTTTCTTTCTGTATCCTCGTGACGTAAAGAACGTCCGCTTTCTCTATCACGTCTTCCAGTCTGGAGGTTTTCGTCATGCGGCACCCTTTCTTTTTGATGTGGCTGACGATTTCGTCCGGCATCTGAAGCTGATCCGGAGCAACGAGTGTGAGATTGGCGCCGAACATGGTGAGCGCTTCCGCGAGAGAGTGTACGGTGCGTCCGTATTTCAGGTCGCCCAGCAGAACTATGTCGAGTCCGTCCAGGGAACCTTTGGCTCTGCGCATGGTGAAAAGGTCGAGAAGAGTCTGCGTGGGATGGGAACCCGCTCCGTCTCCGGCGTTGATTACCGGATTAATGGAGAAGTCGGCCGCAAGACGGGCCGCTCCCTCGTAGGGATGTCTCAGAACGATGACGTCGCAGTAGGCGTCGACCATTCTTATCGTATCTGCGAGAGTTTCCCCTTTGGATATGGAAGTCATGGACATTTCGGAAACGTCGATAACGTCGCATCCCAGTCTGTATGCGGCGCTTTCGAAGGAAAGTTTCGTACGGGTAGACGGTTCGAAGAACAGGTTGCCGAGTATTTTTCCGTCAAGAACTTTGCTCACCTTTTCCCCGGTCGAATAAGGTATCATTTTTTCCGAAAGGTCGAGAAGATACTCGATTTCGCTTCTTGTAAAATCTTTTATGGAAACGATATCCCGGTCGTAAAAGTCCATGGCGTCTAATCCGATATTGGCGTTATAACACTTATCCTCCGCCCGCTCCCGCAGCGCTCCGCCGGGGTTTCCGGAATTTATTCCGGAAGTCTCGGGAACATACATTATTTATACTTCTGAAATGGTATGTTGGATGCTACATCCAACTGCGGCGCTGCCCCGTCGCAGCCGTGTAGGCATAAAACGTTTTACGGACCGTCGGGCGGTTTCGTCATTTACCTCCGGGCGTCTCAAACAATTTACCGCCGATACGGGAAATGCATCGCGAAGATACTCAAACGGATATACAATCAACTCTGCAGGCTTATCCCCGTCTTCGGACGCATTTCCCTCGGCGGGAGTTCCAAACCCATTAAGGATATAGGTTGATAATATGAAGTGCGAGATAACGAATCCCCGTGAAATAGAAAAAAAGAGCATGGAAACCATCGAGGCCGAGCTTAACGGAAGGACATGGCCGGAACCCGAATTTTCGATAATCAAAAGATGCATCCACACATCCGCCGATTTCGACTATGCGGACAATCTGGTTTTCTCCGAAGGCGCGGTGAAGGCGGGAACCGACGCTCTGAAGAACGGTGCGGCAATCGTGACCGACACGAAAATGGCCGCGTCCGGAATAAACAGGAACCATCTGAAAAAATACGGATGCACGGTTCACTGTTTCATCAGCGACGAGGACGTCATTGCCGAGGCGAAAGAAAGAGGATGCACAAGATCGTCGGTGGCCATGGAACGCGGAGCGGAGCTGGGAGACAACGTCATTTTTGCGGTGGGAAACGCTCCGACCGCTCTCTTTTCGCTGTACGACATGATAAAAGCGGGAAAAGCGAAACCCGCTCTCGTAATCGGCGTTCCTGTGGGTTTCGTCAACGTGGTCGAGTCCAAAGAGACGATAATGGAAGCCGGAGTTCCGTACATCGTGGCCCGCGGACGGAAGGGAGGAAGCAACATCGCCGCCGCAATCTGCAACGCGCTGGTCTATTCCCTGGGAAGGGACTGGTAACATTACGGAATAAAAATCGGAAATCTACATCTCCGGGTACCAAGGTTAATAAACGGGACGGTACTCCGACGGAACATGCTGGAAGTTCTCGCCAGGTCTCAGAGGGGCAGAATATGCAGATACTCGGAAGGAGAGACGTCTCTCATTACGCCGGCGGTGATTCCGGTGGGCAGGTCTCCGGGTCCGTACATCTCCATCGAAGCCGAAGGCAGAGTGTTCCATTTCATGGGAAACGAGATTCCTCTGGACGGAGGGATGATGTTCACCGCGTCCTCCAGGAAAGGGGACATGCGGGTTTCCGGCAGCGTGTGCGTTCTGAGGCTTCCGTACAATGGGCAGAAGATACCGGATGAATGCGGAGTCGTTGCGGTTTCCAACGCTTTCGAACTCAGAAAAAATCCCAGAAAACTCATCGAAGCCGTAACGGAAATAAGGGAAGCGGCGGGATTCGGACGCCTTCTTTACTTCTCGGGCATAGCCGAACCTTCCACGCTGGCACTTCTGTCTTACATGGGAGTCGACCTGTTCGACGAGACTCTTCCCCTTTCCGCGGGAATGATGGGCATCAGAATGTTTCCCGAAGGCGAAGCCGAAACGGGGGAAGATTCCTCCAAAGGAAACTGCGCCGCACTGGAGGACGAATGCGTCAAAACTTCCGCGTTTATAGCCGCCGGACGTTTAAGAGAACTGGCGGATCAGAGATCGGTTTCCTCGCCGAGGTCGGTTGCCCTCCTGAGACTTTTCGACGATCTGGGTTATGCGTATCAGGAAGAAGCTTTCCCGCTTACGGGTTCCGCGTTCTCATGCAACACAGTCCAGTCTTTACGCAGGCCCGATAACGAACGCTACCGCAGAAGGATATCCGAACGCTACGAAAAACCCGAACACAAAAGAATTCTTCTGCTGCTGCCCTGCTCGGCCGTCAAACCTTATCACACGTCAAAATCGCACAGGGCTTTTTCTTCTGCCGTACACACGGGAGACCACGACGTTCTCGTGCATGAAGTCATTTTAACTTCGCCTCTGGGTCTTGTTCCCAGGGAATTGGACGTATTCTATCCCGCCAACTCTTACGACGTTCCGGTCACCGGGGAATGGAACTGTTACGAAAAAGAAATGATACGTTCGATGCTGAAGGAACTTCTGTCCCAGAAATACGACAGAGTCGTGTGCCACTTTCCGGATTACGGCATGATAAGCGACTTGGCCGAAATGGAATTCACCGTCGTAAACGGAGACCCGGTGTCCGGAGAATCGCTGGAACGTCTGGACGCCGCTCTCAGAAACGCGGCCGAAGGCATGGACAATCCCGGATACATGGTTGACCGCAGGGAGACCGTCTGTTCCGTGCTTAAGTTCCAGTTCGGAAAAAGCATCGCGTCCGCAATCATGGACGGTAACACTTACGTTACCGGAAAATACCCCTATTGGAAAATCATAAGAGAAAATCCCTCAGACAGATCCGAAAAGACCCAGCTGGGAATGCTGACCCCCGAAAGAGGCATGATTTCGCTCACGTTGGAAGGTGCGGAAATTCTTGCGGATGCGGGAGTTTCCGCTGTCACTATGACGGATTTCGAACTTAAAGGAAATCTCTTCGCCGTCGGAGTCGAGGATGCGGATCCGGATATCAGAATCGGAGACGAAGCCGTAATCATGAGAAACGGAAAGGTCGCCGGAGTTGGGGTGGCGGAAATGTGCGGACGGGAGATGGTTCAGTCCGACCGGGGCATGGCCGTACGCGTGCGCCATAAATCCAAGTGATTCCGTACGGAAAAAACCGCACGGAAACGGGAATTTTCACTTTCGGTCACTTTCGGTGACCCCCCGATTTGCCTTATATACTCAATCGTTGCTGTTAGTAACAGAGACAAAAACAGCGCATCCCCAATGCAGCTGTCTCATCCCAGAGGCGGGCTCCCATCCCATCTACCATCCATCGCCCGTCTCTGTTTTTCTTTTATTCCGGATTCTCTTCCAGCCTGTTTATCGCTTCTTCGTTTCCCGCTTCGGCTGCCATCCTGAGATAAAGGGTGGCCCTTTCGGAATCGGGTTCGGTTCCGTCCCCTTCTCTGTACATGTAGTAAAGAGCCAGAGACGCGGGATCGAAACCTTTCTCGGACGCTTTGATAAAAAGTTCCAGGGCTTTGGCGGCGTCCTGAGGCACGCTCAGACCGTCCCTGTACATCAGACCCATTCTGTAAAATCCCGCGGCAAGTCCGCCTTCGGCCGCGATGCCGAAGAGCTTGAAAGCCGCATCCGGGTCGCACACCCTGTAATTTTTGCCGCAGACGTAACCCGCCTGAAGCATGTTGCCCAGAGTGAGCGCGGCATCGGGAGACCCTGCTTCCGCGCCCATTTTCAGGAATTCC
>JBMNQN010000009.1:0-30900 GCA_050944155.1 Candidatus Methanomethylophilaceae archaeon | reverse complement strand
ACATCAGAGTCACGGATCAGGACGGAAACCCCATCGAAGGCGCAACCGTCGTCCTCACCGGACTCGGAGTAACCGACGTTTACGGAAAAACCGCACACGGACACACCGATTCCGACGGAAAGATATCGTTCAACGGACTCCGCATAACCATGAAAGGAGACATCGGATTCGTAACCGTGAACGTCTCCCATCCGGATTTCGGAGAGAACAACACAGCAAGGATTGCGGTGATAGGATGAGGATGAACAGGAAAGGCGTCATCGGCATGCCCGTGAGGCTTGCGACGGCTTTCCTGATTCTCGCCGTCGCCGTCCCGATAATGATGGGGGCGGCGGGACACCTCGAAAAAGAATCGGACGCCGCCGGACTCAGAGAACAGGCGGACATAATGTCCGCGACGGCGGAAAAGGCGTACTACGGGGGAACCGGAAGCGTTTACACGGCAGATGTCCGGATTGCGGGAAACTGCATGCTGGAGATCGGCGGAGACGGTTCCGACGCCTACAGAATAAAGATGTTCAGCGGGAACGAGGAAGTTGGATGCACAGTGATGGAACGGCCTCCGGTGAAATTCTGTTCCCACATGATCCTGACGGGAACGCTGAAACTCTGTTTCGAATACGTGGAAAGTCCGAAGGAATGCGGGGTTAAGGTGACCGTAATTGCTTGACTTCACACTTTCCAGAGTGGCACTCTGCATCTGCGGAGTCCTGCTCCTGGGGGCGGTTGCGGCTCCCCTGACGGGAATCTACGCCGAAAAAGAAGACGGTGCCATGGCCGGAGAAACGGATTCCCTGGCCGGTCTTCTCGACACTTTTTATTACTCGGAGGCGGAAACCCTTACGCTGAGGGGCTGGGAAATCCTTCCGGGATCGGACTGCAGTCTGTATGCGGACGGCCACTTCGTCATCTTAACGAGCGGAAAGGGAGAGTACCGTTCGATTACCGAATGCGAATGCTCGGACATTACGATCGGTTACGGCGATACGGTCACGCTTAAACGCACCGCGGACGGCCTTGCCGCCGTGTAATCAGACGGAATAGTTGTCCGCAACCGTTCTCAGCGCTTCCGCGAAACGCTTTACGTCTTCTTTGTCGTTGTACAGATAAACGGAAGCCCTTGCGCTGCCGGCGGTATGTTTTCCTTCGAAATAGGGGTGGGCGCAGTGCATTCCCGAGCGTATCATCACGTGCATGTAATCCAGCGTCAGAGCGATGTCGTGGGGCGTGAGTCCTTTGATGTTGAAGGAAAACACGCTTCCCCTTCTGTCCGGGTCTTCGGGGCCTACGATTTCCAGACCCTCGATGTCCTTGGTTTCCGAAACGATGGCTCTCATGAGCTTTCTGTCCTGCTCTTCCACGTTTTCCATACCGACTTTTCTCAGATATTCCACGGCGGCGCCGGTTCCCGCTATTCCCGAGTAATTCTGAAGTCCCGACTCGAATTTCGCGGGAGGGGACGCGAATGTGACGTTTTCGTAAGTCACCCTTCCCACGGTTCCGCCTCCGAAGGTCAGAGGCCTGAGTTTCTCCAGTTCTTCGTATTTTCCGTACATTATGCCCATTCCCGAAGGACCCAGCATTTTGTGCATGGAAAAACAGTAGAAATCCGGATCGATTTTTTCCAGGTCCACTTTCATGTGGGGTGCGGCCTGCGCACCGTCTATGACGACTTTGGCACCTATGTCATGAGCCATTTCACAGATTTCGCGGACCGGCATCGTACATCCGGTTACGTTGCTGGAATGGTGAACGGATACGGCTTTGACGGTTCCGTCCAAACAGTCTTTGAAAGACTCCATGTCGAATTCGCCATCCGCATCCGTTCTGACGTAACGGCGGCGGATGCCTTTTTCTTTAGAGAGAACGAGCCAGGGGACGTGATTCGAGTTGTGTTCGGAATCCGTCGTGACCACTGTATCCCCGCTTTCGAGTCCCAGTCCGAACGCCACGGTGTTCAGGGCTTCGGTGGTGTTTTTCGTAAAAACGTAACAGTCGGGGTTGTCCGTACCGAACAGTTTCGAAAGGGATTCCCTTGTGTTGTCTTCCATAAGCGACACTCTGGAACCCATGGAGTGGACGCTGCGGTCTCCGCAGGAGGGATATTCCGTATAGTAGTCGGTTATGGCTTTAATCACCGAATCCGGTCTGAGGGATTGGCAGGCGCTGTCCAGATAAACATCGTCGCTTCTGCGCAGAGTGGGAAAATCCTCCCTCAGCTTTCTCATGTCCATGACCGTCTATATCCTTCCCGTTTTTTACGGTTGCGCATACGCGAACGGGCATTATCCCCCTCGTAAGGAAATCGCAAGAGATTATAATCAAAACCTGCATAACTGCCGCAATGGGCAGATTATCCGTTTCCGTTGGAAAACTGAAGCTGGAACATCCCGGCATGGTCGCGTCCGGAATCATGGACGAAACCGGAGAATCCATGGTCCGCATGATCGAATCCGGCGCGGGAGCAGTGGTGACTAAATCCATAGGTTCGGTTCCGAGAAAGGGTCACGGAAACCCGACTTTCACGGAAGTCGCGGGGGGTTTCGTAAACGCCATGGGACTTCCCAATCCCGGTATCGAAGAGTTTGCGGAAGAGATGGAGATTGCCGTCCGCGCCGGTCCGATTATCGGTTCGGTATTCGGCTCAAATGCAGAAGAATTTGCTTTCCTGGCGGGAAAAATGGAAGACATGAAGGCTTCCGCCGTGGAACTGAATCTTTCCTGCCCCCACGCAGCGGGATACGGAGCCGAGATAGGTTCCGACCCCAAAAACATCGAAAAGATAGTGTCCGCCGTGTGCGGTGCGGTGAAAATACCCGTATGGGCAAAACTCACTCCCAACACGTCTTCGGTTGCGGATTTGGGCAGAGCCGCCGAGAACGGGGGAGCGGATGCCGTCGTCGCCATAAACACGCTGAAAGCCATGGTCATATCCCCGGAACTGAAAAGACCCGTACTCAGCAACAGATTCGGAGGACTTTCCGGTCCCGCCGTGAAGCCTGTGGGAGTGCGTGCGGTATACGACCTGAGAACCGCCCTGAGCATACCTGTAGTGGGAGTGGGCGGAATATCCCACTGGAGAGATGCCGCCGAATACATGATGGCGGGCGCCTGCGCGTTCCAGATAGGAAGCGCCGTGGGAACGAAGGGCCCGGAAGTTTTCTCCGAAATAAACAAGGGACTGGAACTTTTCGCGGAAGAACAGGGCTACGGCTCTCTGGAAGAAATGGTAGGTGCCGCACATGCCTGAAACCGTCAGAATAACCGGCAAAAGAAAAGAGAGCAAAGACACGTGCACTCTGGAATTCGTCTGGGACGTTCCCGCGTCTCCCGGTCAGTTCGTAATGGTGTGGATTCCCGGGATCGACGAAATACCCATGTCTTTGTCGGGCACCGGAAGTACGAAAAGCATAACGGTGAAAAACATAGGGGAAGCCACCGCGGCCCTCCACAAAACAAACGTAGGGGATTATCTGAGGGTCAGGGGCCCCTACGGAAACGGGTACGGGCTCGGCAGAAACAAAAAGATTCTTGCGGTAATGGGAGGGGTCGGAACGGCGTCCGTTCTCCCTGCCGTGAAAGAAACGGGATGCGACGCGGTGATAGGTGCCAGAAACAAAGACGAAATCATTCTTTACGACGAGATGAAAAAATATTCCGAAAACGTCTGGATCTCCACCGACGACGGTTCCGAAGGATTCCACGGAAACGCGGTTCAGCTGGCAAAGGAAAAAATGGCCTCGGGAAATTACGACCTGGTAATAGGGTGCGGCCCCGAAATCATGCTTTACTATCTCTATCTCGCCTGCAAAGAAAACGGCATCGAATGCAGACTTTCCCTCGAACGCTACATGAAGTGCGGCGCGGGGGTCTGCGGAAGCTGCGTCATGGACGGACAGAGAGTCTGCATGGACGGCCCCGTATTCGGTTCGGAACAGCTGGAATCCCTGAAGGATTTCGGAAAAAGAAAGAGAGACGAGTGCGGACGTTCCGTAAGTCTGAGGTGATTCTTTGGCCGTACCCGAAGGCCACTTCGAAATACACCACGGAAAGCTTGCCGTGAACGTTCCCAGAAATATTTTCAGGAAGGGAACCTGCGAGCCCATCCCGGAAAAGACGGAAGTTTTCAAAAAGAGAATCATGGACAGGTATCCGTGGCTCTCCGAAGATTCATGGAAAGTACTCATGTCCGCGGCGATAAGGGAGATGTGCCAGATTCTCGACGAAGAGTCTTCCGGACGCGCCGCCGCAAAGAAGATGGACGGCGAAGGGAGAACCGAAGACGCAATAAGACATCTGGAAATTTTTCTCAAGGTGCATCCCGACGACCCGGACGGGTGGTACATGCTGGGAGAACTTCTCTGCAAAATCGGAAAAACCGAAGAAGGATACCGCGCCTTCGCGGAAGGAAGGAAAAGGTTCTGATCAGCCGAACAGAGCGTTTATGGCTTCGGCAACTTCCGGAACCGTTGCTCCCCAGGGAACCAAAACCGTGTCCCCGTCCAGAATGTGCCCGTTTCTTATCCTGCAGCATCTGGCTATGGTCTTCACGCCGTCCCTGGGACACAGATCTCTCGGACAGGCGTTTATCAGGGGAACGTCTTTTCCGTAAAGTTCCCTGAAGATTCTGAGGGAAGTTTCGCATCCTATAAGTGTAACGTCGTGTTTCAGTTCCGGACTTTCGTCGAGGAAATAGTAAGGCTTATCGGATTTCAGACCGGAAACCCTGCAGGGAAACATCACTCCCTCGGTTTTGACGTCTTTTATTCTTTCAGACATGTCCGCATTGAAAGTTTCCGTAACCAGGGGAATATCTACGTAACCGGATTCGAACGCCCTTCTTACGAGCATGTCCATTTTCGACGGGTACGGAGGGACGCTGTCGACGATTCTCAGTGTTTTGTATTCCAGATCGTGCACGAAACTGATGTGGGAAAACATCCCTCTCACGACGACGGTTTTTCCAGGATATTTTTTCTGAAGTTCGGCCCTTTCCGGCGTGTTCAGAACATCCATTTCGGGCATGTCCACGAAAACCGTGTCCTCCGGAAGGGAAATAATCTTCACGGAATTTATTTTTCTGAAGAGCCCCTCTCCGTCGTCCTTGATCAGTTCGGCCACCGCGTATTTTCCGTCTTTGGACATTACGGTATACTTTGCCCGCACGTAGGACATGTGGCCCGTCAGCCCCTTGCGTATTCCCTCTTCGGTAAGGGGGAAATCGGCTTCCATGACCGAAATGTCCTTGCAGTGCATGAAACGGTAACCATGATTCCCTGCTATAACCGTTATCCCGGGCTGTAGAAATTATTTAATACGGCCAAACGATGGCGGAATGGCTGTCGGGGTAACACAGTGGCTATGTGGCGGACTGCAGATCCGCATACGGGAGTTCAATTCTCCCTCCCGACCCCAAAATCAATCTTTTAAAAGCCGAGGATATTATACCTGCCCGACTATGACCGTTCATGGCAGCAAAAGCTAACGCGGCCCACATCCTGGTGGGTTCCGAAAACGATGCCCGGAAAATCATGGAACGCCTGGAGAAAGGAGAAGAATTCGCCGCACTCGCGAAACGCTTCTCCAAGTGTCCTTCGAAAAACAAGGGCGGAGATTTGGGATGGTTCTCCAAGGGACAGATGGTGAAGGAATTCGAAGACGCCGTATTTTCGTCTAAGAAAGGTTCCGTCGTCGGTCCGGTGAAGACGGAGTTCGGCTGGCACATCATATACGTGAAAGACCTGAAATGAGCCTTACTTTTCTTCGGGCAAAACTTATATAAATAGAGTTTAAATAGCATATATAAGGTGATTTTTTTTGGCAAAGATGAAAATAGAAAATGTCGTAGCTTCCAGCTACCTGGGGCAGGAACTCGACCTCAACGCCATCGAAGACGCTCTCGAGGGCGCGGAGTACAACCCCCAGCAGTTTCCCGGACTGGTTTACAGGCTTAAAGAACCCAAAACCGCCACTCTTCTTTTCAGAAGCGGAAAGGTCGTCTGCACCGGCGCCAAGTGCTACGACGACGTCGTAAGAGCGGTAACCAAAGTCGCCAAAGACATCGAAAAAGCGGGTATTTTCATAGACATAACTCCCAAAATCGAAGTTCAGAACATTGTCGCCTCTTCCGATCTGGGTCAGGAAATCAACCTGAACACCGTGGCGATTACTCTGGGTCTCGAGAAAGTCGAATACGAACCCGAACAGTTCCCCGGACTGGTTTACAGACTCGACGACCCCAAGGTCGTGGTGCTTCTGTTCAGCAGCGGAAAGATGGTCTGCACCGGTGCCAAAGTCCCTCCGGACGTGGAGCGCGCCGTTGATAAGATTGCCGCCGAACTCAGATCCGTCGGTCTGATGAGATAAAAACAATTACGGCGGGAAATCCCGCCGGTTTTACATTTTTTTGAAGCCTCTGGATATCCAGAGCCCTATGGACTTTATTCCGTAACGCATAGTGCTTTTGAAGTGGCGGTTCGAACCCGTGTAGGGAAGCGGTCCAGACATGATTTCCGCCACCGCGTCCTGCCAGGTTTTCACCGAATCGGAAAGTTCCACATAGCTGTATCCGATGTGCCTTTTGGTGTGTGCGTCGCTCCCGGCGGATACGGGTTTCCCCACCCTCTCGGCAAGTTCCGCGGATTTTTTGTTGTCCTTGCCGTAAGATCTCGAATTGGCGGCTTCCAGCCCGTCGAAGGGATATTTCAGAACCGTCTCTTCCCCCAGTCCGGACCACCATCTGTACGGATGGGCAGCGAAAGCGTATCCTCCCGCGTCGTGTATGGCATCTATGGTGTCCTGAACGGAAAGACCTCTGGGTATGTGGGAATCTATCCCGTAAGCAAGAATGTGTCCCTCTTTGGAAGACACCTCTTCCCCGGGAATCACGATTATTCTCCCGTCGTCTTTGATCGTATCGTAAGCTTCGAAATGATTGTGGTCCGTTATGGCAATGCAGCCCATTCCCCTCTCCAGAGCCACGTCCACGATTTCCTCGGGACTGACTCTTCCGTCGTTGGAAAACGAAGAGTGGATGTGCAGGTCTGCCTTCATCTTACTCCGGCACCGTCCGTTATCTTTCCGTCGACGGTTGCGTACACTCCGTCTCCGTTGTCCAAAACGAGAGTTTCTTCCCCGTCGATAACCGCCGCGGCGACGGCGTTTCCTTCGAATTTCACTTTGCGGGAGCCGGCGGCGAACACCCCGTCCTTAATCGAAGAGACTTTTATCACTGCTTTCTGGAACTCTTTGAAGTCGACGGTTTCGGAAGAATTCTCCTTTCCGGACGAGAATTTGGTCCCGTCGGGAACGTCCGCCGAAGGCGTCAGAAGAAGAACGGAACTTCCGCCCGTATCTTCGTCGTCGGCGGCGAGCATCATGCCCTGGGACATCACGCCGCGGATCTTCGCGGGCTTGAGATTGCACAGTACCAGAACCCTGCGGTTGAGCATCTGTTCCTCTGTGTAATAGGCTTTCAGACCTGCAACGATTTGTCTGGGAGATTCTTCTCCCACGCTCACTTTGAGAAGATACAGCTTGTCGGCGTCCGGATGATTCTGAACGGACAGTACGGTTCCCGCCCTGATGTCCAGTTTTCTGAAGGCGGCGAACGGTCCGGTTATTTCGGGCTTTTTCTCTTCCTTCTTTTTCTCCTTTTCCTTTTCTTCGAATTCCACCTTGGAATAGACGGGTACGGGGACGGGCATGGGAGTTCCCGCGGGAAGCGGGTCTTTCATTCCGGCGTAGCCGCATTCCTCTACGGTTCCCTTAAGACCCAGGTATCCCCAGATTTTTTCGGACGATTTCGGCATGAACGGCCACGCCATAACTGCGAGAGCTTTGACGATGCGCAGATTGGCGTTCATCGCCTCTCCGCATGCCTTTTTGTCAGTTTTTATCAGCGCCCAGGGTTTGAGGGAATCAAAATACCTGTTGCCGAAATAAGAAAGGGACATGACCGTCCTGAGAGCTTTCTTGAAATCGCAGCGGGACAGGTGTTCGGAATATTCCGCGAACGTTCTGTCGATTTCGTCTTCGACTTCCTTCGGGAAGCCGTCCGCCTGAGGTATCGAGCCGAAATTCTTCTGGGTGAAGCTCAGACATCTGTGGTAATAATTTCCCAGATCGGAAACCAGTTCGTTGTTTATCTTGATCCTGAAATCGTCCCAGGAGAACTCCGCATCGTGGGTGTCCGGCATGTTCGCCGAAAGATAATACCTCACGACGTCGGCATCGTACTTTTTCAGAACGCTGGGAACGTCGATGGCCCCTCCCCTGCTTTTGGAGAGTTTTCCTCCGCCGAACATGAGGTACTCGTTGGCGGGAATGTCGTAGGGAAGGTTCAGATTTCCCCTTCCCATGAGCATGGCGGGCCAGATGATGGAGTGGAACGGAATGTTGTCCTTTCCGATGAAATAGTAATGTTTCACTTCGGGATCCTGCCAGAATTCTTTCCAGTAATCGGGTTTTCCGATTATTTTGGAATATTCTATGGATGCGCTGAGGTATCCTATCACGGCGTCGAACCATACGTAGATGACTTTGCCTTCCCACCCTTTCACCGGGACGGGAACGCCCCAGGACATGTCTCTCGTGATGGCTCTGTCGTTCAGTCCCTCTTTCAGCCAGTTTTCTGTGAAGGTTCTGACGTTGGGTCTCCAGTAGTCTTTATCAGATACGAAATCCAGAAGTTTCTCCCTGAATGCGCTCAGCTTCAGGAAGTAGTGTTCGGTAGGCTTTACTTCGGGTACGCTGCCGCACTGTATGCAGTGGGGTTCCTTCAGTTCTCCAGGTTCGAAAGTGGTTCCGCAGCTGTCGCACTGGTCGCTGCGCACTCCGGTGGCGCCGCATACGGGACAGACGCCTTCCACGTAACGGTCGGGAAGGAATCTTCCGCAGTCGGAGCAGAAGTACTGGTCCGTCTCTTTGGTGTAAAGATAGCCCTTGTCCAGCAGATCCGTGAAAAAGTCCTGCACAACGTCATAGTGGGTTTTGCAGTAGGTTTTGTTGTAAAGCGAGTATTCTATGCCCAGGTCTTCGATTGCTTTCTTGTTTATTGCGTGGTACCTTTCGGCCACGGTTTCGGGTGTCGTTTTCTCCTTCTCCGCGGTAACGGTAATGGGTGTTCCGTGCTGGTCCGAACCTCCCACCATGAGAACTTCGTTTCCGAGCAGACGGTTGTATCTGCTGAAAATATCCGGAGGAAGAAGCGATCCCGCCACGTGCCCCAAATGGATTTTTCCGTTCGCATAGGGCCATGCGATGTTGATGCAGATTTTCGACATAATACGCCTTACCGATATCGATGGCTTATATAAATAACCGGACAGCCCGATCAAACGGAATTCTCTTCGGGCGGTCGGTATTTATCGGACACTTTCATAAGCTTCGCGAGAACGCTTTCTCCCCAGATACCGGCAACCACCGAACCCGTAATCTGACCTATTGCCACTCCCCACCATACCAGATCTATGTCGCCCATCCCCGCAAGGAGCGCACAGACCGGAAGCTGCACGAGATATCTCACCATCGTACAGACGAGAGAATTCGTCCCCATACCCAGAGACTGGAAAAGCGCGGAAGCCGTGGCGCCCCAGCTTGCGAAAGGCAGGAAAACACAGCCCACGTAGAGAATCAGGGCTATACCCGAACGGAGATGGTACGTGGATTCTGTGTACGAGAATATGGTGGCTATCTGATTTGCGGTGAGTGCCATGATTATACTCAGTGCCAGCATCAGGAAGAAAACCAGTTTCAGAGTATACCTGTAAGCTTCTTTAACCTTGTTGAAACGTTTCTCCCCGTACGCCGCCGCACACACGGGAACCATGGCTCCGCCGCCGGCCATAAGGGGAATCATCGCAATGTTCAGGATTCTCCAGCTGCTGGAATACATGGCGACGGCGTCGCTTCCTCCCACGCCTTCCAGCAGAACGTTCATGAGAATCATGACGACGGAAACCATCATCATCTCCACGCTTGCCGGGACGCCCACTCTGAGAATCTGTCCGACCGTTTTCCTGTCGAAACTGAATTTTCTGAGGGTTATGTCCAGATAGGTGTCTTTCTTGACTTTAAACCAGTAGACGGCAACGAGTCCTCCGATTCCCATGGATATGACTATTCCGACCGCCGCTCCCGCGATTCCCCATCCGAGGCCGAACGGCATGGTGTATCCGAAAAGCGTGTCTCCGGCGCCGTATATTATGAAGGGGTCTATAGCCAGATTTATCAGAGCGCCGAGAACCTGAATCACCATGGATCTTTTCGCGGCACCTTCGGACCTGAGAAGGTTGGAACAGAGAGCGCTCAGCATCAGAACCGGAGAAAATGCCAGAATAGGCATGGCGTACTGAATGCAGTCTTCGATGACGGATCCCCCGCCCATAACCGAAAGCAGCGGACGGGCGAAAGCCCCTATAATCAGAGAAAGTACGGCGCTGGCGACAAACGTCAGGACTATCGCCTGGGCTGCGGCCCGGTTCGCGCCTTCCCGGTCACCCATGCCTATGCGCATGGATATGGTCTGCGACGCTCCGATTCCTATTCCGTTTCCTATCGAAATAATGATGAAAAACAGGGGAAAAACGATACCGACGGCGGCGAGAGCGTTAGGTCCTATTCCGGTAACCCAGACAGAGTTGATCACGCTGTTCAGGCTCTGGAAAACCATTGCCACGACGATGGGAAACATCATCATTATTATCGCTTTTTTCGGATCCCCGAGGAGCTTCTCGACTCCTTCCGTTTTTCCCTCCGCCATGCCGGTCACTTTCAGCAACACACCTATATTAACTTTGTTTCGAAACTTCCGCTCTGCGCAGTGCCCGCAACGAAAACAGGTACGCTACCAGGAGGGTAAGCAGCCCGAACGCTATTTCGGTAACGGTCATCCCCCACCACATATACGACGCCACGGCGTACGATGAAAGGTATGCGTAAACGGCCGCAATGACGGCGTTTCTGGAAAGCGTCATGACCATAGACACGTCCCCTCTGCCCATGGACTGAAGCAGCGCGGAAGAAGAAAATATGATTGCGAACGCCGGGAACATGAGCGCACTTACTCTGAGCATATCCGTAATGTTCGGACGCAGTCTGGCAGACGTTTCCGACAACGTCATGACCCAGGCGTTCAGAGGCGCCGCTATCATGGATATCAGCATGAGTGCCAGCATAACGGTTATCGAAATTTTCATGGCATAACCGAACGCCGTTTTCACTCTTTCCGCGTTTCCCATTCCGAAAGCCGCCGAAAGTATGGGGACAAGCGCAGAACCCACAGCCTGGGCGGGAACCATCAGTATCATGTCCATCCTCCACCCGATTTCGAAGACGGCAACCAAATCCGTCCCTCCGGCGGAAGATATGGAACGGATGAAGAAAACGGACATGAAACTCATGATTATCAGTTCCGCCGTCTGGGGAATACCCACTTCGGACACCGCTTTGAGTTCTTCCTTCGCAGGTCTGAAATCTTTCAGCGACACGGGTACGAGAACGTCTTTCTTTATCCTGTGCCAGTATAACGCGGGAATGAGAGATACGGCGGAAGAAATAACCGTGGCGTAAGCTGCTCCGACGATTCCCAGGTCAAGACCGTAGATAAGAATCGGATCCAGAATTATATTGGAAACCGAGGCGAATGCCAGTATCGCCGTGGACCTTTCGGCGGCGCCTTCTCCTCTGAAACATCCGGACAGAGTTCCCCCTATCATCAGCAGAGGGGAGGAGAGAATCACAGGATACGCGTAAGACAAACATAGGTCCATTATTCCGGAGGCACCCATGTACTCCATCAGCGGCACAGCGGAAACCAGGAGAATTATCAAAACGGGAACGCTTGACATCAGAGTGATTACGATAGCCTGTCCGGAAGCCGAAGAGGCTCCGGAAAGATTCCCTTCCCCTATCCTTTTGGCTATTGCGTAAGACGCACCGATTCCGATTCCCGTGCCTATGCTCACTATGACGGAATATATCGGAGTGATGACACTCACCGCCGCAAGGGAATCCGCTCCGAGACCGGAGACCCAGAACATATCCGCAAAACTGTTGATATACTGGATGAGGAGGGCAAGCGCTATCGGAACGGCCATTCCGATTACGGCTTTTCGGGGGTCCCCGAGAAGATTTTCCGAACCCCCCGTCTTCCGCATCATGAAAGGTTATCGCAGATATACGTTATAAGGTTCCCGAAATATTCTCTTTTCTTTCGTACTCTTTGAGTTTCCACAGTGCCAGACCCAGCATCATGGCCCCTCCGATGTATTCTCCGACAATGAGTATGAACCACAGAGAATCGGGAGTTGCTATCGTGTAGGTCATAAGTGCGAAAAGGAAAACCAGCAATAAGTTGCGAAGCAGAGAAGAAACGAATGCGATACCCGCTTTTTCGAGAGCCTGAAGCAGGGAAGACCCGATGTAAACCAAAGTCATGGGGGGAACGAAGAAACAGAATATACGGATCATCCTGGCGAGTTTCGCCCTTTGTCCGGCAAGACCCTCTTCGTAGGTGAACAGGGAAGAAACCGGGTCGGCGATTACGAACATCAATACCGAGAGCAGCAAAAGAATCTGAACGGATCTCATGATCCCGTATCCGAAGGTTTTTCTTACGTCGGAAACTCTCCCCGCGCCCATCTGGGCGGCGCATACCGAAACCATGGCTCCACCCACGGCCTGGGCCGGGATTATCAGAAGATAGATGATTCTCCACGAAGTCGAATAAAGAGCGACTCCCACCGTTCCCGCAACCACGATAACCATGTAGTTCAAGAATATGTTGAAGAAGTTCATTACGGAAAGCTCGGTGGCTTCGGGGAAACCTACTCTCAGAACGCTTTTCATTTCCTTTTTGCTGTATCTGAAATCGGACCTGCGGATTTTCAGATACATGTCTTTCTTAACGAAATACCAATACAGCGCCACCAATATGGAAGACGCGAAGGCAATGACCGTCGCCCACGCCGCTCCCGCAACGCCCATATCCAAACCGTAAATCAGAATCGGGTCCGCAATTATGTTGACGGCGGCGGAAATCACCTGTATGTACATCGAACGTTTTCCGTCCCCTTCTCCTCTGATTATTCCCGTAACGATTCCGTTCAGAATAATGACGAATGCGGAAAGATAAAGGGGGAATGCATACGCCGTGCAGAGATCGTGTACCGGTTCCCCTCCCAGGAGGCGGACCGCGGGACTCATGATTACCAATAAAATCGGAGTGAGTACCACGGAAACCAGAGCCGAGAGAAGAAACGCCTGTCCGGCTTTTACTTCGGCTCCGCGGCGGTCGCCTCTGCCTATGCTCCGGGCTATGGCGGAAGAAGCTCCGATTCCCAGACCGCTCCCGATACCCATAATCATCGCAAACAGGGGGTAAACGATACTGATGGCCGCCATGGGGCCGGCCCCCAGCCCCGCAACCCAGAAAGTATCCACGATAACGTTGATCTGCTGGATGGCCAAAGCGACGGTAATCGGTACCGCAAGATACCGCGTCGCTTTTTTGTAATCGCCGGTGAGCATCTTCACTCCGACGGTCCTTTCGTCCCCATCCGCCATGATGGTGATTCTGACAGGTTGCATATCAGGTTTTCCGAGTCTCTGCGAAAAGAGGCAGGTAACCCGTGTGTCCCGGCGGGAACGTAATACGCCGGATACCTTCCCTTAAAGTTATATCCCAATTGGGTCTAAGGGCGTTCATGCGAATCGCGGCGGTCCTTCAGGACAGGTGCCAAAACAGAAAATGTAACAAAGAATGCGCCAAGTTCTGCCCCTTGGTCAGAACCGGTGTCGAATGCATAGTTTTCGGAGAAAAAGGAAAACCGATTATTTCGGAATCGCTGTGCCAGGGATGCGGAATCTGCGTCAACAAGTGCCAGTTCGACGCAATAAAGATAATCGGCCTGGCGGACGAACTGAAAAACGAAATCGTTCACAGATACGGAGAAAACGCATTCAGACTTTACCGTCTGCCCGTTCCCAAAAGGGGCGCCGTCACGGGAATACTCGGACCCAACGGAATCGGGAAAACGACGGCGATAAAGATACTGTCCGGAGAGATGATTCCCAACCTGGGAAGGTATGATGATCCCCCCACTAAAGAAGAGGTGCTGGCACATTACGACGGAACCGAACTCAAAACATATCTTACCGAAGTTTACGAGGGAAGGGTCCGCACCGCAATCAAACCCCAGTACGTGGACCTGATACCCAAAGCCGCTTCCGGCCCCGTGAGAAATCTTCTTTCGGGAGTGAGCGGACGTCTTTCTCTCGAAGAAGCCGCGGAAATGTTCGAACTGGACAAACTTCTGGACCGGGACATCAAAAAACTGTCCGGAGGAGAACTGCAGAGGGTCGCCATGGCCGCCACGGTAATGAAAGACGCCGATGTGTACTTCTTCGACGAACCCACGTCTTATCTGGACATATACCAGAGAGTGAAAATGGCCCGCATAATAAAGGACCTGAGCGCGGACAAACAGGTCGTCGTCATAGAACACGACCTGGCTATTCTCGATTTCCTTGCCGACGTTGTGAACGTTGTTTACGGTTCCGAAGGAGCATACGGAGTGTTCACCTTGGCCAGACAGGTGAGGACCGCAATCAACGTTTATCTCGACGGATACCTGCCGGAAGAGAACATAAGATTCCGGGACCGTCCAATCGAATTCACCGACGCACCTCCCAGAGCCGACTGGGTTGCTCTCGATCTGCTCTCGTTCGAAGACATCGAGAAAGATTTCGGAGAGTTTTCCCTGGACGTGACCGGCGGTTCGATAAAAATCGGAGAATCCGTGGGTGTCGTCGGTCCGAACGCCACGGGAAAAACGACATTCGTGAAAATACTCGCCGGAGATATCGCTCCCGACAGCGGAAAACTGGACGGAAAGGTGAAAGTTTCCTACAAACCCCAGTACATCACGGGAGATTTCGACGGCACGGTGAGGGACCTGCTGTTCCACAAGGATTACGAAAAGGCGTCTTCGGGCTTTTTCGAAAGCGAGGTTATCGAACCCCTCAGCATCAAATATCTGATGGACAAGAAAGTGCCGAACCTCTCCGGAGGAGAACTTCAGAGGGTCGCCATCGCAGTATGCCTTCTGGAAGATGCGGACATCTATCTTTTCGACGAACCTTCCGCGTATCTCGATTCCAACCAGAGAATGAACGCCGCCAAAACCATAAGGAGAATGATGGAAAAGACCGGACGCAGCGGAATGATCGTGGACCACGACATCTACTTCCTGGACATGGTTTCGGATTCCATGATGGTTTTCGGAGGCGAACCCGGAAAACACGGCATTGGAGAGGGTCCTTTCGACATGAGGGACGGAATGAACAAGTTCCTTTCCGCCGTGGACATAACCTTCAGAAGAGACGCGGAAAGCCACAGACCCAGAATCAACAAACCGTCTTCGAGGCTGGACAGGGAGCAGAAAGCCAGCGGAGAATACTACTACGCCTGATCACAGTATTCCCGACGTCAGTTCCGGGAAGAAAAACATAAGTGCCAGATATACGGCGTAAGCTGAAAAGAGAACGGCTCCCGCTTTCCTTCCCACGGCATTTTTCCTGTACACGAAGAAAAATACGGCGGATGCCAGGAATATCATCACCGGGATGTGGAATATAAGCGTGGTTTTTCCTATGGGGATATCTGCGAAAAGCGCTCCTATGCCCAGGGCGAAAAACGTGTTGAACACAATGCTTCCGACCACGTTGCTCACCGCCAGTTCGTTCTCTCCGCGGTACGCCGCCATGAGGCATATGCTTATTTCCGGGAGGGCGGACCCCACCGCCACGAGAACCAGACCGATTATAAGATCCGACAGACCTGATATTTCCGCAAGCCTCACCGCTCCGCCTATAAACCATTTCGCTCCGAAATAAAGAAGAACGATTCCCGCGGCAGCCATACCTATCGACAGAATTTTAGAACCGGACGGTTTCTCTTCCTCCGCATCTTCCGCGGCGTTTTTCGACTTGAATCTGTAAACTCCGGCTATGAATAAAACCAGCATAGCCAGCAGTATGATTCCGTCGATGTATCCCAGGCTTCCGTTCAGTGAAAGAATGAGAATGGAAAACACCGCCGCAATCATCGCAGCCATCTCGAATTTTATGTCAGCGAACTTACAGGCTATGGGGCTTATGACTGCCGCGAGACCTATGGCAATCCCTGCGTTGGCGGAATTGCTGCCTATGATATTCCCTATGATTATTTCCGGGTTATCGCGGCTCACTATAGATGTTATAGCTTCCGGCAGGGAAGATCCGATTGCAACTATGGTGAGTCCCGCCGCGAAGGGAGTTATTCCCATCAGGAGCGCGAATTTCTTGGCTCCGTCCACCGTCAGCTCGGACCCTATGTAA
Source organism: Candidatus Methanomethylophilaceae archaeon (assembly GCA_050944155.1). Taxonomy (GTDB): domain Archaea; phylum Thermoplasmatota; class Thermoplasmata; order Methanomassiliicoccales; family Methanomethylophilaceae; genus VadinCA11. Next base: position 14,520 of record JBMNQN010000009.1, on the reverse strand, counting down.
AGAAGAACTATACCCACGGGAATTCCGAGCAGAACCCATTCCATGCACCCGTAACGGGTACTACCGCTATAACTCCGTACGCCTCCCTAGAATCGGGTTAACGATGGTTATTTCTGAGATAATTATTATATATCGACGCCGTTAAAGTGACATTATGTCCAAGATGGGAAGGGCAGATACGCACGTCCATACCATATACTCGGGAATAGCCCGATTCGGAGTGCTTAAGTTTCCCGAATCGGTCGTTTCTCCGGAAAAACAGGTTGACAACGCCAGAAAAAACGGAATGGACGTTCTCTGCATAACCGACCACAACGAAACCTACGGAGCTTTCGCCGCTCAGAAGTACGCCAAAAAATACGACGACATCGACGTGATCGCAGGCGAAGAAGTGATGACCTCCGACGGCGAAATCATAGGACTTTTCCTTAACGAAAGGGTTCCGGAAGGACTCACCGCCGAAGAAACCGTCGACATCGTAAGGTCCCAGGGCGGACTCACCATCGCCCCCCATCCGTTCAGCACCCATGTCTGCGGACTTCAGGAAAAGATGTTCGAAGTCGACATAGACGGAATCGAAGTCATAAACGGAGGGCATGTGGACCCGTATTCCAACGCCTTCGCAAAAACCGTAGCCGAAAGGTACCCGGGAAGATGGGCCCAGATTTCCGGAAGCGACGCACATTCCCGCTGTACGTCCGGATACAACTGGACGGAATTCGAAGGAAACACCGCCGAAGACTTCAGAAAAGCCGTTCTTAACAGAACCACAGTTCCCGTGGGTACCCCCGCTCCCGTTCTCACCGAAGTGCAGTGGAGCATGGAAGTCGTCTACGGCGGACAGAAACTCATGGCAAAATCCCTGATGGGAAAACTTCCAGACGAACACGAAAACCATATTATAGAAAAAATCAACAGCATAACCGCGCTGAAAAAGGTCGCCGGAATCGTCGGGGGGATGGTTTACCTTGTGCCTTTCGTATCCATGATCGGTACGGTTCTCAGCACCTCTTTCCTGAAGAAAACCGCCAAAAAAGCAAATGCCGAAGCGGATAAGAGATTGGCCATTATTGACGAAATGTTGTCACAGCAGTCTGCTAACAGCGTTTAATGTTTAATGTATAAATATATACATTAATGACGTTTTTACAGCATTTATTGATAACAAAAAAAGAATTTAGGTTATTATTTTCAGCAACCTATTTATATCGACATCAGAACTTTAAGTATCGTGTTGGATACATCAACACATGTGAGAAAAATGACTTCGTTTGTAGATAAGAAAGTTGGGTCGTTCTCGGTATTCCAGCTGTTCGGCATCATAGGTGCGATATTGGTCATAATATCGTTCTTCCTCGCCTGGGGAACCCTAGATGTGACATTGCTCGGAAACACCGATACAACGAACTATACAGGGATGGATTTCTTCGACAAAAAAGTCTTTGCCGAGGGCACTGATGCTTACGACGCGGTTCAGAACATGTTCCCCATGATTTGTCTCGTATTCGCAGTAATATCGCTGATCCTCGCAATCATCCCCGACGGCATCTTTAAGGGCAACACCGGAAAGATTGTGGGTATCATCCAGATCCTCATATGCATCCTTCTGGTTGTGTTCTCCGTTCTCTTCATCGTTTGGTTCGGAGACCAGACCGGTTCGATCACCGGACTTCTCGGTTCTATTTCCCTGAAGACGGGAGCCGGAGCTTACCTCTGCCTTGTCGGAAGCATCATGATTGCAATCGTAGGAATTCTGCCCCTCTTCAAAAAGGCGGTAAACTGATTTTTTCCTCACGGAAAGACATCCAAACCTTTTACTTCTCTTTTTAACATTCCTTCATCCGTCTTATGGAAAAAATTTACAAAATATCCGTTGCGATTCCGAAAGAGTACGTGAAAGAGCTTACGGAAAAAGTCAATTCCGCAATGACCCAGATCTATCCCGGATACGACATGGTTTTCTCAATGTGGGAAGCCGAAGGGATGTGGAGACCTCTCGAAGGCTCCGATCCGTATAACGGAGAAACCGGAAAGATTACCAAGGCAAAAGAAACGATAGTGCAGTTCGCCGTGAAAGAAGAAGACTTACAGCGCGCAATCGGAACGGTTGTGCAGGTGCACCCTTACGAAGAACCCGCAATAGACGTGATTCCCATAATTCCCTGGAAATCGGTCACGGGGTGTTCCCGGTGAAGATTCCGTCGAAAGTTCTCTGAAGCCTGTGTATCTTCAGACTCTGCCTGCGGTAAAACAGATCTTCTTCCGAAAGGATTCCCATCTCGCAGTAGCGTTCCAGCATTCTGTCCGCTCCGTCGTAATCTTTCTCGGCGAGAACCATGATGTCTATGAGCCTGTTCCTGCAGGGCATTCTCTCGGGAATGACGCCGTCGACGACGATGTCGGAATACAGTTCCGGAATGAATTCCAGATTCCTGCAGCAGAGTCTCTTGGCTTCTCCGTAGTTCTTGCCGGCGTACAGTGCCAGTATGTATTCTTCGGATATGAAGAAAAGTTCCTTTTTTGTCAGGTCCATAGATTCCGCGGCTTCTCCGATAAGTATGGCCGCCGCGTAGTTTTCGTCCGCGTATGCTTTGGATATGACGTCTCTGAGAAAATCCGCACGGGACGAAACGTCCGCTCCCTCGATGTAGCGGGAGAGCCTGTTCTTGTTTCTGTCGTCCAGTCCGTTATACCATTTCGAAAGTTTCACGGCGGATATTTCTTTGGGAACGTCCTTTCTGAAAAGCATAATTACGAATCCGCGGGGTTCTATTTATCCTTCTTCTTCCAGATTGTGCTGTCTTCTCTGAACCATGGTATCCGCCGTCCACTCTATCCTGCTGCTGAACGGATGTTCCCTGTAGCTGCAGTCTCTGGCACATAACGGGCATGAAAATCCGCGGCAGGGTTCCGGCTTGATTATGAGTTCCGCGGAGTCCCCGAATTCCGTCTTCAGGGCTTCCAGAAGTTCTTTCATCTCCTGTTCGGCCCTTCCTATGGTCATGTCTCTGGGGAACGTTGCGTGCATCTCTATCACGTATCTGGTTCCGAACCTCATTATTCTCAGGTTGTGAACGTCCACCCAGTCGTCGTGCCTTTTGCTGTTTATGCATTTCACCACAGTGTCCACGACATCGTCTTCCGCACGGGCCATGACGGTATCGATGCATCCTTTCAGAACTTTGATTCCCGCCGACATGATCAGAACGCCGAAGATTATCGCTATGACCGGATCCAGCCACGCAATGTCGTAACCCAGACGCATTCCGGCATAGACCGCAATCAGCCCGACTATGATTCCCAGAGAATCTATGGTATCGGTGCGCAGATGTCTTCCGCTGGCTTCCAGAGCCTGGGAACGGTTCCTTCTTCCCCTGCGTATCGCCGCCGTCCCGACGGCAAGATTCACCATCGCGGCCGCGAATATCACCAGAATTCCTATATCCAGTTCCCTGAGGGGCTTGGGATTCATGATTCCGTCCACCGCGGAAATCATTATGATTACTCCCGCGCCCATGATCATCATTCCTTCGGCCGCCGCGGAAATGACTTCGGCACGTCCGTGGCCGTAGGGATGTTCTCTGTCCGGGGGTTTCGGAGAGATGTACAGTGCGTAAAGCCCGATTATTCCCGCGACTACGTTCACGATGCTTTCGGCTGCATCGGTAAAAATGGCGACCGAATTCGTCATGAGATACGCAGCCGTTTTTGCGGCGAAGAGGGCAATGCCGACCGTAACTACAATTATCTGAAACCGGAAGTTTTCCTTCTCGGCAGAAGACACTCCGTCCACGCACGGGAACGGAAGCCTGCTTATTTAGGATTTTAGACGGAAATGTCGTCTGTGCACTCGTATCCTCTGCCCCTGAACCAGGATACCGTCATCGCCGCGACGCACATGAATGCGGAGATCAGGAACGACAGGTGTATCGCGTCCACGAAGGAAGAGTACGTGGACGGCATGAGGTTGTCGAGACTTCCCATCACGAGAGCTATCGAAGTCATGGCGATACCCATGCAGATCATCATTCCGGACTGTCTCATCACGGCGACCATCGCGGAAGCGGCCGCACGGTCTTCCGGACAGACGGAGGACATTATCGTCGCCGTGTTGGGCGCGTTGAACACTGCGTTCCCCATTCCGAAAAGACCCAGAGTGACAACCACCAGCGGCAGATTCATCGTAACGGGGATTACCATCATCAGCAGAACTCCCATGGTGGTGAGTCCTATTCCCGCCGTGGGAAGTATCCTCTTGTCGTTCATCCTGTCGTGGAGTCTTCCGAAATACGCGGTGAAAGCCACCTGAACGATGGTCTGGGTAAGCATCACCAGTCCCGCCTGCGACGACGTGAGAGCGCCTACGGTCTGGAGATACAGCGCCATGAAGAAAGCCACAGCAAAATTTGCGGAATTTCCCAAAAGAGAAGCGAAGCAGGAACGGGAAAACAGGCTGTTGGAGAATATTCTGACGTCCAGTATCGGCTCTTCCATGCGCTTCGCATATCTCACGAAAATCCACAGAAGGAAAAGACCCAGTACGCAGAAGACCGCGGCGGTCGGGTTCGGAAGATTCGCCAGACCTAGCATCGAAAATATGATTGCAGAGGAATAGAGAACCGTGCCGGCCAAGTCGAAACGCTTTCCGTAAAGAACAGAAGAATCCTTACCGGTTATGGAAATCATAAACAGAGCCAGCAATGCAAGCGGGACGGGTATGAGCAGTACGGATCTCCATCCGAGGAAATCGTTTATGATTCCGCCTAAAACCGGCCCGAGGGCCGTTCCCAGATAGACGCTGGAAGTGTTGAGTCCTATGGCTCCCCCTCTTTCGTCCGCCGGGAAAGCGTCGGTCAGCATGGTAATGGACGTGCCCGCTATGGCAGCGGTTCCCAAACCCATCATTACCCGCATCGCAAGGAGAAAACCGAAACTCGGAGAGAAGAATCCCAGCAGCGAAGCGAGTCCGTAAACTGCCAGCCCCGCTTTGAATACCTTCTTCCTTCCGTATATGTCGGAAATTTTCGCCAGAGGAACCATAAATACGACGGAAGCCACCAGAAAAATGGTGTTGATGTAAGCGAGATTGTGTGAACCTACGCCGAATTCGTCTCCGATGTTCACCAGAGAAAGATTCAGCATGGTTCCCGTAAAGGGCGTGATGAATGCCGCGAAACACGATGCCGCAAGCAGCTTCTTATTCTCGGAATTCACGCGCACCCCTCCATAATCTCCGCCCTTCTCTTAAGTTCCTTTTCAGCGATTATATGCGCCATAATTTAATCATTGCCATGCGATACAGTATCATGAATCCGGAAAAGGCGAAGAAAAAATTGGGTCTCGTTCAGGTTTACACCGGAAACGGCAAGGGGAAAACAACCGCGTCTCTGGGTCTTGCGTTCAGAGCCTCCGGATGCGGGCTTAAAACCATAGTCGTTCAGTTTCTCAAACCTTCGGAAGAATACGGCGAACAGATTGCCGCCAGAGAAACCGGTCTTTTCGAAATCATTTCTCTGGGACTGGACCACATGGGGACCGACGTTCCCAGAGAAGAAGACATCAGGCTTGCAAAGGAAGCCCTGTCCCGCCTGTCGGAAATACTGTCTTCCGGGAAATACGATTTGGTGATTGCGGACGAGATAAACGTGGCCATGTCCTGGGAGCTTCTCGCGCCTTCGGAAGTCATCGCGGTTTTGGAAAAAAGAGCTCCCAACACGGAAGTGGTTCTCACCGGAAGAGGTGCTCCCGAAGAAATCAAAGACTATGCGGATCTGGTGACGGAAATGAAACTGATAAAACATCCTTTCGACAGGGGTGTAGGTGCCAGAAGAGGAATAGAATTCTGAAAAGTTATTATCGCGGATTCCCGATAAGGTATGTCCGATGGCAGTATACGGGAATATTCTGGAAACCGTCGGAGAAACTCCGATTGTAAGACTCCGCAGGATCGTTCCTCCGGGAGCCGAAATATACGTTAAACCGGAACGCGGCAATCCGGGAGGTTCGATAAAGGACCGTGCGGCACTGTCCATGATAGAAGACGCCGAAGCATCGGGACTTCTGGGTCCCGGCGGCACGATTGTCGAACCCACCTCCGGAAACACGGGTATCGCCCTGTGCATGGCTGCCGCGGTGAGAGGCTACAAGGCGATTATGGTCATGCCGGACACGATGTCCGAAGAACGCATAGCGTACATGAGGGCCTACGGAGCCGAAATCGTTCTCACCCCCGGCTCCCTGGGAATGAAAGGCGCAACCGACAAAGCCGAAGAAATAGCCGAGAAAACCGGAGCGTTTCTCCCCAATCAGTTCGAAAATCCCGCGAACCCTTCCGCCCACAGAACCGGTACCGGAAAAGAAATTCTCAGAGACCTGCCCGACGCGGATTTCGTATTCTGCGGAATCGGAACCGGAGGAACGGCCACCGGCATAGCGCAGGTCTTCGAAGACGCCGGATCCAAAACCAGAGTCATCGGAGTGGAACCGGCGGAAAGCCCTCTGATCTCTTCCGGCGTATCCGGACCCCACCGCATACAGGGAATCGGAGCCAATTTCGTACCCGGATGTCTGGACGAAGAACGTTTGTTCGGCATCGTTACCGTAACTTCGGAAGACGCGGAAAGAACCGCCGTAAGACTGGCGCGGGAAGAAGGCATATTCGCCGGAATTTCCTCGGGCGCCGCAGTCGCCGCCGCGGTGGAATTCAGTAAAGATAATAAAGGGAAGAAACTCCTAGCCGTTCTGCCCGACGGAGGAGAAAAATATCTGAGCACGGGCGTATACGGAAAGTACTGAGATGCCCATCAAAATCCCCGACGACCTGCCCGCCGCTTCCACACTGGAATCGGAGAACGTTTTCATAATGAAAGAGGGCAGGGCAGTTTCCCAGGACATCAGACCCCTGGAAATTCTCATAATGAATCTGATGCCCACGAAAGTGGAAACCGAAACGCAGATTCTGCGCCTTCTGAGCAACAGCCCCCTTCAGGTCAACGTAAGCCTCCTGCAGGCGGCCACCCACGAATCGAAGAACACCTCGCAGGAATACCTGGACCGTTTCTATATCAGGTTCGACGACATCAAAGACAAAACTTTCGACGGAATGATAATCACCGGCGCACCGGTGGAGAATCTTGCTTTCGAAGAGGTGGATTACTGGGACGAACTGTGTGAGATAATGGATTGGACTGTCACGCACGTAAACTCCACCATGTTCATTTGCTGGGGCGCCCAGGCCGGACTGTACCATCTCTACGGAATACCGAAATATCCCAGAAGCTGCAAAATATCCGGAATCTATCCCGTAAGGGTGGTGAACGAGAACGAACCCCTTCTGAGGGGATTCGACGACGTTTATTACATGCCCCAGTCCCGTTTCACCGAAGTGCGTTCCGAAGACATCAACAGAAATCCCCACCTACACATAGTGGCCGAATCTCCCGAAGCGGGAGTAACCGTCGTGCTTTCCGAAACCGCCGGACAGGTTTTCGTCACGGGACACATGGAGTATGACAGGAAAACTCTGAGCTACGAATACGAAAGGGATTTGTCCAGAGGCATGGACCCGGAAATTCCGTTCAACTATTTCCCGGACGACGACCCGAGAAACGATCCCGTCGTGAACTGGAGAGCCCACGCCACGCTTTTCATGATGAACTGGCTCAACTATTACGTCTATCAGGTTACTCCCTACGACATTACCCAGATAGGCGCCGGCAGATAATCAGAGACTGACTATCGACGGATTTACCAGCTTTCCCAATACCGCGTCGCGGACGAATCTGTTGTACTGTGCCAGATCGGGTTTTTCTTCCATTATGGAATCCATGGTTTCTTTGATGTGGGAAAACACCTTTTTGTAAATTCTGCATGCGTTTCCGCCGTTGTCTCTGACGTCTCCTTCGCAGTCCGCGTCCATGCTGCACCCTCCGGCACAGTAACGGTAGATTTCGCACGACGAACACCTGTCCCTGCGTTCCACGGTGTCTTCCAGGATGTCCGCGAACCCTTCGGTCAGAAACGCATCCGATAATTTTTCGATGTCCGCTATGTTGCCCATGTAGTATTTTTCGGGACAGCCTTTGGCACAGGGGTAAAGCCCGCCGTCGGGATACACACAAAGCCAGCCTCCCAGACACGACGTGTGGGGACAGTCGGAAAAAACAGGTTTCCCCAAGGCGTTCAGAACGTACAGGTAGTGGGGCATGAGGGGGGATTCCGTATCCCTGTCGTAAAGCCATTCGTCAAAAAGCGCTATGCTGTTTTCCGCATAGACGTCGGGATCGGGGACGAACGGGGCTCCGCATCCCCTGGGCGTAACCGGAGAGAAGGATACCGCAATCCTCCTCTCCCTGAACCAGCGGTATATTTCCGACTGCTTGTCTGCGGTTTCCGAAGAAATAGTACAGCTGACGGAAAATTTGGAGCCGTTTTTCACCATCAGATCCACGGCTTCGTCGGTCTTCCCGGACATGTCTCTGAGAATATTGCTGTAGGGGCCTTCGTAAGACACCCCCACGTTGACCTTTTTCGAAGCGAAGAATCTCAGATGCCTGCGGCTTATGTTTATGCCGTTGGTCTGAACGGTATTTATGATTCTGTGGGAATCCTTTCCGAAATACTTGTCCTGAAGATTGAAAGCATTCCTGTAGAACGAAAGGGGCATCAGAAGCGGTTCGCCGCCGTGCCAGATGAACCAGGCGGACTGGTACTCCTCGGCAGCGAGTTTAATGACTTTTTCCAGATTCTCGGAAGAAATCGTCTCCCCGGTTCTCTCCTCGGGGAGGTGGTAGCAGTGGCCGCAGGAACGCTGGCACTTCAGCGTAGGTTTTATCGTTATCGCTATGTGCTTTCTCACAGGCATAACGCCCCGGAGATCGCACTCAGTTCGGCCAGTACGTCCATACGCCGCCGAATCCGTTGGTAACGTAGCAGCAGCACAGACAGCACGCAGCGGCGCTTCCCACTATTACGAGAGTGCACATGGGACTGCAGCATCCTTTTTCGGTGCAGCAGTCGTAACATTTGTCGTTTCCGTGGTGGTCTCTGATTGTTTCGGCAGAGTTGTAATCCTCGGGAAGAACATCGGGAAGTTGAAGGGTGTAAAGTTTGTTCGCCATCATCGCTCTGGCACCGTCGCCGGATTTTCCCGCGTTCTCTGCGGTTTTCTCCGCCTGCTTTTTACTTTCTTTCGGAGTGTCTGACATATTGCCCACCAACCGATACTGAGTATCGGGATATTGCTGAGGCAACCCCTTACAGATATATAAGTCTTGATGGGTATGGCCAAAGGAGCGAATGTTCGGATATACGCTGCCCCTTTACAGCAGAATGTCTCCGCCGGATCTGGCGGACTACCGCAGGTATTACTGCGAAACCTGCCATCAGCTCAGAGACGGCTTCGGTCTATTTTCCACCCTTACGGTAAGCTACGACATGACCTTCAATTCCCTGATCGCAAACTCGGTTTCGGGAAGCCCGAACGGATTCGGAGCAACGGCGAACGGACCGCTGTGTGTTTTCAGAGGTCCGTATTCCGACTCGGAAGTTCTGAAAAAAATGGCCGGATATTCGATTCTTCTGGTGAAATGGGAACTGGTCGACGACGACACGGACAAGCCGTCGAAAAAGAATAAATTCGCCTCTCTGGCACTTAACCGCGCAATAGAAAAGGCGGAAAGAATGTATCCTGAGTACGACGAGATTGTCGGCGAAGGATACGGAAGACTTGTGGAGATGGAATCCGAGGGAAGAACCGACCCTGTGGGCATCGGAGCCGAATTCGGAAAGTATCTGGCAGAACCCCTGATGGACATCATCGGAACGGAAGACGGTTCACTGAGGGACCTTTTTACGGAACTGACGGCCGCCGTGTACGTTATCGACGCCGTGGACGATCTCGACGAGGATTACATAAACGGAACTTACAACCCCTTTCTCGCCGGATATTCGGAATACAGCGGAAGTTCCGAACCCTACAGAAACAGGGATGCGTTCGTGAACGGCAATCTCTACGAAATCACCAATCTCGTAAGAGAGGTTATGGCGGACCTTCAGAAATCCTATTCTTTGGTCAGAAAGAAGATGGAATACGCGGTCGGAGTTACCGACAATATTGTGATGCACGGAATACCCGAATCGGCCAAAAACGTTATTGCGGGAACTGGTCCCGCCAAACCCGGCATCAGGAATTCACTGGAAGCCCGCAGAGCCAGGAACCGTACGGGATGAAGGGTCGTAAAAAGAACACACGTCCAAAGCGTACGTTTCTTTCGAGAATGCGCCGCAGTACTCCCTGCCGTCCTTTACCGAATAGAAAGAACAGGATTCGCATATTCCGGGGCGGAATCTGCCGCAGGAACCTTCGGGTCCGGAGTCCGAACCTGTGAATACGCATTTCCAGACGTCTCCGGAACGGATACAGAATCTGCATGTTTTGCATTTTCCGTAATTTTCGTTCGTCATCCCTTTCCGTATTTTCTGCGTAAGATAAATGGGTTTCCGAAGAACGTTAAAAGGGACCAAGCCATGGGGAAACCGTGGATTCCGAACATCTCAGAGAAAAAGCCGAAGCGCACCGTACGAAATCGTCGGAACTTTCCGAAGAAGCGGAAAGACTGTCTTCGGAAAGAGCCAGACTTCTTAAAAAAGCCGGAAATCTTTCGTATAAAGCCAAAAATTCGGCCGTTATGCGCGACGAATGTTCCAGGGAAGCCGCCAAAGCGGAAGAGCTGACGGAAGCCTGGAGAGAGAAGAGAAAGAACAGGGCCCGCATGGACGCCGCGGACCTCACGGGAGAAGACCGCCAGATAGTTATGCATTCCCAGACGTCCAAGAGCATGAGATCAAAGGAAAAGAAAGCCGAATCAGACCGCATCAGGTTCGAGAGGGAAGCGGAAGCCTGCAGAACCAAGGCGGAAGATCTTAAGAGAAAAATCGCACAGCTGCGCAAAGACTCCAGCAAAGAGTACGAACTTTACATCGGCTGTGCCAAAATTCTTTCCGAAAAAGAAAATTAGTTGGGCCGGGAAGGTCCCGGCCTTTTTGGGGTTTAAGCTGCGTGCCTGCGGTGCAGGACGGCGGCCACCGCTATTATCGCGATAACCGCAACGATTGCCAGACCGGCATAGAGCAGCACGGATCCCGAATCGTCCTGGGCGGGAGAAGGTATCGCGAGAAGCACGTAGTCGGAGCAGTGTGCCAGTTCGAAGGAAACCGAACCGTTGCACACAGCGGAAGTTCCGACGGGTTCGAGACCGACTGCCTCGCCGTCTTCGTTCTGGACGACATGCATGATCTGAATCTTCGTGCCGTCTGCGAAACTGCCTTCCACATTGTAGTTTACGGTAGTCTTGCCGGGCATAACTCCGGATGCGTCGAAGCTGATGCGCATGGGCTCGCCCGCGTAGGACACCTTGATCAGATCAACGATATCACCGTTTTCCGTCACGGTTTTGGCGTTGAGCTTCATTACCGTACCCGCGGAAACGGCTCCGCCGTTGTTCTCGATGGTCCAACTGTACATGTACCGGTCGCCGTCCCATACGTCGACAAAGAGCAATCCGTCGAAGCTGTAATCGAATGCATCGAAGTCACCGATCTTTTTAACGTCGACTTTCACATACGCGGACACTCCGGGTCCGGACATCATGTAAGTTCCCGCTTCGGCTGCATCATCGACGGATTTCGCGAATACGGGAACGAGAGTCAGCTGGGACTTGACGCCCCATCCGAAGTTCCACATAAGACCGTCCTTGGTCTTCCATCCGACGAATTTGTCGGTTACGTTTCCGTCGTCATCTTTCTTATCGTCGTAAGCAAGAGGCGAAACGGTGTCGCCGTATCCTACGGTTTCCTTTCCGATTTCCTTACCGTCTTCGTCACAGAACGTAACGTTGAAGGAAATTCCGGAAGTCTTCTCGTCGAAGGTTCTCTGAATTTCGCCGGAGACGGCGCGCACGGCGTTCTTTTGTTCCCCCTTGAGGAAGGCGCCGCTGTTCCTGTCGACTTCGATTTCGCTGAGTTTGAAACTTTCGGGAAGAGAAATGACTTTCATCTTCTCCGTGGTTTCGAAAAACTTATTTTCTCCGGACATCAGCACGATTCTGTATTCCTGCAGATCTTCGTTGTCTGGTTCTCCTTCTTTCTCGATAACCAAGGTATAGGACATTCCTCCCAGAGTAACGGTTTCTCCGGAGCTGAAGCCGGACTGTATTTTTCCGTTCTCGACGTCATATAGGTCTTCCGGAATTTCCACTCCCGGGAAAATTATGTCTCTGAACATTTCGCTCATGGACTCGACGAAGTAGCCGTCCGCGGCGATGTAAGCCGAAAAGTTGCTGGAACTTTTGCCTCCGACGGTCAGTTCGTACTGCATACCCGTCTCTCCGATTTTTTCTGCCGTAATTCCAATTCCGGCTTCCGGAGTAGAAGTGTAACTCCACGAAAGACCCATGCCTGCGGTGACAGTGCTGTTTTTCACATCGTCACCTATCAGGTTAAAGAACGAAAAGGGATTTTCGGAATCGATATTGGTCAGGTCGACGTTAGTGCTTATCGAAATTCCGATAACGAAATCGGCACTAATGTCCGCGCTCGTTATTTTCGAGTCGGTATCGAAGTTTATGACTCCGGCGGAAACAACGGCCACGGCGGCGTTTATGCTGAGGTACAGATTCTTGTCGACGTCGACATCAGGCATATTGCCGATAAGCTCGCTGACTTTGCCGTCGTATTCGACGTCGATTTCGACACTGAAACCTCCGTCCGTTCTGACGGTGTGTCCGCTTTCGTCAGCACGTACGACTTCGCCTATGAAGGCCCCTCTGATAACGATGCTTTGAATCAGCTTCTCAACAATCTCCATGTTTTCGGGCTCTTCGATTTCGGTGCCGAACGATTCTGCGTGTTTTTCCAAAAATTTGATTGCTTCTGCTTCTTCCGATATTTCTATCTGCGCTCCCCATGCGTCGCCGACATTAACACCCTTATCGGTATCCTCGTCCGCCGCATCCGAAGACGGGGCGGCGAAAGCCGCAATGGGGGTTACCATAGCCAGCGCCACGAGGAACGCCAGTACAGTTTTGCTGTTCATAGTGTATCCCCCGGTGCACTTAAGCACCACGCATCCGACGTGGAAAAGCAAAGGTAAAAACCTTTCCGTCTCTGCTCGGCAGAAAAAAATATTTCGGGAAATCTTTATAAAGAAAGAGGGTTCCGCACCTTTCTTCATACTCTTATGGACTTTTTATCCGCCATAAGCCTCATAAGTGTGTCGTAAACCGTGGAATAGGGTATCGATTCGCTTATGGAAATCTGCGTGCAGCTTTTCCCCTCCCTGTAGAGGGACAGTATTTTCCCTTCCCTGTCCTCCTTGCTCTCTTTCGGGCGGTCTTCGCGTCCGAATATTCCGCGGGAAATGAACCACACGGTGGAACGGCAGGAAGGACATCTTTTGGGCATCTTGTTGCGTTTGGAAACCCACTCGTGGCCGCACTTTTTGCATTTGTTGACGTCGAATTTCTCGTTCCAGAGATAAGAACTGCAGGCTACGCACCGTTTCGGCGAAGGAACCGTGCTCATCCATACGTGCCCGCATCTGACGCAGTGTTTTTCCGTGGGGGGACTGTCCCATTTCCTGGTGCGGCACTTGGGGCAGCTTTTAGGTTTTTTGCCGCGCCTGGGAATCCAAGAATGCCCGCATATGAGACAGACACACCTGTGTCTGCCGAAATCGGACGGATCTTCTGCGCCGGAAGGTTTGTTTTCCGGCGGACTCAGCGTTTCGGAAACAGCGCGCACGCTACCCGTAAACAATTTCATAGTTTATGGATTTTGTCTATAGGCTATAGAGCCGGAGTCATTCTTTTCCGTCGAAAACCTTCATGCGGACGTCTATGGGATCGAACTCTTTTTCCGGATCTTCGGATTCGATGCTTCCGAAAGGCATCTGCGCGAAAAGTTTCCAGTCTTCGGAGAGACTCCACCTTTCCTTAACGTCCATGTCGATGAGCGGGTTATAATGCTGCAGAGACGCCCCCAGACCCATCTCTTCGAAAGAGAGCCACACGGCGTACTGAAGCATTCCGGAAGCCTGATAGGCCCATATCGGAAAATTCGCGACGTTGGACGGATATCTGTTTCCGAATTCGCAGGTTTTCGCCATATCGTCGAAGAACAGAACGGTTCCGTAGGCTTCTCTGAATCCGTTTATCTTCTCCTCCGTGGCTCCCCTGTAGCGCTGGTCTCCGATTTTCTTCCTGAGAGCGTTCTCGGTTATGTTCCATAAATCGGTGTGATCGTGTCCCAGCAGAAGAGCGGCGCGCTGACTCTGAGAATTGTATGCCGACGGCACGTTCTTTACGGCGTTCTCCACTGCTTCGATTATTTCTCCGTCGGTAACGCCGATTTCCCGTCCCAATCTGTAACGCGACCTCCGGCCTGCTATGATGTCCCCTAATGCCATTTTCCTTCCCCCGGAATATGTATCGTACTGTAATCGGTTAAGCTCTTTTCGGCTGT
>JBMNQN010000008.1:0-35111 GCA_050944155.1 Candidatus Methanomethylophilaceae archaeon | reverse complement strand
ATGGTGTCCGAACTCATTTTCGTCGGATTGGGTCTGAGCGGCACGGGCGGTATGACCGTTGACGCCCTTAACGCACTGAAAGAATGCGATAAAATCTATGCCGAATTCTACACTTCGCATCTCATAGGCACGAGCATTTCCGATTTGGAAAAAACCATAGGAAAGAAGATAGAGATTCTTCACAGGGCCCAGGTGGAAGAGGACGATTCTGTCATCAGGGACGCGGCGAAAATGCGCGTCGGATTCGTAACCGCCGGAGACACCATGTCCGCAACCACCCACGTGGATCTGAGAATACAGGCGGCCGAAGACGGAATCCCCGTCCGCGTGTTCCACGGAATATCCATATTTTCCGCGTGTCAGTCGGCCTTCGGCCTTCAGCCGTACAAGTTCGGACGGACGGTTACGCTGCCTTTTTACGAAATGAACTACCGCCCCAAATCCCCTTACGACAACATTCTCGAAAACAAGAAACGCGGACTTCACACCATGGTTCTGCTGGACATCAGAGAATCCGAAGACCGCTACATGACCGCCGCCGAAGCAATACAGTGGCTTCTGGACGGGGAAGAAATGTGGAAGGAAGGTCTCATCGACGGAAAAACTCTGATGTGCGTCGCATCGAGAGTCGGGTCTCCCGAAGAAAAACTCACCGCCGGATATCCCGGAGACCTTCTCAGGAAAGATTTGGGAAAGCCCCTGTGCACGCTTGTGATACCCGGAAAACTTCATTTCATGGAATCTTACGCATTGGTTCATTTCGCCGGAGCGCCGGAAGAGATTATAGAAGACGAGTGAAAATATGCCCAAATCCATAAAGGTCCCGAAGGAAAAAGGAGAATCCGTAAGAGCGAAACTTGCGGATCTGGGTCTTTTGGATACCGGGTACAGAATCTCTTCGGACGGAACGTATCTTACGATTCCCGTCCTCTGCGACCGTTTCGAAGACTACGAGGTGTCGGAAGTCTCCGCCGAGCCCCTGGAAGAGAAAATATCCGACTACAAGGTGATACTTGATTTTCCCGACTGGCTCAACGAAGAACTGCCCCGTTCGTACGACGTAATCGGAGACGTTGCGGTGATAAAACTTACCGAAGTTCTTCTTCCCTACAAAGAAAGAATCGGAGAGGCTCTTCTCGAAGCGGTACCTTCTCTGCGCGTGGTTATGGCGGATTCCGGCGTGAAGGGAGAATTCAGAGTCAGAGATCTGGAAAAAATTGCCGGAACCGGAACTTCGGAAACAGTTCACAAGGAATTCGGAGTCAGGATATTCACCGACCCTTCGAAGGTTTATTTCAACCCCAGGCTTGCAGGGGAAAGACACCGTGTGGCATCTCTCGTAAATGACGGAGAGACGGTCATAGACATGTTTGCCGGAGTCGCTCCCTTTCCGCTCACGATATGCAGACTGGCACATCCCGGAAAAGTGTATGCGATCGATCTGAACCCCGAGACGGAAAGGTTCATGAAAAAGAATATCGAAATTAATCATGCGGACATAGTGCCGATAATCGGAGACGCCCGCAAAGAAGTGAAAAAACTTCCCAAAGCAGACTGCATAATCATGAATCTCCCCCAGACGTCGGAAGAATTTCTTACAGATGCGCTGGGAGCGGCCGGAACCGGAGCAACGATTCATTTATACAAAGTTCTGGAACGCTCCGATTTCGAAACTTTCTCCGAGAATCTGCTTAAAAAAGCGGAAGACTCCGGCTACGATATGCACATAGCCAGAGCTCAGGAACTGAAGACGTATTCTCCCACCATGGCCGTTTACGCCTTTGACCTGGTAAAGGATTAATTCTTCTTCACGGGGTTCAGCGTAACGCCGGTCTGTCCCTGGTAGTTTCCGCTTCTTTCGGAATAATCTTTTCCGGAGCAGGAGGAAAGCATTTCGAATACCATCTGACAGAAACGTTCGCCTATGGGAAGTTCGACCGTGTCTCCCGATGCGTTAAATGCTCCCAGCGTAAGGGTGCCTTCGAATCCCGCATCTATTTTTCCGAAAGCTCCGATGATTCCCCTTCTGATCCACGTGGTTCTGAGCCAGAGCTGTGCGCACAGGTCGCAGGGAAGTCTTACCCGTTCAACGGTGGAAACGTAAAACATGGTTCCCGGGGGTATTTTCACCGTACCTTCTCTTTTGATTTCCGGGTCTCCGCGTACGGAAATTTCGGCAATCCTCAGATCGTAACCGTTGGGTGTGAGGCTTTTTTGTGAAAAATCGCTTATTCCGAGATATCCGGTGGAAAGTCCGTGGGCTATGTCTAAGTCTGAAAGGACTGTCATGAACTACCGTATGTCCATGCAGTATTAATTAATTCAGAAAATGCCGGTTTTTCCGTCTCTTCTGGCCCTTTTTTCAAAATAAGAAAACATGACCCATGCAATCCCCAGATAGATTATACCCAGCAGGGCAGCCGTTCCCAGAGGAGATATTACGGAAGCAAAAGAAGCTCCCGCCATTGCCGAACGTGCAGCGTCCACCGAGTAAGTCAGAGGCATGGCGTAGGAAAAAATCCTGAGATATCCCGGAAGATAGGATATGGGAAAATTCACTCCGCAGAGGAGCAGTCCGATGTATCCGAACACGTTTGCGAGTATGATCGAAGTTCTCAGATAGACTCCCAGACTTCCAAGTGCCAGACCCATGCCGGAGAGGGAAAAACACGTGACGATGCATATCAGAATCATAAGCCACGGATTGACAGAATCGAAATCCACTCCGAACAGAAACGCGGCGTAAAATATCGACACACCCACGGAAATGAATCCGGTCATTATCGGAAACGCGGATTTCCCCAGAAACACGTAGAACAGCTTCGCCGGAGAAGACATTATGGATTCCAGCGTCCCCGTATGTTTTTCGGTTCCGGAAACGTTTGCCGTGGAATACAGCGCGGAAACCGCAATGCTCTGAATCATGTTTCCTATGATTACGTACTGGGGGCTTATGTCGGGATTGTCGATATAGGAAGCCAGAACGAAGAAGAAGTACATGCTGAACAGATTGGTGCACATTATCACCGCCAGTCTGATCCACGGACCCGTTAGCGTAAGTTTAGAAATGAAATCGTTCCGCATGGACGTTGCAACGAGTCTCGCGGTTCCGCCCATCAGAACAGCTCCGCGGTGCCCGAGGCAAGTATTCTGCGTTCGACGAAAATCAGAAGGAAGTATGCCGCAGCGGCGAAAGCAATCGAGAAAAATATGCACACGATAACGCTGACGCCGAAAGATACGCCCATCATTCCTTCGAAACCGGGAAGCGCGGCGTATTTTATTGCGTCCACGCCCCAGGTGGGCGGAAGCAGTTTCGAAACGGCCTGCATCCATCCGGGGAGTACGGTGACGGGGACGAGGGCT
Organism: Candidatus Methanomethylophilaceae archaeon; assembly: GCA_050944155.1. Classification (GTDB taxonomy): domain Archaea; phylum Thermoplasmatota; class Thermoplasmata; order Methanomassiliicoccales; family Methanomethylophilaceae; genus VadinCA11. Next base: position 31,745 of record JBMNQN010000008.1, on the reverse strand, counting down.
CCGCTCATCACGTAAATCGGATACTCCATAATCGCGGATATCGTCGCTCCTTTTCTGGTAAATACGAAAAGAGCGGAAATGAGCAGTCCCACGCAGGAAAGGGAAAGAAGAGTCATTATCAGCGTCAGGAAAAACAGTGCGGGATTTGCAAGCTTCATCCCCGTTCCGAACATCAGTTCGGCTATTACGAACACAGCGGCGGCGTTTACCAGACCAATCGTTACATTCCAGAGAGACCGTCCCGCAAGGACGTAGACAATTCTGGTTCCCGTCCTTATCATCGGTTCGAACGTTCCGTTTATACGGTCGAAACTGACACTGGAACTCGAAGCGAAAAGAGAGTTTGCCCACATACCCAGCACTCCGCCTCCGAGCACAGCCTGAAGAACGATCGGTCCCTGGACGGCACCGCCGCGGGAGCCGATGAATATCATCACCATGGCAAAAAGAAACGGAGAAATCAGACTGGGTATCAGCCACTGGGGATCCGCAAAAAACTGAATGCACTGCTGTTTGAATCCGGCTTTTACGGCACCGGCCCTCACGGGGAACCCCCCGTCAGCTTGATGTACGCGTCTTCCAGCGTTATTTCGTCTATTCCGATGGACCTTATCCCGTAGGGCTCGAAGAGATACTCGTACATCTTAAGGTCGGGAATCCCCGACTTCAGAGAATATCTCACAACGTACCTTCCTCCGGCCATGGTGCACGAGGCGAAAGAAATTCTGTTATCAGCACGTAAAGAAGAAACGGCATCTGAAGGGTCTCTTTCGGTAACCACGTGTACGGCGGACGGATCGGAAACCGATTCTTTTATTTCGGCCGCCGTTCCGCTTCCCACCGTCTTTCCGTTCGAAATGACGATCATTCTGTCGCAGAGTTCCTCCACTTCGTACATATAATGGGAAGTGAGAACTATTGCCGTCCCGGATTCGGAAAGGGATTTTATCATCTTTCTTATTTCGCGGGATATCTCCGGATCGAGACCTATGGTGGGCTCGTCCAGAAAGAGAACCTCCGGATCGTTTACGAGAGATCTGGCTATGTGCAGTCTCTGTTTCATCCCCCTGGAATAATTTTCGACTTTGATGTCCGCAGCTTCGGTCAGTCCCACCTCTTCCAGAAGATTTTCGAACAGATCTTTCTGTTCTTTTTTGGGTATGCCGTAAAGATCCGCAAAGAATTCCAGATTCTGTTTTGCCGACAGACGGTAGTACAATCCTCTTTCGCCGCCGGATACGGTGTTTATTCTTCTGCGGAGGTCCTGCATCGTTCTCTCGTCGGAGATGTCGTATCCGAGAACCCTCGCGGAACCGGACGTAGGAGTGAGTAAAGTGGAGAGCATTTTGACAGTGGTGGTTTTTCCGGCTCCGTTGGGTCCGAGAAGCCCGAATATTTCCCCCCTTTTCACTTCGAAAGAAAGATTGTCGACGGCGGTTTTGTCGGGCATTTTTTTCCGTTTGAAAACGCGAACGAGATTCTCCGCTTCGATGACCGTATCCACTCTTGGGTCAACGCCGTGCGGTTATGTATCTTTATTGCAGAGTTCGGTTTATAAAAAAAATAAAAGATTGTTTTGACGGAATGTTTTATTCCGGATTTCGCAGAAAACCGATTGCAGCAGGGTGGAGGGATGAAATATCCGTACCATTATAACGGCGTCCGGAGATTGCGTCAAAATGTTCGATCCGGAAAAAGCCGCACGCAGAGAACTTGCCGGACTGCCCGGAACCGTTCACGGAGGTCAGGGGTGGAAAAACAAAGGGCTGGAAGATTACAGCCACAATCTGAATCCTTTCGGTCCGCCCGAAGACATCGGCGAAATCATGGCGTCCGCCGCATCCGACGTTTGGCATTATCCGGACGACTCCTGCTCCGAACTCAAAGAGATTATGGCCAAGGAGTACGGAGTTAAACCCGAAAACATAATCGTGGGCGCGGGTTCCTCGGACATTATCAGAAATTTCCCACATACTTTCGTTTCTCCCGGAGAGAAGGTTCTGATTCCCCGCCCGTCCTTTGCTGAATATACGCAGCAGTGCATAATCGCCGGAGCGGACGTTCGGAGACTGGAATTGGATGCGGAAGAAGATTTCCGCATAAACCGCGAAAAGCTCAGCGAAATGATTCCGGGAACAAAGGCGGTGTACATCTGCAATCCTAACAATCCCACCGGAAGAATCGAACCCAAAAAGAAAATAACGGAAATCGTGAAAGAATGTCTCGATTCGGACACCATGGTGTTTCTTGACGAGACTCTTCTGGAACTGGTACCGTCCTACGAAGAAAATTCCTGCGTGAAATACGTAAAAAAATACCCCAATCTGGTTGTAGCTGGTTCTCTTACCAAGTCCTTCGCCATACCCGGAATCCGCATAGGATTCGGTTTCGCCTCTCCGGAGACAGCGGAAGAGATGGAAAAAGTCCGCATGACCTGGAACGTCGGTCAGGTGGAACAGAACGTCGCGAAGGTGCTGATCGGCGAAAGAATGGATTACGTCAGGAAAGCCGCCGAAACGATGGCTTCCGAGTCGGTGCGTATGAACAGAGAACTGGAAGAAGCGGGATTCTCTTTCGGAGACGTTTCGGATTCCTTCTTCTACTTCAGGTCCGTGGAACACCTCGGCGTTACGGCAAACGAACTGAACGGAAAAATGAACAAAAACGGAATAACCCTCAGAGACTGCGCCTCTTTCGGAAGTCCCTACGAGCACTACGTAAGGTACAGCGTAAAAGACAGAGCCCGGAACGATAAGTTCGTCCGCACAGCCGAACAGGCCGTAAAAGAACTGAGGTGATAGTCTGCCGCTGTGGGCCGGAGCAATCGCAATCATTCTGCTGGCTCTTTTGATAGACCGTTTCATAGGGGAGTTTCCCAACCGCTACCATCCCCTCCGCTGGATGGGAAACATTCTCGGAGCGATCGACAGGAGACTCGAGAAAAGAAAAGGAGCCCGGGCGGTTGTTCTCGGTATTCTTTCGTATTTCCTTCTCGTAATCCTCTTCGGAGGAATCTTTCTGGGAATATGCGCCCTTCTGCGCGTTTATGTCCCCGCCCCCTACGGAGAAATACTGTGGATTATCGCAAGCGCGTTCTTCCTGAAAATAGGGTTTGCGATATTTTCCTTCAGAAAACACTGCGATCCCATCGTTAAAGACCTGGAAGACGGAAAAACCGAAGACGCTGCCACCAAGGTGCAGATGATCGTAAGCAGAAACACCGAGGGAATGGATGCCGAACACATAGCTTCCTCCTGCTGCGAAACGATATCCGAAAACTATGCGGACAGCGTGTGTTCCCCGCTGTTCTTTTCCGGACTGCTGGGTCTTTTGGGTTCCGTGATTTTCAGATGCTCCAATCTTATGGATGCAATGTGGGGATACAGGAACGATAAATACGGGGATTTGGGCCATTTCGCCGCAAGGCTCGACGACGTCCTCGGATACGTTACGTCCAGAATATCGATTTTCTTTATCGCTCTGGGAGCGTTGTTTCTCGGAATGGACTGGAGGTCTGCGGTTCCCGCGGCCCGCAGAGAGCACCGCATGACGCCCAGCCCCAACAGCGGATGGCCGATGACCGCAACGGCCGCTGCCCTTGGAATAAGCATGGAAAAAAAGGATGTTTACGTCATGAATCCTGGAAACCCTCTGCCTTCTCCGAAGGACATTACGAGGTGCCTGCGTCTGGTCGAACTGTCTTCCGTTCTGTTTGTTTTCATTGTCGTACTTCCGCTGTACGTTTTTGCCGGAGTGCACGTCCAGATATTTTCCGAAAATCTTCTGATAACATTCTTTGAAAAACTGATTTCCGCAGTTGCGGATTTGACGGGGGCCGTTTTATGAAATACGTAAAATCATGCGAAATTCTTCGGTACGACGGTTCCGACGTTGTCGTGATACGACTGTCGGAAAAGATGGAAATTCTCAGCTCGGCAGTGCTGTCCGGCGGTACCGCTTTTACTGATTGCATTATGATTATGGAAGTTCCGAAGGACTACTTCCACGATGATCCCGTGATACACGCCTCCCGGGTACGCGACGGACTGGGTCTTCCCGGAGATACCGTCGTATTCATGACCGCGGCGGAAGTCCGTTACGTCTTCAGCACCAAAGAAACCGTTTACGAAAACGTCTCCGCGTTCGCCGCCGTTACCGCGGGTTTAAGCAATCAGGTCGTTGCCGGCGATGTTCTCACGGACTGGGAGAAAAGACATAAACTTTCCATGGAAAGATCGAGAAAACTGCTGGCGGGAACCATCAACGTAATCGGAGTATCCCCCTATCCTCTGACCCCGGAAGCCAAAGTGAATATAATCATAGCCATGACCGAAGCCAAAACGGCTGCCATGAACATCATGGGATACAGGGAAACGGGAACGACTTCCGACGCGATTGCGATAGTTTCTCCCAGGGGGCCTGACGGAATAAAATACGCCGGAACGGGAACGCCCCTCGGTATTGCCATGGCCCGTTCGGTCAGGGACTGCACCGTTTCCGCGTTAAGAGCCAGAGGAGATTTTCCCGTAGCCGAAACGTTTTCGGAAATACTGTCTTCAAATGGAATATCCAGCGAAGAACTGATTGATTTTCTTTCCGGTCGGTCGGATACGGAAAACCGGGAATACATATCGGAAAGACTCGACGGTCTGGAAAAGGATGCCGTTTTCGTCTCTCTCTTCAGAATTGCGGTTACGGCCGACGAAATGTACGGTAAGGGTCTTCTGAAATGCACGGAAAAGGACGGAAGCGCACTTAAAACAGCGGATATTCTGGCAGAAGACATAGCAAAAACCGTTTCCGGGAAAACTGATATATACGCTTTACTGCAATCGCAAGACCGTAAAATAAATACGGGAAGCGGTACCGGAATATTTCTCAACCGGGCACTGCTGGGTCTTTCCGTAGGCATCGCCGCCGGGAACGGCAGTACCGCGATCGCAAAAGAGGTGAAAAGATGACAGACGACAGGGAAGAAATGCCCAAACTGAAAGTTATGTCCTCGTCGGATGCCGCGAAAGCGAAAGCCGAACGGCAGAACGAAAGAGAAGGGGATACGGGCAAAGAATACGACGATTACGCTCCTCTCGAAAACGGCGGACAGGTATCCGAACCCGATGCAGGGGGAGAAAATTACTCAGTTAACGAACAGAACGATACGCCTTCTCAGAGTTCCGGCGGTTTCGGTCTCTTCCAACCGTCCGAGGACAGGAAACCCATAGCGCCTTCGAATTACGAATCCGCTCCCGAGCCCGAGGAAAGCAAACCCCTCGAACCTTCCGCATATTCCGAGCCCGAAGAATCTGTGGCATCCGCATATCAGGAACCTGTTGCGGTTTCAGAACCCGCAAGCGATTCCGATGACGCCGCACAGCCCGTATCGAAAGAAAAGCCGAAGAAGGAAAAGAAAGCCAGATCCAGCAGCGGCGGATCCGCGCTCAGAGGCATGATTTCGTTCTTCACCATACTGAAGACTGATGCGAAAGAAGAAGACATCGACGCAATGGAAAAAGAATTCCATCTGGCACCCGTGGTCGGAGGCTTATTCGCTCTTGTTCTGATGATTGAACTTATGCTGTTCTTTATCCTCTCCTTTAACATCAACCTCCCCGCAGAGTTTCTTGCAGCGGCGGTGGTTCTTTCCACCGTTCTTGTCGGAAGCAAATTCCTTCACTTCGACGGTCTGGTGGATTTCGGAGACGGAATTGTAGCAACCGGCGACAAAGAAAAATGCACGGCTGCCATGAAGGACTCCAAAGTCGGAGCCGGAGGAGTAGGACTTGCAATCGTCGTTACCGCACTCACCCTCGGACTTTACTCCTCATACACGTTTGCGAACAGGGACTGGTTGTTCGCTCTGATGTTCATAATTCCTGCTACCGAAATACTTGTCAAGAACGCTATGGTCAGCACTGCCGCTTTCGGCGAACCCGGGAACGGAATGGCTGCAGGGCAGGTTCGCAATACGGACAACACCACGAGGCTCAGGTCGAGCGTAATTTCGGCAGTTCTCGTCTTGATTGCCATGGCAATCGTAATCGCTGCGGTTTGGGTCACCGGAAGATATCTCTTCCTCCCTGACGGATACATCGTGGAATTCGGCGTATCAGCGTTCATAGGCGCGATATTCGGCCTCATCGTTTCGGTGGTCATGGGAAAACTCATATCCCATCTCGCAATGAAGAAATTCGGTGCAGTTACGGGAGACGTTCTCGGAGCGGCCAACGAAATATCCCGTCCGATAATTGCCTTTACAATGCTTCTGTTCACCGTGATATTCCTGACCGTCTTGGGAACGTTATGAAGAAGTACGAAGCGCTGATTACGGCCGGGGGCAAAGGCACCCGGATGCTGAACAACGGGATAGAGAAACCTATGCTGGCAGTCTGCGGAAAGCCGACCGTCATGCATATGGTTTCCGCCCTCGAAAACTCCAAACACATTTCTTCTATTTTGGTTTCCGTCAGCTCCAACACTCCCCAGACCGAACGGTACCTCAAAGACAGGGGAATCGAGACGATACTGACAAGCGGAGAAAGCTACATGGACGACCTTCACACGGCTCTGAACGTAATGTCTTCCGAAACCGTGATGACCGCGCCGTCCGACCTTCCCCTGCTCAGTCCCAAGTCCATAAACTTCATCACCGAATCTTTCAGACCGGATATGGGAACGATGATCGCCGTCGTGAGAGAGACCACTCTGTCGAAATTCGGATTGGTTCCCTCGTTCAGCGCGGATCTCGACGGGGAAACCTGGGCCCTTACCGGAATAAACATGATGGACAGAGTCCGCACTCTGAACGGAGAAGTGCTCGATGAAACTTTTCTAAAATGCGATTTCATAGAACTCGCGGTGAACATGAACACAGTTCAGGAGTTCAGAACCGCCGTGTGGCTCAGCGAATGCCCATGATTTCTCTGTATATCTCGTGAACCTTATCCAGAAGGTCCCCGCAGGTTATCCTGCCTTCGCTTTCCAGTATTGCGGAGACCGATGCTCCGCCGCATCCGACCCCTTCTTTGATATATCCCCATTCGTAAGCCTGAAGGCCTTCGTAGGGACTTTGGCCGTAATCCATGTTAACGTAAACGATGGGGATTCTGTCCGAAATCGCGGACATAAGCGAAACCATGCTCGAGTTGGGATCTCCCATCAGCCACCTTGTGGTTCCCTGGAAGATTCTTCCCTGAACAGAGGGTTCCAGCGTTATGGCACCGGCCATCACTGCAGCCATCTGGGTTCCTCCCCCTACCATTACGGGGATTCCCGCTTCGACGGCTCCGATTATCATGCCGATGTTTGCGGGCATCATAGGATCTCCGACGCACTCGATTGCGCGCAGAGGATCGTCTTTCAGGTCTCCGGGTTCGATGCCGGCTGCGGAAAGACCTTTCATGACCGTTTCGGTTTTGAGTTCCTTGGGATTGTTGGGGGAACTGCTGCTTACGAGATTTTCCGTAACCGTGCCCATCGCCGTCAGTACCGCCAATGCCGTGGTGGTGCCTCCGGCGCAGCTTTCGCTTACCACTATGTAATCGTAGCCTCTCGCGAGAGATCTGCCGAGTATCTTTCCCTTTTCGAACGATTCTTTCACGTTGGAGACGGAATCCCCCGTCGTTATGTCTCTGCCGCATTCTCCCCCGACGTCGAAGAACGGGACGTAGGGGACGATTTTAGTTCCGCCGTTCACAACATAGAAGGGCATTCTGGAAAGTTCCAGCGCGGCTTTCGTCAAAGTGGCGGGAGTTGGTATTCCCCCCGGATTGATGGGTATTCCTTTCATGCAGGTGGTCTTTCCGTTTACGAGAAGTTCCACGTCTGCGGCAGGAGTGAAAAGAGTAAGTTCGGGCGTATCCCCCGCATCGGATATGCCGGGGCGCACGGATGTCATTGTGTTCGCAACCGTGCACGTAAACACACCTCTTTTGCCCCAAATTTCTCCGATCAGGGCGTCGGCGATTTTTCTGTCTCCCCATACTCCGAGAGATTCCGGCAGTTTTCCGTCGTATACCATCTTTTCACCTTAACTCATAAGTGATTTTACAACCGTTTTCAGGGGAACGATATCGTCTTCCCCGAATTCCGTTTCTACGGAGGTCCACACGGGAACATCCGTTATAATATGTTCTCCCGTGACACAGGAAGTGCCGTGATCCACGAAGTAAATTATCCGTTCCGTGTCCCGGAAATACTCTTCCATCAGACGGTCCGCATGTTCCAGGACCCGTATTTTTTTGAACGGATCTTTCTGATGGCTGTATTCGTCGACTTCGTCAATATGCAGGAAAACGTTCCCGTGTTTCAGCGCTTCGGCAGCAATCGGGAAGCGGTCGTCCAAATCTTTGACCAGACGGATTTCGTGTCCCAGGGACGCGCATACGCCCAGAGCGGTAGGACTGTCGGATACGGCGGTCATGTTTCCCAGACATGAAAATCCGGGATGCCTTATGTTCAGTCTTCCGCATCCCCACGGATAATCCGTGATTCCGTCCATGATGTCGGCAACCTTCATTACCAGTTTACCCAGATCTCCGGGGACTTCGACGAAGGGAGCGTTGACCGGCGGAGCGGGAAGCTCCGGAACGATATCGCATTCCATGGTGAGAACCGCCCTTCCGTTGAGGAAGAAATCTATCTCCGGATCCAAATGTGCCAGCATACCGAGGTTGTCCATAACGTTCCGTTCCAGTTCGTCTTTGAAGGAATCGGTGTTGTAGGACCAGAGTATCATTCCCTCTTTTATTTCGGCGGGACTCAGTCTGTAGGCCGTGCGGCCTTCCTCCATATTAAGTCCCAGACCCATGGCTTCCAGTGCGGCCCTGGAACTTTCGGGAGCATGTCCCGTAAAGAATTCGTTGAGAAACAGATGCGTATATCCGCGGCCGGTGGTTTTGAACTTATAATCGGCTACGGATTCAAGAAACGGCATCTTGGCAACATCTATGGGTTTCTTCCCTCCCAGAAGGGGGTTGGGGTCGTCTTCGGCCCCGTCCAAAAGAACAAAGAGTGTGTTGCTCATCCTATCATCATCAAAGCTATTGCGTTCTGACCCGCGGAGATTCCGCCGTCTCCGTTGGGAATTCTGTTGTGGAATATTAAATCGTAATCCGAATCTTTCGCGAGTTTTTCGAACATCGAGGATATAACCGAATTGTAAGAGACTCCGCCGCTGATTCCCATGCGCCTGAATCCGGTGCGGTCGGCGCTTTCCACCGCGGCATCGACCAGACAGTCCATTATGTTGTATACTATGGAATAAGCCACGTCGGCGGGCCTGTCCGATTTCCGTATGCGGTCGAAAAGATGGGCGGTTTTGACAACCCCCTTCTCGATGTACGTTTCGTATCCCCTGATCAGTTTTCCGCGGTCTAAAAGGGGTTCCAGCTTCATTGCCGGTTCGCCTTCGTAAGTCCTTACGCTGCATACTCCCAGCGTAAAAGCCAGAGCGTCGAGTATTCTTCCCATGGAAGATGTTTTCACGCTCTTTCTCGTCATCTTTCTCATTACGGAAGCTTCGCGGTCTTCGAACAGATTATTCTCGGTGCCGTTCATTTCGTCGATGGCGAATTTCAGCCTTCTGATGTCGTAAAGCGCTTTTTCGGAACCCAGTAGCGGAATGTATTCCAAATGTGCTTCCCTGGAATACGATTCCAAATCGGTGGAAATCACTTCGCCTCCCCACGCGTTTCCGTCGCTTCCGTATCCGGTTCCGTCCAGAGTGAGAACGGTGCCGCAGATACACCCGTTGTCCGTGAGGAGAGAGGCGGCGTGTGCCCAGTGATGCTGTATTTCCACCGAGGGAACTCCGTATTCTTCGGAGAATTTTTTTGCGACTTTTCTGCTAGGGTAACCGGGATGCAGATCCTCGGCGACGATTTCCGGAACGGTTCCGGTCATTTTCATAAGACCTTCAATAGACTCTTCGAGGTATTCGGGAACGCCGAGACCCGATCCGTGTCCGATGTACTGGGTCTGATAGATTCTGCAGTCTCTGGAAACCGTTCCGGCTAGATTTTCGTGTGCTCCCACGGCCACGGCTTTTCCGCGGAGTTCCGGATCCAAATCGATGTACGAAGGAATGCTTCCCCTGGATTTTCTTATGAAATAGGTTTTGTTTTTGTACATACGGAGAACGCTGTCGTCCGCGCGGTTGATGATTTTCTGATTGTGAAGAAGATAAGCGTCCGCGCCCAGTTCCATAATCTGGGAATCGTCGGTAATCATTGGTTCCCCTGGGGGATTCGCGGAAGTCATTATCAGAGCATCGGTTTTCAGCTTATCGAAAAGAATGTGCTGCATTCCCGAATACGGAAGAAACAGTCCCACGTTGTCGAGTCCGGGAGCCGCTTCTTCGGGTACTTTATTCTTCTTTACAAGAACTATCGGACGGTGCGGAGACTTAAGTGCCAGCACCTCTTTTTTATTCGGGCTTCCGTACTTCGATGCGGCTTCTTCGTCTTTAACCATGACGGCAAAAGGTTTCTGGGGTCTGCGGTACCATTCCCTGAGCTTTCCTATGTTGTCCAGGGTGCAGCAGATATGCATTCCGCCCCAGCTTTTGGCAATGCCTATCCCGCCTTCGGAAAGAATGTCCGCAAAACCTCCGATGGGATCTCCGGCGATTTCCTTGCCGTCTTTGCCGACGAGACGGTAGGACGGACCGCACACGGGGCAGCATACGGTCTGATGGTGCAGCCTTCTGTCCGAAGGATCGGAAAACTCTTTTCCGCACTCGGGACATACGGGAAAATCGGCCATTGCGGTATTTTTACGGTCGTACGGAAGGGACGAAATAAGGGTGAATCTGGGTCCGCAGTCGGTGCACGATGTAAACGCGTATCCATTGCGTCTTCCCGGAGAACGCATTTCTTCGAGACACGCGCCGCATATCGCCGTATCCGTGGGAATGGATATTCCGCCGGAACCGGAACGGGATTCCGCTATCGAAAATCCGTCGGTTTTCACGAAAGCGTACGGTTCGGATTCTACGGAACGTATTACGGCGAGAGGAGGCAGATTCTTCTTCAGTTCCCTGACGAGTTCGTCTCCTCTGTCGCATTCTATGATTACGTCGGCTCCGTCGTTGCGGACGGTTCCGTTTACGTTCAGTTTGACCGCCGCGCGGTAAACCGCAGGACGGAATCCGACTCCCTGAACGGTACCTTTAATCCTTATCCGTACGCCTTCGGAGAACATCGTCAGTCAAGACCCAGTACTTTCAGGGATCCCGCGGTTTCCGCATCCTTGGCGCAGACGCATCCGTCGGTTATGATTCTGGGAAGACCTTTTTCCAGGAGACGCGTGATGGATGCGAGACACTTTTTCATTGTGTTGTATACCATGTCCGTATCCACGGGTTCGTCTTTCCATACGTCGTAATCGGTTACGGTTGCGAGACTGCAGTAACACATACCCAGTTCTTTGGCGAGCTGGCATTCCGGCACCAGAGTCATTCCGATTATGTCGGCGAAATTCCTGAACATGAAACTCTCCGCTTTGGTGGAAAATCTGGGACCTTCGATGCATATGTACGTCCCTCCCGTGTGGTGTTTTATACCGAGCTCTTTGGCCGCATCGGAGAACACTTCGGACATATGGGGACAGAAAGGTTCGGGGATACTGATGTGAACGGCATCGTCGTCAATGAAAGTAAGATCCCTCTTTCTGGTGAAATCGATGAAATCGTCCACGATCACCAAATCTCCGGGGGCGAACTCTTCCTGAAGAGATCCTACGGCACATGCGGAAATCACCATCTTGACGCCCAGCTGTTTCAGGGCCCACATGTTTGCCCTGTAAGGCACTCTGGTAGGGTTGAGGGTGTGGTCTTTGGCGTGTCTGTGAAGGAACGCGATTTCCGTTCCGTTCAGCTTTCCGATGTATATTTCGTCGGAGGGTTTTCCGTACGGAGTGTCCGGAAAAACGGTTTTTTCAACGATAAAGGAATCTTCGTTGTAGATTCCCGTACCGCCTATCAAAGCTATTTCAGGCATAATCTCCGTAACGGCCTAGTAATATATTAACGGGATTTTCTCCGGACGGGTCAGAGGCGTTTTATGACTTCGTAGGGAGTGACTTTTATCGCTCTGTCCGCCTCTTCCCGGGTCATTCCCGAACCCAGAGCCACTTTGTACGCGGCCTCTTCGGTCATGAGATTCTGGGGTGCGTGGGTATCCGAGTCCACGACGGTTTTTGCGCCCGCGTTTCTGGCTTCCACCGCAACGTGGCCGTTGGTTATGTTGTGGCCCATGCGCCCGGTGATTTCGAGTATTACGTCGTTGTCCGCGGCTATCTGCGCCTCTTCGGAAGTTATGAAACCCGGATGTGCCAGTATGTCTATTTCCGGATCCGATACGGATGCGAGGTTGGTCCCTTCCCTGACCGGTTCGGTAACCGTTTCGCCGTGAACCACGATGATTTCCGCTCCCAGTTTTCTTGCTCTTTTGGCAACGGCGGAAATTTTGTCCGGAGCCACGTGGGTTATCTCCGCCCCGGGTATGACTTTGATGCAGTCTTCGCTGAGTTCCGTCGCTTTGACTATGTTGGAAACCACGAAATCCACGTTGGTCATGTCTACGTGGTCCGTTATGGCTATGGCATCGTGACCCAGAAACATGGCTCTTCTTACGAGCTCGGCGGGAATCAGCTCTCCGTCGCTGAATACCGTGTGGCTGTGAAGATCTACTCTCATTGTCTCCTCTCCGAAAGTTCTTCGAACATTCTTTCAATCGGCGTTCCGGATGCTTCGGCGGTTACGATCAGGTGATAAATCAGATCCGCCAGTTCGGATGCCGCTTCCTCCCCGTCTCCGTCTTTGACCGCCAATACGTATTCCGTAGCCTCTTCGATTACCTTTTTGCACATCAGGTTCTCGTTTTTCAACAGTTTGCATGTATAACTCGTGTCCGACGGGTTTTCCATTCTGTCTCTGACCACGCGGATTATGTCGGGAATTATGGATGAGGTCCCGTCTGCGGAACCGTACAGGACAGTATCGAAACAGGATGGTTTTCCCAAATGGCATGCGGGACCGGTCTGTTCCACTCTCACCAAAAGAGTGTCGGAATCGCAGTCCGTCTGAATCGAAACGATTTTCTGAACGTGTCCGGAGGTCTCTCCCTTCTTCCAAAGCTGCTTTCTGCTCCTGGACCAGAAGTGGGTGTAACCCGTTTCTTTCATGAGCCCTACGGCTTCTTCGTTTGCCCAGGCAACCATCAGAACTTCGCCCGTCTTCCAATCCTGCACAACAACGGGAATCAGCCCGTTTCCGTCGTATTTCAGTTCGGTCATCTTACAGAAACCCCGCGTTTTCTCAGATAGTCTTTGACACCGGATACCGTCAGCTCTCCGTAGTGGAACACCGAAGCAGCCAATGCCGCATCGGCACCCGTTTCGGTGAGAACTTCGTAGATGTGTTCCGCAGATCCGCATCCTCCGGAAGCTATAACGGGAATGTCCACGGCATCGGCCACGGCCGCCGTGAGTTCTATGTCGTATCCTTTTTTCTCGCCGTCCGCGTCTATGGAAGTCAGTAAAATTTCTCCCGCGCCCAGTCTTTCGGCTTCGGCGGACCATTTTACCGCATCGAGTCCCGTCGGTTCGGTTCCGCCGCGGGTGAACACTTCCCATCCGTTTCCGGTCTTTTTTGCGTCCACGGCTATTATCACGCGCCGTTTGCCGAATCTTTCCGAGCATTCGGATATCATGGACGGATCGGATACCGCGGCGGAGTTGACGGAAACTTTGTCCGCACCTGCTTTGAGAACGGCATCCATGTCGTCCGCGTTACGGATTCCTCCGCCGACGCAGAGGGGAACGGAAATGCTTCCGGCGGTTTTCGATACCGCATCGAGCATCGTCGGTCTGGATTCGAGCGACGCGGAAATATCGAGGAACGCTATCTCGTCCGCCCCCTGCTTTTCGTATGCGGAAGCCATGGCGGGAGGGTCGCCCACATCGCGGACGTCTTCGAATCTTACGCCTTTGACGACTTTTCCGTTCTTCATGTCGAGACACGGAATGATTCTCTTGGCCGGCATCATCTCACCTCCGCTCTGTCTTTGGTACTGAGTTCGGTGTCCCTGGGACGCGTAGCCTTGTACAGAGCTTTGCCCAGGGCTTTGAAGGAAGCTTCGATTATGTGGTGCTCGTCGTAACCGCGCAGTTTCGCTACGTGCAACGTGATTCCGGCGGACATGGCGAAGCTTCTGAAGAAGTGGGCGTACAGACTGTCGGGACATTCGATGTCCGCATAGGGTCTGTCGACTATGTCCAGAGAAACCATGGCCAAAGCGTCGTCCATGGCGACGAATTCTGTTGCCATTCTCTGGATCGGAGCGTCTCCGACGGCTTTTCTGAACGCCGTTCCGAGAGTTATGGCCGAATCTTCGATTATGTGGTGGTCGTTGTCGCCTCCGGCACGGAACCGGAGGTCGAAAGAGGCGTATCTCGCAAGAGTCTCCACCATATGTTTCATAAACTGGATTTCGCATTCCGCGTCGTATATGCCAGTCCCGTCTATGTCGAGCTCGACGAAGATTTTGGTCTCCCTGGTGCTGCGTTCGGTTTTTGCCCTTCTTCCGCTCATTGTTTCCAAGATTGCCTGAAATTATAATAACTGTTCGCGAACGGGACGGCGGAGGATCGGTGTTCGGTCGACACGCGGAAAGATGGACGCATCCGTTTCCTCTTTATGAAATACGGATTTCACTGCATATAAATATTGAATCTGGGACATTCCGAACAGCTGGCGAGAGTACCTTCGCTGCCGCTGCTTTCGTACAGCGAATCGATGAGGCCCGAGCTTTTGACATAGGTGCAGATAGCGCACAGAACTTCCGTTACGTTGTATCCCTCGGAAATCATATCCGCCGCTTTGTCGGTCATTTTGTAAAAATCGTCCCGCATGGAACTATTGTCGATGACGGGATTGCCTCCCCTCAGACCCTTGAGATACTGGGATACCGCGGCACCGGTTACGCCGAAAGTTTCGGCAACGCGTATCTGAGTGTAACCGTGATTTCTGACCAGACTCCGGGCTATCGCACCGCGTGCCGTCGGCAGAACATCGTTTACAATCAATTCGCAGGGCAGTTTCATCCTTTTAAACATTAACGGTAATTAATAGATAAAGGGTTCGGAAGTTTCATATCTGCCATGGTCTCGGCCACTCCCAGGGTTTTATACTTTCCGTATAGAGCGCCAGGCCCACAACGGCGGCTTCCGCTCCCAGCGAACTCAGTGTTTCGGCGTCCCCGTAATCCGTCACCCCTCCGGAAGCAATGACCGGGTGGGGACAGGAATTTATGAAAGAACGGGCCTGTTTCTCGTCTATCCCGCTTTTTCTTCCTTCGACGTCCACGTTGGTGTTCAGAACTCCCGCGAGAGGCATGTCTTCTATGATTCCGAACATTTTACCGACGGTCATTCCGCTCTTTTCCTGCCAGCCTTTGACCACGATCTGGTCTCCGCGCGTGTCCATAGCCAGAACTATGCGTCCGGGGTATTTTTCGGAAACCTCCGCGAGCCATTCCGGTTCTTTAACCGCTTTGGTACCCACTACGACCCTGTCCACTCCGGCTTCTATAAGGGTGTCGACGGCTTCGGTGCTTCTTATTCCTCCGCCCGCCTGAACCGGAACTCCGCATTCCCCGGCTATCCGTTTTACGGAATCGAGATTGTTTCCTTTTCCGAAAGCCGCATCCAGGTCCACCAGATGAAGATATCCCGCTCCCTTGGATATCCAGGACATAGCCGTTTCGAAGGGATTGGGGAGCTTCAGCTGTTCGCTTCCGGGTTTTCCCCCCACCAGCTGTACGACCTGCCCGTCGAGCATGTCCACCGCAGGAATTATTTTGACGAAAATCCCTCCGCAAAGAAAGAGAGTTCAGTGCTCCCCGATTACTTCTGCGGCTTTTTCCAGCAGCAGTGCGTTCATGTTCCCGTCGCCCACGGTTATGCGCACGCAGTTTTTGGTTCTGCGTCCGGCACCGAAATCTCTGATCATCACTCCCTTTTCTTTCAGACCGGAAACAAGGAGTCCGTGGTCTATGGGGGATTTGGCAAAGATGAAGTTGGAATCGGAGGGATAGGTTTCGAAACCGAGTTTTCTGAGTCCCGCATCAAGCAGAGGCCTCTGTTCTTTCACCAGTTTCACGCTGCGTTCTATGAAATCTCTGTCGCGGACGGCGGCAATTGCCGCTCCCTCGCTGAGAGCGTTCAGCGAATACGGGATTTTGACGCAGTTCATCATGTCGGCCGCTTCTTTGTTGGCTACGGCGTATCCCACTCTGAGTCCCGCCATTGCATAAACCTTGGAGAAAGTTCTCGTTACAATCAGATTATCGAATTCGTCCACTCTGCGTATCATCGACTTCCCGCTGTATTCCGCATATGCTTCGTCGATGACGACGATTCCGTCGGAACGGGAGAGAATCTCTTCGATGTCCTTCTCCCTGAAGGAATTTCCCGTAGGGTTGTTCGGAGAAGGCATTATGGTCACTTTAGCTTTGATTTTAGCGAACGCGTCCGGGTCCAGCTGAAAATCCTCAGTCAGTTCCGCTTCCTCGGCCCTTCCTCCGTTGACGCCCACGAAAAAGTCGTAAAGGACGTAGGACGGAACGGGGACGGCGCATACGGCGCCCCATTCGGTGAATGTTTTGAAGATTACGTCCAAAATCTCGTCGGAACCGTTTCCCGCGATGAAATTTTCCCGGTCGAGGCCGTGGAGTTCCGCCAAAGCGTCCCTCAGACCGTCGGAATAGGTGTTCGGATATCCGTTAAGGTCTCCGTTCCACTCTTTCAGGAACTTTTCGGCCGCGGGATTAGATCCCAGAACGTTGACGTTGGTATCGAGTCTCAGTTCGTTTCCCACTTTCGGGTTGTAGTATCTGCGGAAATTCCTCGCGGAACTTCTCATGATTTCTCTGGACACTGTTATTCCACCAGCCTCTCCATCGGAAGCGTTAGGATTCCGGTTGCGCCTATCTTTCTGAGGCAGTTTATAACGTCGTACAGGTGGGAATCTTCGACCACCGCGTGTACGGCGACCATCTCTTCGTTTCCCGCTATGTCCAAAACGGTGGGACCGCCTATTCCGGGCAGAATCTTTTCGACTTCCGGAATCATGTTCCTTGACACGTTGGCCATCAGATATTTGCGGTTTTCCGCGGAAATCACGCTGCGTATCGCTTCGGTGAGCTCGGTGATGGCTTCGCGGTTTTTCGCGAGAGATTTTTCGGTCGTTAGAACCGCCGCCTGGGATTCGAATATCGTTCCGGCCTCTCTGAGACGGTTCATTTTCAGAGTCGAACCGGTGGAAACCAGATCCACGATGTAATCGGAAACTCCGAGATAGGGCATTATTTCGGCTGCGCCGGAAATTTCGACGATTTCCACCTTTTTGCCGACGGAATCGAAAAAGCGCCCGGTGGCTTTGGGGAAAGACGTGGCTATGCGGCTTCCGTCTTTGATGTCAGAGATTTTCTTCACTCCAGACGTTTCGGGGACGGCGACGGCGAGACGGCAGTATCCGAATTCCAGATTCAGGATGTTTTTCAGATCGTATCCCGATTCTTCCACCTGATCCAGTCCGGTTATTCCGAGATCTATGGCTCCGGAATGAACGAATTCGGGTATGTCCTGAGCGCGTATCAGCAGAACTTCGATGTCTCTGCCCTTTATTTCCACGGAAAGTTTCCTTCCCCAGTCGTCCCCTATGTTCAGTCCCGCTTTGGTCAGCAGTTCGGCGGAACGTTCGCTGAGTCTTCCTTTGTTCGGAATCGCAAGTTTAAGAGTCATGTGACACCTCAGAGCAGTCCTTTGGCATATGCCAGTTCGGCGTTCAGAACGGATCCTCCCGCTCCTCCCCTTACCGTGTTGTGGGAGAGGACGAACGCTTTGTAGTAACCGTTGCTGTGTCTGAGTCTTCCCACGCTCACGGCCATGCCTCTCGCCCTGGCGGGTTTTCCCGCGTATATGTCCATGGCGGGCTGGGGTCTGTCGGCCTCTTTCCTTACGATTATCGGAGATTTCGGAGCGGAGGGAAGTTTCAGATCCTGCGGTTCTCCGCGGAAATTTCCGAGGGTTTCTTCCAGTTCGTTGAGAGAAGGTTCGTCCCTTAATTTCAGAACCAACGATTCGGTGTGACCGTCGATAACGGGAACTCTGGCACAGTTGGCCATGACCTTCATGTCGCTGAATCTGAATGAACTTCCGTCATAGGTTCCGAGCATTTTGCAGAGCTCCGTTTCTATCTTTTCCTCTTCGCCTTTTATGAAGGGTATCACGTTGCATGCGGCATCCAGGGAAGCGACTCCGGGGTAACCGGCTCCGGAAAGAGCCTGATACGTGGAAACGAAAATTTCTTTCACGCCGTATGCCGCATCTATTGCCTTCAGGGGAACCGCGATTCCGGTAGTGGAACAGTTGGCGTTGGTTACTATGAAACCGCCTGTTTCTCCGTAGTACGGCTGTTCTCTGACCGCTTCGAGATGTTCGGGATTGACTTCGGGAATCAGTATCGGAACATCCGGATCCATTCTGTGGGCCCCCGCGTTGGAGAAAACCGCCACGCCCATTTCGGCGAAATCGGTCTCGGTGGGGCCGGCGATGTCGCTGGGCAAACCGCTGAATACGGCTCTGACTTTGCGTCCGACTTCTTCCACTTCCATGGTCTCGATTTTTCTTTTGAGCGTCTCGTCCTTCAGATTGTGGTCTCTGAGTTTGAGAACCTCTTTCAGTTTCTTTCCTTCGGATTTTTTAGACGCGTACAATCCCGTTAACTCGAAAAAGGGGTGGTCCTCCAACATTTGGATGAATCTCTGTCCGATCATCCCTGTGGCTCCGAGGACGGCGACGTTAACCTTGCTCATTTTGCTGTGTTCTCCTGCGTCAGATGCTCAGTCTTCGAAAAAATGTTTCTGGCGGTCTTTAGAGATTTTAAGAAGGACTTCCGCAATTTGTCTGGCCTCGTCTTCGGAAAGGCTGACTTCTTCGCAGAGTTCGTGATATCTACCGATGACTTCTTTCTCTTTTTCTTCGTTCCAGTAACTCTCCGAGGATTTCTTTTTGGCCTTTGCCAGTTCGTCCGCTATTTCCATGCGGGTGGCTATGAGGTCGATTATCTCGGCATCTATGGCCGCGATCTGTTCCCGGAATTCCTCGGTATCGGGCATCTGAACCATTTAACCTCACGCACTGATGCCATTATAAACTTAATCTTTGTTTCAAGAACCGGCTGTGAAATTCCAGGAATCGTTAGCATAATTAATTATGCGAAAAAAACCATGTGTCCGACGATTTGAATGGCTTACGGACTCGGAATAGATACCGGCGGAACGTACACCGACGCTGTAGTAATGAATCTTGAAACGGGAGATGTCCTGCAATCCAATAAATCTCCCACAACTTACGATAATCTTGCAATCGGAATCAAAAATTCCATATCCGGCCTGAGCGACGAAATGCTCTCCGAAGTAGGCGTTGTGGCACTTTCTTCCACTCTTGCAACAAACTCGGTTGTCGAAGGAAGAGGATGCAGAGTCGGACTCATATCTATGGGACACGAATACGGCGGAAAATACCGGGCGGACAAGGAAATAGAAGTAAGCGGAGCCCACGACCTTCTCGGAAGAACGACCGAACCCTTGGATACGGAAGCGGTGGAAGAGTTCCTGAAAAGCATAAAAGGCAAGGTGGAAGGCGTCGCAATATCCGGATATCTTGCCGTAAGGAATCCCGAACACGAATTGATTGTCAGAGATATGGCATACGACATCCTCGGAGTCCGTGCGGTGTGCGGACATCAGCTGTCGTCCACTCTCGGTTTCGACGACAGAACCACTACCTGCATAATGAATGCCAGACTGATTCCCGTGATCGGAGAGCTGATAGAAGCCATGAAGGAAGTCATCAGGGAAAGAAACATCCGCGCTCCGCTCATGGTTGTCAAAGGAGACGGCTCCATGATGGGGGAGAGCGAGGCGTCTCTGAGACCTATCGAGACAATACTCTCCGGCCCCGCATCGAGTATCGTAGGGGCGAAAAAAATGGCCCGCTGCGAAGACGCGATCGTCGTAGACATCGGCGGGACCACCACGGATATAGGAATACTGAGAAAAGGAGTTCCCGATTTGGTGGAATACGGCGCCGTATTGGGTGGTATGAGGACCCACGTGAAAGCGGCCGACATAACCACCGCAGGGTTGGGAGGAGACAGTCACATTCTCATTCTCAGATCGGGAGTGAGAGTATCGTCCGTAAGATCCGTTCCTTTGTGTTTCGCCGCGGAAAGGTGGCCCGAGATAACGGAAACCCTTCGCAGAATTTCCGAGAAAAAAGCCGCATTCCTTTACGAGTATCCGGACGATCAGAAATGTTACCAGGAAACCGATTTCTTCATACCCCTCAAAAAACGCTACGAAGCTGAACTCGACGAAGCGGAAGCCAGATTCATGAATTTCATAAAGGACGGCCCCAGAACTCTGGGACAGGCCGCATCCGCAATGAACCTGCATCCTCTTCAGTTCAATACCTCGCGTCTGGAAAGAATAGGTTACATTCAGAAAATCGGTCTCACGCCTACCGATATACTCCACGCAGAAGGAAGCTATCTCCAGTTCGATCCGGAACCTGCCCATCTGGCACTTCGGCATTTCTCCGAAAATCTCGGCATTTCCGAGGATAAAATAATGGCTACGGCCAAAGAAGCGGTCATAAAGAAAATGACTTCCGAAATCGTCTGCAAACTTCTCTCTGACGACATGGGCGTATGCGATTTCGGTTCTTCGGGGAAAGAACTTTTCGAGGGAGCAGTAAGCAAAACTCCGGCAAGGGATTATTCCTGCACGATAACTCTGTCGAAACCCATAATCGGTATCGGAGCGCCGTCGGGAGCGTATCTCCCGGCAGTGGCCGAAAGACTGGGCACGGAGCTGATAATGCCGAAATATTCGGAAGTCGGTAACGCCGTGGGCGCGGTTACCGGCGGAGTGATAGAAAGAGAAGAATTTCTTGTCAAACCCAACGCAAACAACGTAGCCGGAAACATAGCCAGTACGGTATTTTCCAGGATCGGACGTTTCCCTGCGGATACCTTTACGGAGGGTATCGATTTCGCAATCGAAAGGGGAAAGAAACACGTATACGAACAGGCCGTCAAAGCCGGAGCGGTGGACATCGTTACCGATTACGAAGTGAAGGTAAACAAATATCCGTCCAAAACGAACCCCGATTACGTATACTACGTCGACGCGGTGATTACCGTTACCGCGGCAGGAAAACCGAAAACGTTCACTCAGTGAACCGGTACGTGGAACTCTTTGATGCTGCGTACCGAGGTTTTCTTCTCTCTGCCCACTCGTATGGCTCCGACCGCGATATCGGCGCCCTGAACGGTGGTCATAAACGGAATTTCCAGTTCGACCGCCAGCCTGCGCATCGTATATCCGTCGCGTCTGGCACCCGACTTCATCGAAGGAGTGTTGATAATCAGATTGATTTTCCCGCTCCTCATCAGACCTATCGCGTTGGGTTTCATCTTTTCGTCCAGTTTGAACACTGTAGTGGTTTCGATTCCGTGTTCCCTCAGGTACGTGGACGTGCCTTTGGTGGCGTAAATCGTGAATCCCATCTCCGCAAGCCCTCTTGCGGCGTTTACCACCCTGGGTTTGTCCTGTTCGTTCACCGTTATGTAAACGCCGCCTTCCATGGGGAGTTTGTTTCCGGCAGCAATCAGCGCTTTGTAACAGGCGGTGTAGAAATCCTCGTCGATGCCCATGACTTCCCCGGTGCTTTTCATCTCGGGCGTGAGAATCGAATCCACGCCGGGCAGCTTCAGGAACGGGAACACGGAAGCTTTGACCGCGTAGTGGTCTATGGGGGTGTATCCCGAAAGTCCGAAGTCTTTCAGGGTCTTTCCGAGCATTATCTTGGTGGCGACTTTGGCCATCTGAACTCCCGTGGCCTTGGAGATGAACGGTACGGTTCTGGATGCGCGGGGGTTCGCTTCGATCATGTAAATTTTGTTGTCTTTCACCGCGAGCTGAAGATTCATCAGCCCTTTTATGTTAAGACCCAGTGCGACTTTTTCGGTAATCTCCGCCATACCTTTCACGATTTCGTCGCTCAGCGTGAACGGGGGCATTACCATGGTTGCGTCGCCGGAGTGGCACCCAGCGTATTCCACGTGTTCCATCATTCCCCCTATGTAAACGTCCTTGCCGTCGCAGAGAGCGTCTATGTCTATTTCCACGGCTTCGGTGAGATACTGATCTATGAGAATCGGATGGTTTCTCGAAACCTTCACCGCAGTTTCCACGTAAGTCTTCAGTTCGTCTTCGGAGTAGACGATTTCCATGGCCCTTCCTCCGAGAACGTACGACGGTCTCACCAACACCGGGTATCCTATTTCGGAAGCGATTTTTCTTGCCTCTTCGAACGAATAGCCTGTACCGGAACGGGGCTGGAGAATACCCAGTTTATCCATAAGCGCGGAGAATCTTCTGCGGTCCTCGGCAACGTCCATTCCGTCCGGACTCGTACCGAGAATTTTAGTTTTGGTTCCTTCCAGGGCCTTTTCCAAACCAACCGCAAGGTTTACGCTGGTCTGGCCTCCGAACTGCACGATGACGCCGTCGGCATTTTCTTCCTCCACGACGTCGAGAACGTCTTCCAGGGTCAGAGGTTCGAAATACAGACGGTCGGAAACGTCGTAATCCGTGGATACGGTCTCCGGATTGTTGTTGATTATGATTGCGTCGACCCCTTCTTCCTGAAGTGCCATCACTCCGTGTACGCAACAGTAGTCGAACTCGATTCCCTGCCCTATTCTGATGGGGCCTCCTCCCACGATGACGACTTTCTTTTTGCTTTCGTCCCTGGAAGTTTCGGACGTCCGTCCGTAGGTCGAATAGAAGTAAGGGGCGGCGGCTTCGAATTCGCCTGCGCAGGTGTCCACCATTTTGTAGACCGATACGTTTCCCTGTTTCTTGCGCATGTTCCTGAATTCGATTTCGTCCATGCCTATGAGTTCGGCTACGGCAGAGTCGGAGAAGCCCATCTTTTTGGCTTCCCTTACGACCTTCGGGTCTCCTCCGCAGGTTTTCAGACGTTTTTCCATCTCTACGATGTTTTTCAGTTTGATTATGAAATAACGGTCCCACTTGGAGATATCGGCAATTTTTTCGACGGTCCATCCGTTTCTCAGCGCCTGACCCATCGCGAAAATATGCTTGTCCGTCACGTTTTTCAGTTCTTCTTCGATTTCGGCATCGGTCATTTCCAGTTCGTCGAGACCTTTGACTCCGATTTCCAGGGATCTGAGTCCTTTGAGAAGCGCTTCTTCGAAGGTACGCCCTATGGACATTGCTTCCCCGGTACTCTTCATCTGGGTCCCCAGATGGCGGTCCACTGTGCGGAACTTGTCGAAGGGCCAGCGGGGGATTTTTACGACAACATAATCGACGGAAGGTTCGAAAGCGGCGTACGTGGTTCCGGTGACGCTGTTGAGAATTTCGTCCAGTTTGTATCCGACGGCTATCTTCGTGGCGACTCTGGCTATGGGGTATCCGGTGGCTTTCGAAGCAAGAGCCGAAGAACGGGACACGCGGGGGTTGACTTCGATGAGGCGGTAATCTCCGTTTTCGGGATTGAACGCAAACTGCACGTTGCATCCGCCCTCGATTCCCAGCGAGCGTATGACTTTTATCGCGGCGGTTCTGAGGCGCTGATGGTCGCGGTCGGACACCGTGAGCAGAGGAGCACAGACTATGCTTTCCCCCGTGTGTACGCCCATGGGGTCCAGATTCTCCATCGTGCAGACGATGATGCAGCTGTCGTCCGAGTCCCTCATGACTTCGTATTCCAGCTCTTTCCATCCGAGAACGCTCTCTTCGATGAGAACCTGGTGTATGCGGGAGTAGGCGAGACCGCGGGCGCATATTTCTTCCAGTTCCGCTTCGTTGTGGGCGATACCGCCCCCCGTACCTCCGAGGGTGTATGCGGGACGCACGAGTACGGGATATCTTCCGATTTCTTCGGCCGCTTTTTTGGCGTCGGGAACGGAACTGACACTGTAGCTCAGGGGAACCGGTTCTCCGATTCTCTCCATGGTCTCCTTGAACAGTTCCCTGTCTTCGGACATGGCGATTGCGTCAGGCTGCGTTCCGACCAAATCGCAATTGAGCTTTTCCAGAACTCCGCTGTCGTAAAGTTCGGAACATATGTTCAGAGCGGTCTGTCCGCCCATTCCGGAAAGAATGCCGTCCACACCCTCCTTCTCTATGATTGCGGCCACGGTTTCAGCGTTGAGCGGTTCTATGTACACGCTGTCAGCCATTTCCGAGTCCGTCTGAATCGTTGCGGGATTGGAGTTTACCAGAACGGTTTTGTATCCCTCTTCGCGGAGAGTGCGGCAGGCCTGGGAACCGGAAAAGTCGAATTCCGCCGCCTGACCGATCACTATGGGGCCCGAGCCGATTACCATCAGTTTGTTGTAAGGCTTCTTCATCTCTCGGCCTCCTTCATCATCTTGCCGAATCTGTCGAACAGGAAAACGGTGTCGGCGGGACCGGGGCGGGCTTCCGGACGGTACTGCACCGTAATGATATCCAAATCCCTGTGGCGGCACCCCTCTACGGTGCCGTCGTTGATGTTTATCTGATCCGCAACGAATCCCGCGGCTTCGGCGGAAGAAGCATCCACGGCGAAACCGTGGCTCTGGGACGTTATGTAGACGCGGTTTTCGAATTTTACCGGCTGATTGTTTCCGCGGTGTCCCGATTTCATTTTGTAAATCTCGGCGCCCAGAGCGGAAGCGATTATCTGGCTTCCCATGCAGATGCCGTACATGGGGAAATGCGACGAAAGAGTCGCGGCCGTTTTCGTGACCGTTCCCGTTATGCTCCCGTGCAGAGGGTTTCCCGGTCCGTCGGCGATTACTATGCCGTCGGGCCTGCTTTCGATAATGACGTCGGCGGGGGTGTCGTATGGGAAAACCATAACGTTGAAACGGGAGGACAGTTCGTCCAGCACCGCGCGTTTCGTTCCGCAGTCTATCACCGCGGCGGTGAGTTCCTTTCCTCCGCCGATTTTATACGCTTTTTTGCAGGACACTTCGCCCACAAGGTCGGTCTCCATGGGAGAGACCGTCTTTTTCAGCTTTTTCAGGGTCACTTCGGGAGAAACTTTATCGTCGGTAATCGCGCCGAGCACGGAACCCTCGTCTCTTATTTTTCTGATAATGTCGCGGGTGTCCACTCCCGTGATGCCCGTCACTCCGTGTTCGTCCAAAAACGAACTCAGAGTTTTTCCGCCGTACATGTGCGTGGGTTCTTCGCACAGATCTCTCGCAACCAAACCTCTTATGTGAACTCCGTCCGACTGCGAAAATTCTTCCGAAACTCCGCAGTTTCCCACAAGCGGATAAGCGGAAACCAAAATCTGACCTCTCAAGGAAGGGTCGGTGATATTTTCCTGATAGCCGCCCATTCCCGTTCCGAAAACAACCTCTCCGACGGCGGAACCGCAGCGGCCGAAAAGAATGCCACCATACACAGTTCCGTCTCCGAGGACTAAATATCCGCGCACCATCGGGATTCAAACACACCCACGGATTCTATTTAATTTCTTCCTCTCCGTTATTACAGTATGCTGCCGACCCTGTCCGATAGCGGACATATGTGGGTTTCTTTGACGAAAATACATTAACCGTGGAACGTATCGGGCAGTCATGCGGATTATGGGGCGCGACCTGCGTCAGGGGAGCGTCAGAATCATGCCAGAGACCGACGAAGATCTTTGGCATCTGTTCAACGTATTGGAAATCGGAGACCTTGTTACGGCCTCCACGACCCGGCGGGAGGAAAAAGCCTCGGACAAAATACGTGCGGAACGAACCGAAAAGAAGAGGATGACACTGGGAGTCAGAATCGAAAAAATCGAATTCAGCGAGGAAAACCTGAGACTGAGACTTCTGGGAGTCATAGAATCCGGACCGCAGGACGTGGGTCAGTATCACACTCTGCTGATAGAAACGGGAGACCCCTTGACCGTAACAAAAAGAAAATGGCGGGAAACCCAGCTTGAAAGACTGGACCGTGCGGTAAGGGATTCCGGAAAACCCCGCATCACCTTCGTATCTCTGGATCAGGACGACGCCACCGTCGCCGTTCTCAGACAGTACGGTCTGAAGGAAATCGCGTTCATACGTTCGGGCAGATCCGGCAAAATGTACGACGAGAAACGGAAAGGGGACGAGAGCTATCACGAAGAAATAATTTCCAAAGTCAAGCTCTCGGCCGAAAAGGACACTCCCCTGGTTCTTCTGGGCCCCGGGTTCGAAAAGGAACTTCTGGCCGAATCGGGAAAACGTCTGGAACCCGAACTTTTCGCCAAATGCTACGTGTACCACACGGGACAGAGCGGAATGGCGGGCATAAACGAACTGATGAAAACCGGGATGGGTGCGGAAGTCCTAAGAGAATCATCGGTCTGCGCCGAAACCGAAGCCGTGGAACGTCTGATGGCCGAAATAAGCAAAGACGGACTTGCCGCCTACGGTCCGTCCGAAGTGGCGGCCGCCGCTTCCGCCGGAGCCGTCGAAATCCTTCTGGTTCTGGATTCGGAAATCAGGGAACGGGATTTGGACAAAATCGTGAAAGACGTGGAGTCCCAGAAAGGAAAACTTCTGGTTGTTTCCTCCCAGCACGACGCGGGCAAAGGATTGGCGGCCCTGGGAGGAATGGGCGCGATTCTGAGATATAAAATATGATTTCCCCGAAAATCCCTTTATAATCAATCCGCGGAAATATTTAATACGAAAAAATGATTTTGCAATTGCAGACCGATTGTGATTCTACCGGAACTGCCGTATGCTTGAGGAATTTAAATGAAAAATGACAGAGACATCACCGATGCACTGAGCGGAAGACTCAATGTTTGCGATACCACGCTGAGAGACGGAGAGCAGACCGCGGGCATAGTATTCTCCAATCTGGAGAAGTACAAAATAGCACAGATGCTCGACGATGCCGGTGTCCAGCAGATAGAAGCGGGAATACCCACTATGGGTGCCGACGAAAAGGTTGCCGTAAAGCACATCGCGCACATGGGCCTCAGCGCGTCCGTCCTCGGATGGAACCGCGCCGACATCAACGACATAAACACCAGCATAGACTGCGACGTCGATTCCGTGGCAATATCCATGTCCGCCTCGGACATTCATATAGAGTACAAACTCAGAAAAACCCGCCAATGGGTTCTCGATAAAGTGACCGAAGCGGTTTCATACGCCAAAGATCACGGACTTTACGTTTCCTGCAACGGAGAGGATTCTTCCCGCGCCGACATAGATTTCCTTGTTCAGTTCGTTAAAACGGCCAAAGAAGCGGGTGCGGACAGATTCCGCTACTGTGATACCATCGGAAGGGAACAGCCGTTTTCCGTTTACGACCGCGTATCCAAAATCATATCCGAAACCGGAATGGACGTAGAGATGCACATGCACGACGATTTCGGAATGGCCACCGCCAACTGCATGGCGGGAGTCCACGCCGGAGCCCGGTTCATGAGCACCACCGTAATGGGTATCGGAGAAAGATCCGGAAACTCGCCTCTCGAAGAGACCGTCATGGCGTCGAAGCACCTTTTCGGCATAGACACGGGAGTGGACACGAAGAAACTCAGGCCTCTGTCGCTCTTCGTTTCCAGAGCGGCCAACCGCCCCATATCCGTATCGAAGCCTTTCCTGGGCTCCAACTGTTTCGCCCACGAATCCGGTATCCACGCCGACGGCATAATCAAAGATGCGGTCAACTACGAGCCTTACGACCCCGACGAGGTCGGTCTCGAAAGGTCGCTCGTGATAGGCAAACACTCGGGCAGGAACACTCTCATCACGGTTCTTGCCGATATGGGGGTGCACATCGACAAAGACACGGCGGGAGATCTTCTCGAAAACGTCCGCCGCGCTTCGGTTCAGATGCACCGCAGCATATCCCATGAGGAACTGCTTTCCCTGTATAAAGACATGGAAAGGAAAGCCGACCTGTTCGACGACCTCTGCTGAAACCCCTTACCTTTTTACGGATTTTTTTTCAAAGTGCCAGTCTATATCTTCGGAGTGCCTGCGTCAGGACTTTTTGTAGTATTTGTACATATAGACTATCAGTACCGCGATTATACCGCCCAGCATTATTATCAGATGATCCGCGGTCGGCAGAGGATTCGGAACGAACAGAAGTATCGCGAAGTCTATCATCAGAACAAGGAAAATGTTGCTGATTCCTATGAAACGGGAATACGCGGAACGGGTGTCCATGTCTTCCTCCAGATAATATCCGCGTTTGCGCTTTCCTCCTTCCAGAACAATCCTGTCGATGACCTTGAGGCTCATGACTATGGACATCGTGGGAACCGCTATGGCACCCAGGTTTATGAGAAGCACCAGTATGTGTGCCAGACGCATGGACATGTTAAGTTTCTCGGAGATGATTGCACCCAAATCTCCTCCATATATGTAGAACGCGACCTCTATTACGAACACCGCAATTGCGCTTAAATACACTACCGTGAACCTGTTTCTTACGCGCTTTGTGGTCTTGGTCGAGAACACTATCTTGGAGTAGAAATCGGACCTCATGTGCTCCGCCTTTCTGAATCCCCTTTTAAGGAACTCCGGACAGTGTTTGCTGAGGAATTCGTAATCGTCCACGCTTCTGAGAGAGAACACAGGTATGGTAATCATCGAAATCAGAGCGGCGATAACCACTGCCGTGTAGAATTCGTGAGTAACGGCACCCGCATCCAAAGCCGCCTTGGCTACGATAAACGCAAATTCACCCATAGCCAGCAGACTCATCGCGGAAATAAACGAAGTCTTCATGTCCTTGTTTCCGAGGAAATATGCGAACAAGACCGTGACCGTCTTGGATACGATGAATATGAAGAAAATCAGAACGGCGAGCAATATGTTGGAAGACAAGTCGCCGAATTGAATTTTGAGACCCACGTCTATGAAAAATATGGCCATAAACGCACTTTTCATCGGTTCTATGTCTCTTTCCAGAACTTCCGTGTATTTCGACTGGGATGTGATAAGACCCATCAGGAACGCTCCGATGGCCATGGAAAGACTCGCATACGTGGACAGCAGGGCCATTCCGAAACACATGCCCAGAACGGTGATGAGAAGAATTTCGTGAGGGAAACGGTTACCGATCCAATCAATGAGACGTGGAAGTGCCAGCAGTCCCAAAACTATGGCTGCCGCCATGAATGCGATGATTCCGATAATCATGATCAGCATACCGGATGCGTCGGGAGACTGACCCACGAGAAGCGGAGAAGCCATGGTCAGTATGATGACCTGCCCTATGTCTTCCATGACCGTAACCAGAATTATCGTGTCCGCGGTATCTTTGGAAATTTTTTCATTGCTTCTGAGAACGGCGGTAACGACCGCGGTGGAAGATCCGGAGATGACGGCCCCCAGGAAAATCGACTGAACCGAGTTCCAGCCGAGAAAATATCCGGCAACGTAACCGCATAGAACCATCAACGGCAGCTGAACAGCCGCCACCAGTATAGTGAACGCCCCGCTTTGCTTCAGCTTCTTTATGTTCAGCTCCATTCCGATGCCGAACATAAGCAGAACCAAACCTATGTTGGAGAGAATCTGAATAAGAAACCGCGTGTCGCCCTCGGGTATACCCCAGAAGTTGGCGATAACCATGCCCGCGGCCAGATAACCGATGATGGCCGGCATTTTCAGTTTTCCAAAAATGATGGATGCGATGCCCGCGAGCACGAACATCATTGCCATTATCATCAGAAACGCAACTTCTTCCATGAGTAACCCGATTACGCATAACCGCGCATTAATTATAAAACAGTCCCTAGTAGCGCGTGTTTATTTTTTCGCCGGTTCTTTGCTGACAAAAACCTTTTTTCTTTGCAGTCCCCCGGTCCTCTTGATTTTCCCTTGATCCGCGGCCCACTTGAAACTTTCCATTTCCGACGGAGCGATAAGAATTCTGTCTCCCTTGACGTACTTTCTTCCGGTCACCCAGTTTTTGAAATGTGCCAGTACTCTGTATTCGTCCGCATCCATCACAATCTCCCTGATATTTTTGCGGCCTTTCGCCTCCGAATAAGTACAGGCGGACATCTTTACCCTGCCGTCTTTGACTTCGATCGTTTTCGTGCACACGGAATCCAGAAAATAACGGTCGTGGGTAACAGCAATCAGCGTTCCTTTGTATTCGTTAAGAGCGGATTCCACGGCGTGTCTCGACGGAATATCCAGATAGTTGGTCGGTTCGTCAAGCACCAGGAGGTTTGTTTCCCTGAGAAGAAGCATGGCCAGAGCGACTCTGGCTCTCTGGCCGCCGGACAGGGTGCTCATGGGGCGGCTTACGTCTTCGCCACTCAAAAGCAGACGTGCCAGCATACCTCTTGCGTCGGCCCTGCGGTCGGCGCCGATTTCCATAAGAAGCTGTTCTTCCGCGGTCAGACGGAGATCCAGACCTTCGTGGTTCTGCGAATAGTATCCTATTTTCGCACCCGGCGCAATCCATAGTTCTCCCTTGCTGGGTATTTCGCCCAAGAGGGCTTTTATCAGCGTGCTTTTGCCTTCGCCGTTGTCGCCGAACACCCCGATTTTGTCTCCCTTCTTGATATCCAATTCTACGTTTTCCAGAATTGTTTTTCCGCCTCTCTCCACTGACAGGTTCTTTGCCGTTATGACGTTCTTTCCGGATTTGGCCGCGGTCTGGATTCTTACGCTGATGGACATTTCTTCTTCGGGTTTTTCTTTGACGTCCATCTTTTCGATCATCTTGGTTCTGGTTTTGTGTACGGCGGAATACCACAGATCTTTACGCATCTCTTCGGCAATCTTTTCCTGAGCCTTTTTCTGACCCGAATATCTGCGGTACTCGCTTTCCATGCGGTTCAGGTCGTTCATCTTTTTGGTGATGAAATCGGAGTAATTTCCTTTGTATTCGCGGCTTTTTCCGAAGGAGATTTCCATAACTCTCGTCACGACTTTGTCCAGAAAGTAACGGTCGTGACTGATTACGACCATCGCCCGTCCCGATTTCAGAAGAAAATCTTCCAGGAATTCCACGGTACCGATGTCCAGGTGAGACGTGGGTTCGTCCAGAAAAAGAACGTCGCATTCTTCCGCCTGAACTAGAATGCGGGAGAGCATCACTTTGGTTCTTTCCCCTCCGGAAAGAGAATCCATGGTTCTGTCCATAATGTCTTCGGAAAGTCCCACTTTTTTCAGCGCGTCGATTGTTTTTTTCTCGTCGTCTGCGGCGGAACCGGCCAGCTCCGAATCGAGATTTGCGTATTCTTCCGCAACGGCGTTCCAGTCTATGTCCCCTCCCGCGACCATTTTTTCGTCGAGTTCTTTCATCCGGGCCTTGATTCTCTCGGTATGACCGTAAGGCCTTCCCAGAACGTCGCGGACCGTATACTCCGAAGAAGACTCCGCAAACTGTTCCAGATATCCTATTCTGGAAGTGTTCCGTATTATTTCCCCCGTATCCGGACGTTCAATGCCCAGCAGTATTTTCAGAAACGTCGTTTTTCCGGCTCCGTTTACGCCGATCAGCCCGATGGTGTCTCCGCTGTTAATCTGAAGGCTCGCGTCTTTCAGAATTTTCGACGGCCCGAAAGATTTCGACACCGATTGGGCTTTCAGAAGCATGGCGCAGTATCGCTGTAAGAATAATATG
>JBMNQN010000007.1:0-54477 GCA_050944155.1 Candidatus Methanomethylophilaceae archaeon | reverse complement strand
TCAGGAAGGCGTCGACTACACCGTATCCTGGAACGCCACGCCCCTCGCCGCGGGAACCTACACGGCGACCGTAACCGGAACAGGAAACTACAGCGGAGAACAGACCGCAGCCTACGTCATATCCAAGAAGTCCGTGACCGTTAGGGCCGACGACGTCTCTAAGACCTACGGAAATGCTGACCCCGAATTCACTGCAATGGTTGCCGGAAACCTGAACGACGACCCCATAGTCTACACCCTGACCAGAACTGACGGCGAAAACGTGGGCGAGTACGTCATAACCCCGTCCGGAGCCGCAGAACAGGGCAACTACGCCGTATCTTTCGTTAACGGAACCTTCGTAATAACCGTATACGAAGGCATGCTCGTTACAGTCCCGGATGCCTCTTCCTACATATACACTGGACATCCGATAGAGCCCGGAGTAACCGTAACCGACCGTTTCGGAAACGTACTGGTCCCCGCAGAGGACTTTAACGTATCCTACGCCGACAACACCGATCCGGGCACCGCCTCTATTATTGTAACCGGTACAGGAAACTACGAAGGCACAGTATCTTCCGCGTCCTTCGAAATAGAATCCGCATCCGTGCCCGTAACGGTGCCGCAGGACATAGGAGACGTAATCCTCGCCGACGCCGAAGGCAACCCGATCATGCCCGGCGACGAAATCAGCACCGGAGAAATCATAACCGTAACTCCCGAAAACCCGCCGGTCGGAGGATACGTAATCACCGACGCCGAAGGAAACGAAGTTTCCGCGGACGGAACTTACACAGTTGCGGAAAACTTCGCTCCCTTCACAGTGACCCCGACCCATACCGTTGCGGAAGTGCCAGTACCCGTCGGAGGACTGTCGTACAACAAGACCGAACAGACCGGAGTGTTCGATGGGGAAGGATTCTCCCTCTACGGAGAAATCACCGGAACAAATGCCGGAACCTACGAAGCGTACGCAACCCTCGACGAGGGGTACGTATGGCCCGACGGAACCTTCGGAGACAGGAAGATAGTGTGGGAAATTGCCAAGGCCAAGGTTGTTCCCCCTGGAGTCATCGTGCTTACTCCCGACGAGGTCAAGAACGGATACTTCCCCGGAAGAGACGTTTACGAAGTGGTGCTGAGTTCCCCCGTTCCCGGTTCCTACAGCGGAATGATAAATCTCCTGGATAAGGACAACTACCAGTGGAGCGACGGAACGGACGATGCCAAGAACATCACGGTATTGGTGCGCAATTCCGACTCCGGCATGCAGATGTCGAAGGAACCCCATTCCTGGTGGATCTACATACTGTGCGCCTGTCTGATTACCATTTCCGCGTATTTTTATACGATGATGCACGGCAGGAGAAGCGGCTGAACGGCAGTTCCGAACCTAAAAATATAAGTGGGAGTTCTCCTTTAGTGCAGATATCGTGCTAATTGATAGCACGGCCGAGCGTGTGTCAGATGGCTTTCTGGAACGAAAAAATAGAGACGATGCCCAAGGACGAATTGCAGAAGCTGCAGCTTTCTCTCTTAAAGAACAGACTGAAGATAATGTACGATTCTTCCGAGATGATACACAGCCGTATGAGGGCCGCAGGACTGACTCCCGAAGACATCGGTTCCTTCGAGGATTTCAGGAAGGTACCGTTCATGACGAAACAGGACCTGAGGGACAACTACCCCGACCGTCATTTCGTGAAACCGTATCGGGATTTGGTGCGTCTGCACATTTCGTCCGGAACCACCGGAAATCCCACCGTCGTCGGCTACACCCGCAAAGATCTCGACGACTGGGCCGAATCTCTGGACAGAGGTATGGTTTCTTTCGGAATGAGCAAAGACGACGTCCTGCAGAATTTCCATGGTTACGGACTGTTCACCGGAGGACTCGGCGTCCACGACGCCGCCCAGAGGATGGGCGTTACCGTTCTTCCCATAAGCACCGGAAACACCGAACGTCAGATCAAAATGATGCAGGACCTTCCGATAACCGCTTTCGCCGGCACACCGTCTTATCTGTTCCACATAGCCGACGTGTGTGACCGCATGGGCGTGGACATAAGAAGAGACACCAAAGTGCGCAGAGCCATCGCCGGAGGGGAACCCTGGTCGGAAAGCATGAGGCAGAAAATCCAGGAGAGAACCGGAATAAGGGTTCACAACTGCTACGGAGCCAGCGAGTTCTACGGCCCCATGTTCCTGGAATGCGAAAAACAGTGCGGACTCCACATCTGGGCCGATTTGGCGTACATAGAGGTTCTCGACAAGAACGGAGACCCCTGCGCCGAAGGGGAAAGAGGGGAGCTGGTGGTAACCATGCTTCAAAAAGAAGCCTTCCCCCTTATACGCTACAGAATCGGGGACATATCCGCGCTCACGTGGGAGAAATGCGAATGCGGACGCACCCACCCGAGACTCATGCGCATTTCCGGAAGAACGGACGATATGCTGATCGTGAAGGGAGTCAACGTGTTCCCGTCCCAGGTTGAAGGCGTACTGGGAGAATTTCCGTTCGTCTCGCCGTTCTACCGCATAACACTGACCAACGAGAATTTCATGGACCGGATGGTGGTCGAAGCCGAACTGAGGGAGGACTGTCTCACCGAAGACACGGTATCCGTGGAACAGATGACCCGCGCCGTGGAAGCCAGGATGAAGGACGTCCTGAACATCAAGCCCTCCGTACGTCTGGTACTTCCGGGAACACTGGAGAGATTCGAGGGAAAATCTTCCCACGTCAACGATATGCGCACTTACGACTGAAGAATCCTTTCGGCGAATTCTTTCAGCATTACGGAGTACAATTCGCCGGTCACGCGTTCTTTGTCGGCGTAAGGTACGGCGAAGGACGCCGTATACTTCATGCCGTAGTATTCGCACAGATCGGCGATTCCGCTTACGGCGTAAGACGCGACGAATTCGTCGTCTCCCATGGTCGTCAGAACGGCAAGTTTCTTTCCTTCGGTGAATCCCGAGAGACAGTGTATTCTCTCCAGGAAGGCTTTGACGCAGGCCGTAAACTGCCACATGTAGATCGGACTGGCTATTATGATTAAGTCGGCGTTTTTGATTTCTTCCAAGAGGGGCTGCATATAGTCCTTTACGGCGCATTCCCCTTTGTGTTTGACGCAGTAACCGCAGTTGGAGCAGCCTTTGATGTTCTTGTCGAACAGGAATTCCGTTTTTACGTTAAGTTCTCTGTCCGACGTTTCCTTTACGAACTGATTTACCAGTGCGGACGTGTTTCCGTCTTTTCTGGGACTTCCGTTTACGAGCAGTATATTCATGCACCCCGATAAGCGGACGGAAGATAAATCGGTTCTGCGTGTCAGTTTACGGTTTCTTCTTTGACAACCGTGCCGTTCCGGGAAATAACGATTGTCCTGAGGGGGAGATTCTTTCCGCTTCCTTCCAGGGCTTTCTTTGCGGCGTAAGCCATTCCTCCGCAGCACGGGACTTCCATTCTGACCAAAGTTACGGACCTGACATCGTTATGTGCCAGTATTTCCGTAAGCTTCTTGCTGTAATCGCAGGAATCCAGTTTCGGACAGCCTATCAGGGTGACACGGTTTCTGATGTATTTTTCGTGAAAATCCCCGCAGGCGAATGCCGTGCAGTCGGCGGCAATCAGCAAATCCGCTTCATTGTAACGGGGAGAGACGGCAGGGGTCAGTTTAATCTGTATCGGCCAGTTGGACAGATCTCCTCCGGAAACGGCCCCGTCCGGAAACGGCATAAATTCTGTATTGCGTATGAGAGAAATGTCGTTGTTCGGGCCGGACGGTTTCCGTTCTTCTTCACCGAAAGAAATCGCACCCGTGGGGCATACCGGAAGACACGCGCCCAGACCGTCGCAGTAATCTTCCCTCACAAGCTTGGCTTTGCCGTCAACAAGTGCCAGTGCGCCCTCGGCACAGGCATTCACGCAGGCTCCGCATCCGTTGCACAGTTCCCGGTTTATCTTTATCATCCTTTCCGTATCCGTGTATTTGATTTTAATTCTGTCAGTCTATTCTGATCCCTATCACAAATCACAAGCAGAAAACACCACAAATCACAAGCAGAAAACACCACAAATCACAAGCAGAAAACACCACAAATCACAAGCAATAATAAGTAGTGATATAGATATATACACTGTAAATGGACAAGAAAGTCTATCTTAGAAGACAAATAGACGACCAACTGCAGCTCTATTTAGATACCTTCGGTGCAGTTCTTCTCAGAGGTCCTAAATGGTGCGGAAAGACCACAACGGCGGAAAAACACGCTAAAAGCGTAATAAAGATGCAGGATTCGAGAAAGTCGGAAGATTATCTTCTGGCTGCGCAGACGGACATATCTCTTATTTTGGACGGAGAAAATCCCAGGCTTATAGACGAATGGCAGGCGTATCCGAAAATATGGGATGCAGTTCGTACGGAAATCGATGAAAAGCAACGCACGGGCCTCTATATTCTTACGGGATCGAGAGTTCCTGCTGAGGGAAGTTATATGCACAGCGGAGCGGGCAGAATCGGAGTCCTGTTCATGAGGACGATGAGTCTTTTCGAATCGGGTGATTCCAACGGCACCGTATCCTTAAGCGGTCTCTTTTCGGGTAAAGAAACAGTAGACGGAAAAACATCTTCCCTGTCGGTCAGAGACATCGCTTATTGTTTATGCAGGGGCGGATGGCCGGAAAACATAGGTCTCGAATACAGTAAATGCGCATTGAAATTGGAAAGCTATCTGGAACTCATTTACGAAAGCGACGATATGTCGCTTTCCAAATACGCTAAAGATGTAGATACGGCCAAGAAAATCGTACGTTCGTATTCAAGAAACATATCTTCTTTAGCTGATACAAAAACAATTTATGAAGATACTGTAGGTCATGATGTAACCATTTCGGAATCGAAATTCAACGATTACATGAACGCTCTGAAGAACGTTTTCATAATCGACGAAATCCCTGCCTGGAATCCTTCCGTGAGATCCAGAACAGCTATGCGGGCGGCTCCCAAAAGAGAACTTATAGACCCGTCCATTGCCGCCCTGTACATGGGGATAACACCCGACAATATAACCGAAGAATTCCGTACGTTCGGTCTGCTGTTCGAAAGCCTCTGTCTCAGAGACCTGAAAGTATACGCCTCGGGTATCGGAGGCGAAGTCTTCTATTACCGCGACAGATACGGTCTGGAGGCGGATGCGGTTATCGTGCTCAGAGACGGAAGATACTGTCTAGCAGAGGTCAAACTGGGTTCCGCAAACGTAAAACTGGGCGCGGAAAATCTTTCTAAACTGGAAGATCTGATAATAGAAGCGGGACTCAGAAAACCGGAATTCAGGATGGTTGTGACCGGCGGAGAACTGGCATATACGATGTCCGACGGCACGTACGTGGTACCCGTCGGATGCCTCAGGGACTGATGTTTCGGGATTGGTGCGGAGGGAGGGACTCGAACCCACGAACTTCTACGACAGGATCCTAAGTCCTGCGCCGTTGACCGCTTGGCTACCTCCGCTCACTGCCGTGTACACTCAGTTTCTTTTTATCGTTTTCCACGGTTTTTACAACTAAGTTAATAAAAAGATTGCCATACCTGTCCGACAGAGAGGACGGAAATGTCTGATACGGAGAAAATCGGAGAAAAGAGGTTGCTTCTCGGCAACGAAGCGATAGCCAGAGGTCTTATCGAGGCGGGTGTGAAATTCTCTTCCACCTACCCCGGCACGCCCTCGTCTGAAGTGGGAAACATTCTGGAAACCGAAGCCGAAAAACACGGAATGTATTTTGAATTCTCGTCCAACGAAAAAGTCGCTTTCGAAACCGCCGCAGCCGCCGCGGTTTCCGGAGTCCGTTCTTTTGTGTTCATGAAACACGTGGGACTGAACGTCGCCTCGGACCCCATGAACACTCTGGCATATTCCGGAGTCAGAGCCGGAATGCTCGTCATGGCAGCAGACGATCCGTCCTGCCACAGTTCCCAGAACGAGCAGGACAGCCGTACTTACGCCGTACTGTCGCTTCTTCCCATGGTGGAGCCCTCCACTCCGGCCGAAGCCAAGGACATGATTTCCGCCGCTTACGGGATATCCGAAGCACTGGAACTTCCCGTCATATTCAGAACCACCACCAGAGTAAACCACGCCCGCGGAATCGTCGTTACGGGCGAAATAAATGATACCGAAGGCAAAGGACACTTCGAAAAGGACGATGCCAGATTCATCAGCATACCCGCATATGCCAGACCCAACAGGGTGAAGCTTCTTGAAAAGCAGAAAAAGGCCATGGAACTTTCCGAAAACTCTCCGCTGAACTTCGTGGAGGGGGAAGGGGACGTGGGAATAATCGCCTCCGGAGTTTCCTACACTTACGTAAAGGAATTCGTTTCCGACGTCTCCATACTCAAGCTGGGTTTCACCGCACCTCTTCCCGAAAAGAAAATCGCCGATTTCGTAAGGGACAAAAAATACGTCATAATTGCGGAAGAGCTGGAACCGTATCTCGAGGATGCCGTACTGCGCATATCCGCTCAGAACGGAATAAACGTCCCGGTTTACGGAAAGCGTTCCGGACACTTACCCAGACAGTGGGAATATTCTCCGGACATTCTGTCCGGCATTTCTTCTCTCGTCAAAGTGGAGAAATTCGGAAAACCGCTGGAAAAAGCCAATATCGACCTTCCCGGAAGGCCTCCGACTCTCTGCGCGGGATGTCCCCACAGGGGGACGTTCGCGGCGGTCAAACGCGCCGTGGGAAAAAGAGAAGTGGTTTACTGTTCGGATATCGGATGCTACACTCTCGGAGCCCAGCCTCCGTTCCGCGAAGCGGATTTCGTGCTGTGCATGGGAGGGGGAGCCGGTGCCGCGGGAGGATTTTCCCAGGTTACGAATCAGATTCCCATAGCTTTCATGGGGGATTCCACGTTCTTCCATTCGGGAATCCCGCCTCTGATATCTTCCATATTCAACAATCATAAAATCAAAATGATAGTTCTGGACAACCGCACCACCGCCATGACCGGTCATCAGCCCAACCCCGGCACCGGCAGGAATTTCGGAGGTGTTTCCACTGAACCGGTGGACATAGCGAAACTTGTCGAAGGAATAGGAGTCGGGTTCGTGAAAACCGCCGACCCCTACGACATAAAGTCCATGCGCAAAACGGTCGAAGAAGCGTTGGATTACGACGGTACGGCCGTAGTCATAGCAAAACGCGCGTGTCCCCTGGAACTCAAAAAACAGAAAGCCCTGGTACGCAAAACCTGTACGGTGGACCAATCAAAGTGCGTGAAATGCTACACGTGTCTGAAATCCGTCGCCTGTCCCGCGCTGATTAAAAAATCCGACGGGTCGCTGACCGTGGATACGGTTCAGTGCATAGGATGCGGAATGTGTTCCAACGTATGTCCCAAGGGCGCTTTGGAGGTGAAGGAATGAAGTATACCGTTCAGATAGTCGGAGTGGGAGGACAGGGCGTGCTTCTCGCATCCATGGTTCTGGGAGGCGCCGCCATGAAACAGGGATACGGCGTGGCCATGAGCGAAGTGCACGGAATGGCCCAGAGGGGCGGAAGCGTTCTCTCCACCGTGCGTTTCGGAGACGGAGTGATAAGTCCTCTGGAAGCTTCGGGAAACACCGATCTTCTCATGGGATTCGAACCCGCCGAAACCTGCAGAAATCTCAATCTCTGCAACAAGGACTCGGCGGTAATCATGAATCTGGAGCCCGTGCTCCCTTCCGCCGTCGCGGCCGGACTCGATACTTATCCCGAAGTCGGCGACATAGTCGCCGCGGTGGAAGAATCCGTAAACAGACTCATAACGCTGGATGCGACCGAACTTGCGGTCAAAGCCGGAAAAGCCGTAGCCGCAAACGCGGTGATGATCGGAGCGGCAGCCGCCGCCGAAGGTTTCCCCATCGGAAAGGAAGTTCTTCTGGAAACCCTTCTGGAAACGGTTCCCGAAAAATTCACCGAGGTTAACAGAAAGGCTTTCGAACTGGGATATTCCTACTGCGCCGGAAAGTGCAGCCTGTAAAAGGGGAGGGGGAAACCCCCTCCAAAGAGGAAGAAAAACAGGCTTAGACAGTAAGTCCGTCGGTAACCGCAGGTACGTTCCTTCCGGAGGTGCGGTTTCCGGGTCCGGATTTTTTCAGTTCTTTAGCGAAGTTCTCCGCCGCGAAATCGGTTTTGCGTTTGACGTAATCGACTATGCTTTCGTTCACCGCTCCGAACGCTTCGTTCAGAGTCATGTCCGGGAATTTTTCCAGTATGATGCCGTTTTCAACGGCAATGGTACTCGGACAGACGGCCCTGAGAGACCTGAGTCCTTCGGCCGCGGTACGCGAGTTTCCTTCGAAAGAGAACGGTTTCACAACCACTGCCATGGTGATTATTCCCAGACTCTGGGATATTTCCGCAACGACGGCGGCGGCTCCGGATCCGGTTCCTCCGCCCATTCCCGCCACTATAACGGCGATGTCGTGTCCTTTAAGTGCGTTCCGTATTTCTTCGGAATGTATTCTGGCACATTTTCTTCCGAGGGCGGAATCCCCTCCCGTGCCTTTTCCCTTAACGACGCCCCTGCAGATAAAAATCCTGACGTCCGCATCGGTGTCTTCGAGAGATTTTTTGTGAGTGTTGACTGCGATAATGTCGGCGGATGTCAGACTGCCGTAAAACGCCGAGGCAATCCTGCATCCCGCGCCTCCGACTCCTACGATTGCCGTGCGGGGCAGAATTTCCGCCGATCCGCACGCCGTGCTGACTGTGACCATGTGCATCCCCTTTTTTATTTCCGGA
Source organism: Candidatus Methanomethylophilaceae archaeon (assembly GCA_050944155.1). Lineage (GTDB taxonomy): Archaea > Thermoplasmatota > Thermoplasmata > Methanomassiliicoccales > Methanomethylophilaceae > VadinCA11. Next base: position 45,698 of record JBMNQN010000007.1, on the reverse strand, counting down.
CACCGGCGGAGCAAGTCCCATCCCCTCCGCCGGGGCCGTATTTTTCCCATCCCGTCTTCATTTCATTTTCGAGGCAAGCTGGGCTGTCCTGAAGGCATTCTCGGCGGATTCCTTTGCGGTTTCCTCCGAAATGAGCTGTCTGAGAACGCAGTTCCTCACGAACTCTTCCTCGTTCAGACAGATTCCTTCTTCCTTCATCAGGCGCAGAGCGCCCAGTTGTACCTCGGAAAAGCGGACGAAGATTCCGCCTTTCTCTTCCGTCCCCGCTTCGCGCGAACCGACATAAGCGCGGACGGCTGCACGGATGAAATTGGACCTGGATCCGATTTCGGGGTGCTCATCCACGTAGTCGTCCATTATCCGGACTTCTTCGGGTCCCATCCTGAGCGTGACCTTAGTATCTTCACCCATCCGTTTCACCTGCTTAGAGCTTGCAGAGTCCCATCCCTTTTGGCTCTGATACTAACATGAAATAGATTGTATATATAATTGTCGGACAATGTCCGACATTGTCTTACAACATTCGGAAGAGACTTTACGGCCCCTCCGTTCCGGCTTTCTCTAAGACAATGGACAGAATACTATTTAATCAGCGTGTCCTTCTTCAGCCCGATACCGGGTAGTATTATGGCACAGGACCATATCCAAATAGAAAAGAAATGGCAGACCAGGTGGTCGGAAGAGCACCTCGGATCCGCTTCGAGAAACGAACGCCCCAAATTCATGATTATTTTCGCATATCCCGGAGTCACGGGATACCTACATGTCGGACATCTCAGGGGATACACTTACGCCGATGCCATAGGACGCTACAAAAGAATGCTCGGATACAACGTGATGTTCCCCGTGGGAACCCACGCCACCGGAAACGGCGCCATAAGTCTGGCCCGCAAAATCCAGAGAGGCGACCCCGGAATCATCGAATACATGGAAGCCAACGGCTGCCCCAAAGACAAACTCAAGGAACTTACGGATCCCCACGCGGTGGTGGAATTTTTCAATGATGTATACGTGAACGATTATTGGAAGAGATTCGGATTCCTTGCAGACTGGCGCAGATTCACCTGTTCCGTATACCCGGATTACGGAAAGTTCGTGGAATGGCAGTTCAGAAAACTTAACGAAAAAGGGCTGCTGATTCAGAAACCCTATTACGCCCCCTTCTGTCCCGACTGCGGCCCCGTCGCCGTGGACCAGTCCGAAACGGATCTGTCCAAAGGCGGAAACGCGGAAGTCCAGGAATTCACTCTTCTGAAATTCGACCTGGGAGAGTTCAAGCTTCTCGCGGCAACTCTTAGACCCGAGACGGTTTTCGGGCAGGTCTGCGTCTGGGTCAATCCCGACACGGAATATGCCATAGTCAAACACGGAAAGGAAAAATGGGTGGTTTCCTCCCAGGCACTCGAGAAACTGACTCTTCAGTTCGACGGCATCGAAGCCGTGGGAACCCTTCAGGGCAGGGACATAATAGGATGGACCTGCCGGGCGCCCATGGTGGGAAGGATCGTAAGGGTTCTTCCGGCGGCCTTCTGCGACCCCGCGGTGGGAACCGGAATAGTATCTTCGGTTCCTTCGGATTCGCCGGACGACTGGATCAATCTGAAGTACATCAAAGAACACCCCGAAGAATATGCCAGATACGGTCTTACCGAAAAAATGATAGCGGACATCAAACCCGTATCGATTATCTCCATGGAAGGCTACGGGGATTTCCCCGCCAAAGATGCCGTGGAAAGTCTGGGTATAACTTCCGCCGACGATCCGAAACTCGAAATCGCCAAGAAACAGGTTTACAAGGATGGGTTCCACACCGGGCGCATGAAGGACTCCTGCGGTCCCTTCTCCGGCATGAGGGTGGACGAAGCCAAAGAAAAAATCAAAGAAACCATGATAAAAACCGGAGAGGCGGAAGTTCTCTACGATCTTTCCGAAGAAGTGGTCTGCAGATGCGGACGCGGCGTCCGCATCAAGAGAGTGGACGACCAGTGGTTCATAGACTACGGAAGGGAAGACTTAACGGAAAAGACCAAAAAACACACCGGAGACATGGAAATCTATCCCGCCGAATACGCTTCAAACGTGAACCAGGTTCTCGACTGGTTCAGGGAGAGGGCCTGCGTAAGACAGGGCAACTGGCTGGGAACCAAATTCCCCTTCGACGACAAGTGGATAATCGAAGCGATATCCGATTCCACCCTCTATCCTCTGTATTACGTAATATCGATATACGCCAACAGCGGAAACATAAAACCCGAGAACATGACCGAAGAGTTCTTCGATTACGTAATATTGGGAAAAGGAAACGTGTCCGACGTGTCCGAGTCCACCAAACTGGGTATACCTCTTTTGGAGAACATCCGCGGGGACGTCGAATACTGGTATCCCCTGGACATCAATCTGGGCGGTAAAGAACACATGACCGTCCACTTTCCCGTGTTCCTGTTCAACCACTCGGCACTGCTTCCCGACAACATGCAGCCGAGAGGAATTCTCGTAAACTGGTACGTTACCGGAAAGAAGACGAAGATTTCCAAATCCAAGGGAGGCGCGCAGCCGATTCCCGGAGCGATAGAGACCTTCGGTACCGACGCCATGCGTCTGTATTATTCTCACATAGCGTCCATGTTCGTGGACGTGGAATGGAACGAAGAAAACGTCATGATGTACAAGCAGAGGCTGGAAAGGATTTTCTCCTTCGCGGAAAGCTTTGCGAAAACCGAAGGAAAACCCTCGGAAATAGACCGCTGGCTCATTTCCAGATTCCAGACCCACATCGCAGATGTCCGGAGATTTATGGACAAGTACGATCTGAGACAGACCGCAACCACGGTCTATTACGAAATGTTCAACGACCTGCGCTGGTACGTCAGACGCGGAGGGTCCGACCCGGACACCGCAAAAGAAGTGCTGGGTATATGGATAAGGAGCATGATGCCCATCACTCCCCACATGGCCGAGGAGCTTTGGGAGAACGCGGGCTTCGAAGGTCTCGTTTCTTCCGCGGAGTATCCCGAGCCGGAAGGTACCGACGCGGCCGCCGAATACGGCGAAGAACTGATACGTTCGGTGATTTCCGACGTGGCCCAGATCAAAAAGGTCGCGGGAGCCGACGCCGAAAGGATTATTCTGTACACGGCGGCGCCGTGGAAAAGGAAAGTATACTCGTATGCGGCGGACATGGCCGAATCCGGAGAACTCACCGTTCCCGGTCTGACGAAGCTGTGCATGTCCGACCCCGAAATAAGAGGAAACGGAAAAGCCGCTTCGGAACTCGCCAAGAAAACCGCGTCCGACTGGGCCAGAAAAGATGCTTCCGCAATCCGCATAACGGCAAACTCCGACGAATACGGAATACTTTCCGAAGCTTCGGAGTTCCTGAGCGGAGAACTGGGTCTTCCCGTAAAAGTCTTCAGGGCGGGAGATTCTTCCGTCTACGACCCGAAGGGAAAATCCGCGGCGGCCGTGCCCGGAAGGCCCGCGATATTACTGGAATGAGCCGGTCCACCGTCTGTAAAGGCTGTTTTCGATTCCGGCGGAATCCATGGCCTTTCCCGCGACGAAATCGATTATGTCGTCCACGGTTTTCGGTTTGGAGTAGAAACCGGGGTTGGCGTCCAGTATAACTGCGCCGCTTTCCGCAAGCTTAAGCTCGTTTTCCAGCATAATCCGGCTTTTGGGAGTTTCCCTGACCACCAGCACCATATTTTTCCGTTCTTTGAGACGCACGGCGGCTGCTCTGGAAATCAGAGTGTCGGCAATTCCTCCGGCAATCCTTCCGACGGTGGATTCGCTGCACGGAGCGATGAAAAGACAGTCGTAGGAGAAGCTGCCGGAAGCTATGGGAGCAAACATGTCGGAATCATCGTAAACCGTATGTGCCAGCGCTTCGACTTCTTCTACGGACATGCCTGTCTCGGCGGGAATGATTTTCTTCGCAGTATCGGAAATCACCAGCGCGGTCTCTCCGGGAAGTTTTTCCAGAAGGCGTATTCCGTAAACGCTTCCGGAAGCTCCGGTTATTGCTACGACGTTCTTCACGGCATCCGCTATGTTCCCGCAGTAGTAAAGCCTGACGGTCCCCGTCTCATCCCATGGCCGAATTTATGGCAAGTTCGGAAAGGTCCATGGAATACTCGGCCATACGTCTCAGGCTTCCCCCGATTATACTGACGGCGACTCCCACGTTCTGGTTCAGGTCCGAAGCCATTCTGGAGAGTATTCTCGTGCGTTCCGCCAGACGGGCGCTGTCCTCTATGCATTTGTTGGCGGCATGCATGTCTTTGTCCAGCCAGGTGGAGACGGATATGGAAACCTGTTCCATGACCTCCCGTCCGATGGATACGACTTCCTTAAGAACTTCCGCCGTTCCGGGTTCTTCGTTCAGAACGTCTATGTTCTTTGCCAGTATCAGACCGTGGTCTCCTATGCGTTCCAGGGTTCTGCTGGCGGTGCTGCACCCGGAAATCTCGGTCAGTTTGGTTCCGAGTTTCCTTGCCAGGGAGTAATCCTTCTGATAGATGTTGACCTGTCTGGATATGAGCCAGTCTATGCGGTCTATTTCGCGGTCTTTTTCAACGAGGTTTTCCGCTATGTTCTTCCTTCCGCTTTCCGCCCCGTCCAGAATGTCGCTCAGCAGATTTTTTATCAGAACCTTGAGACGCTCTATGGATTTGACGGGTTTCATCTCTGCCTGGTCCATCAGATCTTTGATGAGAATTCTGGTGTCGCTTTCGTCTATGATTTCCAGACCGATTGCGGTTTGGGTGAAAACCGAAGCGACACCCGCAACCATACTGGGGATATGGCTCTCGGAGCGCAGCTCTATCGAACTGTGTCCCGCAATATATGATCCGACCAGCTGTCTGTACAGAAAGTCTCTGTCCTTCACCGAATCGACGTCGATGACTTTGACGGTTTTTTCTACTGTTTTTTCGATTCCCTGAGGATAAATGATTATACTTCCGTCGGGCTGAGCCTGCAAACCCACGGAATCGTTCTTTTTCATTCCTACGGATTCCGCCCAATCCTTGGGCAGTGTCACCATAAACGAGGAACCGCCGGTAATCTGTACGCGTCTTATGTCCACGGAGGACTTTACATTTACAGAGGATTTAAGCTTATCCATATTAATATGTATATATCTATATGTTATATATAGATTGTAATCGTCATAATTATGATATAAATCGGCTGCAGGACGAAGCGGATTTATACTTTTGATGTGTCCGTTATTCCGGAAACATTCTCTTGGAAATATATTCTATAAAAAATACTGGCACCTATGCGGAAATTAACAGGATATTTATTATACAGACATTATAGATAGATATATATTGATATATATGTAAATATATAATAATTCGACTAGTTATATATCTACATCCGGAATCTTACAAACCGAGGTGCTAACCTTGGATAACAAAACAATCGGAATCGTCCTGATAGCAGTAATCGCTGTCGCCGCGGTAGGCGCCGGCGCATATTTTCTGATGGACGACAAAGACGAGAATGTCACTGTCACCGTACAGGGATCTACTACCGTCGAACCCATCATGTCCAAAGTGATGGAGAGCTACAAGAACGAAAAAGGCAACGTCACCATCGAGATGACCGCCAACGGATCCGGTACGGGTATCAACGCCCTCATAAACGGAACCTGCGACATGGCCATGAGTTCCAGAGACCTTAAATCCAGCGAGACTGCCGCCGGAATGGTACCCATAACCATTGCGAAAGACGCCGTTGTCGTGGCCGTCGGAGCCGGAACCGGAGTAACCGACCTGACTCTCGAGCAGGTTGCCAAGATTTATGCCGGAACCTACACCAACTGGAACGAGGTCGGCGGAAGCGACAAAGCCATCGTACCCCTGGTCCGCGAAGAATCTTCCGGAACCAGAGAGACCATCGACGGAAAGATGATACCCGTTTCGGGCAAAGAAGAAGCGGATTTCAAGGCGAAACTGAACGACTATTCCTCTAAGGGAACCACCGGCGAAATGCTGACCGCGATCAACACCACCCCCGGTTCGATCGGATACATAGGCATGGGGTACGTCGGCGACCTTACCGACGGAACTGCGGTTAATATCGGCGGAGTTACTCCTTCCGAAGAAACCGTCCTTGACGGAACCTACGTCATATCCAGGAACCTTTATCTGGTGACCGACGGCGAAGCGACCGGAGAAATCAAAGCTCTGATCGACTGGATTCTCGGAGAAGACGGACAGGAGATCATCAAAAGCGAAGGCTTCGTGCCCCTTTCCTGAGTGGTCGTATGAATCCCATTGAGGCAGTATTCGAAAAAACGGCAGTCGAAACGCCGGAAATAAGTCCGGACTCCGTCGTCAAACGCAGGTTTGATTCGGATACTGCCCCGAAACTCTTTCTTGCGGTCATAGCCTTCTCGGCCGTGGCCATTGTTTTTTCCATAATACTTTACATATCGTATCTCAGCATCCCCGCGTTCAGGGAAGTCGGCGTCGTCGAATTCCTTACGGGAGAATACTGGATTCCGTCCATAGAATACTACGGAGCTCTTCCCCTTATCGCGGGTACCCTGCTCGTAACCGCGGGCGCACTGCTCATTTCCATACCTCTGGGTCTTGCCGCAGCAATATACCTTTCGGAACTGGCTTCCGAAAGAGTCCGCAACATACTGAAGCCTATATGCGAGGTTTTTGCCGGAATCCCCTCCATCGTTTTCGGTTTCTTCGGATTGGTCGTTCTGTGTCCTTTCCTTCTGAAGACGTTTCCGAATCAGATGACGTATGCCACTTCCTGGCTTGCCGGTTCGATTATCCTCGGAATCATGGCTCTGCCCACGATAATAACGGTTTCCGAAGATTCTCTGCGCGCAGTCCCCCGTTCCTTCCGCGAAGCTTCTCTCGCCATGGGTGCCACCAGATGGGAAACGATCCGTCAGGTCGTTCTGCCCGGAGCCTCTTCGGGAGTCATAGCCTCGTTCATACTGGGTATCGGAAGAGTCATGGGAGAGACCATGGCGGTCGTTATGGTTACGGGAAGCGTCGCGATAATACCGGAACCTCTGTGGAACGTGTTCTCCGGAGTGAGAACCATGACCGCAACGCTGGTAAGGGAGATGCCGGAAGTCGTGTTCGGCAGCACCCACTATTCGTCTCTGTTCGCGGTCGCACTCATACTGATGATATCCGTCGTGACGGTGAATCTTATTGCTTCCCACATAGGCAGAAGGACCAAGGTCAAAATGGGAGCGATTCCCCCGTCCAGATTTTCCGTTGCCGTCTCGGAAAAGATGGGAAAGATCATTCCCCAGTCCGCTTCGGAAAATTACCGCAGATTCAAACCCCTTCTGAGAAAAATCCTGGCATCCATGTTCGTGTTTGCAGTTACGTGGATGGCTTTGTCTCTGTTCACCAACGTGATAACCACGACCCTCGTAGCGTTCGCGGTGCTTTCCCTCTTCCTGGCTGCGAGCACGGTTTCGAGGCGCGTCAACCGCAAAGCGAAACAGGAAGCGTCATTCTGGTCTCTCAGACTGTCCATGTTTATGGTTATCGGAATCCTCGTGTTCATTCTCGGATATCTGATGATGAGGGGCCTTCCCGTGCTTTCCTGGGACTTCCTCACACAGTATCCCAGGGACAACGGCCGCCAGGGAGGAATATTCCCCGCCATCTTCGGAACCGTGCAGCTTATGGTAGGAATGGCCTTCATAATGCTGCCGCTGGGAATTTGCACCGGAATATGCCTCTCCCTTTATGCTAAACAGAACAGCAGAACGACGGGGCTGATCCGCCAGGCCATAAACGCGCTGAACGGCACTCCGTCCATCGTGTTCGGTCTTTTCGGAATGTCCGTGTTCGTGATTCTGTTCGGATGGGGATATTCCCTCATAGCCGGATGCATCGTTCTGGCTTTCATGGAACTACCGGTTGTGATAAAAACAACGGAAGAAGCGATTTCGGCGGTTCCCCGCAGCATGATGGAGGCCTCCATGGCCATGGGAGTGAGCAAATGGAAAACCATTGTGCACGTAATCCTTCCCGCCGCCGCGGGCGGGGTCGTCACGGGAGTCATACTTTCCATAGGGCGTGCGGCGGGAGAAACCGCTCCGATCATGTTCACGGCGGTCACTTCCCTGAAGTTCAGCATATCCGCGGACCCCGGAAACGCGGTCATGGCTCTGCCGTACCACCTCTACCGCATGGCCACGGAAGTTCCCAACGCGGGAGACATAGCCTACGGAGTCGCGGTGGTTCTTCTGATGCTTGTGCTTTCCATGTTCCTTCTGGCATCCTTGGTAAGGCACCATTACTCCAAGAACACTAAATGGTGATTTCAATGGAAATTAAAGAAAAATCGATGAATATCAGCGGATTCAACCTCTGGTACGGACAGAAACAGGCGTTGTTCGACGTAACGATGCCCGTATGGAAAAACAAAATCACCGCGCTCATAGGGCCTTCCGGGTGCGGAAAATCCACCCTTCTCAGGTCCATCAACAGGATGAACGACCTGGTGGACGGGTGCACCGTCAAAGGCACCATAGAGTACGAGGGCAGGAACATATACTCCCCCGAAACCGACGTTCTGGATCTGAGGAAGAAAATAGGGATGATTTTCCAGAATCCGAATCCGTTTCCCATGACCATAAGGGACAACATAACCTACGGTCCCAGGATTCACGGAATCAAAAACAAAGCGGAACTGGACGAAATCGTGGAAACGTCCCTGAGAAAAGCGGCCCTCTGGGACGAGGTGAAGGACCGTTTCGGTTCCTACGCCATGAAACTTTCGGGAGGACAGCAGCAGAGACTGTGCATCGCGCGTGCCCTGTCCATCAATCCGGAAGTTCTTCTCATGGACGAACCCACCTCGGCGCTGGACCCGATAGCCACGGCGAAAATCGAAAAGCTCGCCAAAAGTCTGTCCGAAGAGTACACCGTCGTAATAGTTACCCACAATATGCAGCAGGCCCAGCGCATAGCCGATTACACGGCCTTCATGTACCTGGGAGAGCTGGTGGAGTTCGGGGAAACCGAAAGAGTCTTCGGAGATCCTCAGAACGAGCTCACCAAGAACTATATCGGCGGAATTTTCAGCTGAAATTCCGCGGCATTCCGCGGAACCTTCAGCTCGAGAAAGCCGGTTTGGCGGTGTACAGAAGGTACGTTACCAGGAGCCCGATTATTGCCAGAATCATTTCGGAGAGGCCGCCTATCGCGGCGGCTCCGAACAGCACCGCGGATCCCAGGGCATAGAGCACCACGGAAACCGTGAAATTCTCCTTCTTGTGAACGAAATACATTCCGATTATTATCATCACAAGGGATGCCAGGAAGATGTATCCCACAAATGGCATGACGTCGGCAAGCGCCAGAACATCCTCCATGGTCAGGCCCATGTCGTCGAGAAGCTCCGGATTTTCTTCGAACACCTGAACGGCGGAACCGAAAGAGAAACACCCTATTATCATAATTACTGCGAATACGAGGTAGATTCCCGAAAGTATCATGACCTTGGAGGTTTTGCTTTCCGCTCTGGATTTCTCCAGCGACATATTTCCGTATGCGTATCCCTGCGGTGTCGTCTCTCCGCGGTAAGTAGAGTCCGCTTCCGCGACCTGTGCGCCGCATTTGGGACAGAACGTATCGTTCGCTTCCAGCATCGCACCGCATTGGGTGCAGAACGCTTGATTGGTGTCCATGTCTCCTTAATCTTCTACCCGTCTTAAATACTTGATTCCCCGGTTTCCGAAAAACCTCGGGATTGTTTCATATATCTGAATGCATAATCAGTGTCACGGATTTGTCTGTCGGGTTCCCGGCAGGTGCCGTGGCGGATGTTACGTCCGCGTTCCGCACGGGTTGAAAGACGTGCGGCGTCCGAGATTCCTATTTTCCCAGCAATGCTTTTATACACGTCACTTATACCAGTTCTGTTGTCCGCGCACCCGCCGGACGCATGAGGTACAAACATGGTAACCGTCTACGACGTCCCTGCCGAAGAACTCATCAGAAAGACGGCCGAAAAACTCAAGGGCTGCGATAAAATCGTGCCTCCCGAGTGGGCCGAATACGTGAGGACGGGCAGGCACACAGAAAAAGCTCCCGTACAGGACGACTGGTGGTACACCAGATCCGCGTCCATACTCAGGAAGCTTTACGTAAAGGGCCCGATGGGATCCTCCAAACTCGCAGCCGAGTACGGAGGATTCTCGGACAAGGGATCCATGCCCAACAGGGCAGTGAAAGGAAGCCGCAACATAGTAAGAAAATGCATGATGCAGCTCGAATCAGCAGGATACCTGGTCTCCAAGGAAAAAGAAGGAAGATCGATATCTCCCGCCGGACAGTCCCTTCTGGACAATGCGGCGAAAGAGGTTTACGACGAAATGAAGGCATGAGGAGGAAGAAAGCATATGGATGACCCTGAACTCGAACAGCTCAGAAGAAGAAGGATGGCCGAAATGCAGAACCAGCAGGCGGCCGCTCAGCAGGACTATGCCATGCAGCAGCAGGCAGAGGAACAGAGGAGACAGTACGAGGCTCAGAAACAGGCGATTCTCAGACAGATTATGACGCCGGAAGCCAGGGACAGACTCGCCAACGTTAAACTGGCGGACCCGCAGCATGCCGAATCGATTGAAAACCAGCTGATTCAGCTCGCACAGTCCGGAAGGCTTCAGAGGGCCATCACCGACGATATGCTAAGAGAACTTCTCAGACAGGTCGCACCCAAAAGAAGAGATATCAAAATAGAGAGGAAGTAAAATGTCAAGCACTAAACCTCCCGCGATGAAAGCAAGGCTTAACAAGCGGGTCAACCAGAACCGCCGTGTTCCCGCCTGGGTCATGATGCGGACCAACAGACAGTTCCTCCGCCACCCCAAGAGGAGATCGTGGCGCATAGGAAAACTTAAGGAGTGATTTCCGTGGCAGACGAGGAAAGAATCATTGTTATACCGCTCAGAGCGGCCAAACAGGCGCCCCGCACCAAACGTGCCAAACGTGCGGTGAAGGAAGTCCGCGAAAACATCATGAGACACATGAAGGTCGACGAAGAACACGTATGGCTGGATACCGCGCTCAACGAGAAGCTGTGGGAAAACGGAATACGCAACCCTCCCTCCAGAATAGCTGTGAGGGCGGTCAAATTCGACGACGGTCTCGTGGAAGTCACCCTGGCAGAGTGATACCGTGATGCGGCTTTCCCGCTACGGCGGCAACCCAAACATCGGCGTATACGCCGTCGCCTGCGAGGAAACCGCTTTGGTCGCCACCGACGCCGACCCGGGTTTTCTGAGAGACCTGGAAACGGTTCTGGGCGTAAAGACGCTGCAGGTTTCCGTTTCCGGATCCTCCGTCGTCGGTTCCCTGGCGGCCATGAACTCCAACGGCACCGTCGTTTCCGGCCTTGCCGCCGCTTCGGAAGTTTCCAAAATACGCGAATTCACGGGCAAGGAAGTCTGTCTGCTTTCCGGAAGGTTCAACGCCGCCGGAAACAACGTAGTCGTAAACGATTACGGATGCATAGCCAACCCTTCCCTTTCGGATAAAGCGGTTTCCGAACTTTCCGACACTTTCGGCGTGGAGTGCGTGAGAGCATCCGTTGCGGGAATCGGCACCGTGGGTTCGGTGTGCGTCGTCACCAACAAAGGGTGCATCTGCCATCCCGACGCTTCGGACGAAGAAGTCGAACTTATCGAAGATCTTCTGAAGGTGCGCCCCGTGCGCACCACCGTAAACCACGGGGTGGATTTCCTCGGTTCCGGAATAATCGCCAACGGAAAGGGAGCCCTCGTCGGCGACCAGACCATGCCTCTGGAACTGGGAAGAATCGAAGACGGTCTGAACCTGTTTTAACGGTCGAAGACCCAGCACTCGCTGTGTTCGGGAAGTTCGTCGCAGGAAAGATCTATTTCGTTTCCCACGTAATCCACGTTTTCCGCGGGAACCATTTTCAGGAAATCGTCCAGCGGGAGTATGGGTATGCACAGACCCAGAACCCTGTAGTGCATGGGCACTATCACTTTCGGGTCCACGGCGGCTATGAACTCTTTCACCTCGGGAAGGTCCATCGTATAGTTGGCTCCCACCGGGACGAAGAGGATGTCGACGTTCTTTATTTTCTTCATCACTTTTTCCGAAGGAATCGCTCCCAGGTCTCCGCAGTGGCAGACGGAAATTCCGTCCATGGCGAAGAGATACATCGAGTTAAGTCCCCGTTTGGCGCCCTGTTCGTCGTCGTGATAGGTTCCGAGACCCTCCACTTCGAAAGGTCCGGCTTTGAATTTTCCGGTTTTCCCGGTGAAATCCTTGTGGTCTCCGCTTACGACTCTCGAAGCGTTGTGATCGTAATGGTCGTGGGACATCAGAACCGCCGCCGCGCTGCCGGGGGAGGGGGGTTTGATACCCAGGGATTTTCCGTCGTGGGGGTCTATGACCAGGATACCGAGGTCGCAGCCGAATTCAAAACATGAGTGGCCGTGCCATCTGATGAGCATGCACCGTCCAACGCATACCCGATATAGATTTGTTTCCGGAATTCTTTTTCCCGCCGTACGTTTCCGGGGAACGGAGACGCAGTTGTAAGCAGGAAAGCGTTTATCTTAACGACTGCATTAAGGTTCGTGAAGAAGACGTTGGTTCTCGTTGTGGACAGAGACGACGACTTCGGCGTCAAGGCGGGAGTGGAATCTCCCGCGATAGGGGTCGAGGCATGTTCGGTTGCAGCGTCCGCTCTGGGAATCGCCGACCCCGAGGATTCCGACATCAACACGGTGTTCGCCGCCATAAGCATCTACAAAGACATAATCGGCGAAGGCAAGGGCGCCGAAATAGCCCTCATATGCGGAAACCCCAAAATCGGCCACCGTTCGGACTCCGCCATAATCGACGAACTGAATCAGGTTCTGGAGGAAGTTTCCCCCGACCGGGTAATTCTGGTGGGCGACGGAGCCGAAGACGAGTACGTCTATCCCATAATTTCGTCCAGAGTTCCCATCGATTCGGTGAAAAAAGTTTTCGTCAAACAGGCCCCGGGTCTCGAAGGAACCGTTTACGTTATTTCGAAGCTCATGAGCGATCCGGCCAAGAAGAAGAGATTCTTTACACCCATAGGGTGGATGCTGGCTCTTATAGCCCTTGCGTACATAATACCCATGCTCTATCTGTACGGGTTCGCTCCCAGCAACTTCCAGAGGGTATCCGGCGCAACTATCGCACTCATCATAGGAATTATGATTCTTGTTTCCGGATACAGTCTGATAGACCGTATTTCCGACGCAATGTCGAAGATGTATCAGCGCATCAAATCCGGAAGTCTGATCACCACGTTCGTTTTAATGGCTCTGGCACTTATCGTGTCGGGACTCGTCCTTGGAGTTTTGACGATAAGAGATTATTACTCCCCTTCGCTGTACCTGATGGTTCTGAGGTTCGGAACGGTTACCGTGTGGCCGTTCATCTTCGGATATCTGGTATACGCATTGGGCGGGGCCATCGAGGAATATCTTTCGTCCGGATGCATTAAACTCAGTTTCATAACGGGAACGATAAACATGCTGGGTGTCGGAATGGTTCTGATAGGGGCCATGGACCTTTTCATGTCCTACATCAGCACGGGACTGAACATCACCGGAATCATTGCGGCGGAAATCGCGGTCGGAGTCAGCCTCACCATTATTTCCTCCATACTCCGCAGACACCTCAAGCGTTACGTTATAACGTCCGTTCCGCCGGCGGAGGCGTAAGGTTGGAATATTCCGAGTGGAAACCCGTTTATTTGGAAATATGCGAAGATTTGGGAATCGACCCGTATTCCGACGACCAGTCCGTAAGGGCCCTGATGGCCGTAACTTTAAATTCCGATCTTCAGGACGGAGATATTCTCGAAGAGACGGTAGGCAAAACCGTTACGGTTTTCGGCGATTCGTACGGTTTGGAAAAAGATATCGGAAAAAACATTCACAGGGGAACGCAGATATCCGCCGGCTCCGCCACCGAGAGAGTTCTTGCCGCGGGAATAGTTCCGGACATCGTGGTCACCGACCTGGATGGAAACGCGGAAGCGCAGATCGAGGCAAGTTCCATGGGCTCCGTTACGCTGATTCTGGCCCACGGCGACAATCCCGAACTGGTAACAAAATATGCTGGGAGATTCGAAGGTCCCGTGATACTGACGACGCAGTCGAAACCTTACGGAATCGTGATGAATTTCGGGGGATTCACCGACGGCGACCGTGCCGTGTGCACGGCGAGACATTTCGGTGCTAAAGAGATAATGCTGGAAGGGTTCGATTTCGAAAGACCCAGGGTGAGAGAAGGGGAAGACCCGGAACGTTCGGCAAAGAAGCTCCGCTGGGCGGAGAAAATAATAAAGGAAATGAATCCTGCGGACGTTGTGCTGCGTTTTGCGTAATCAATATTATATGTAAACGCCTTGGGGGCTTAGGATGATACAGATTGGAACGGCATGGATCGTACTGACGGTACTGGTTGTCGCGTACGTTCCAATTCTCTTTTGGGTCATGAGTTCGCCCAAAGCCAAGGAAATGGGATTCTCTCTGCGGGGTCCGATAGTGATGTTCAAAACCCAGCGCGGCAGAGACTTCATGGACAGAATCGGGTCCAAAAAAAGATTATGTTCCGCCTTCGGCTTATTTTCCAAAATCGTCTCCGCGGTTCTCATGGCCGTGATGGTATTCTTCATGCTCACAGCCATGGTCAATCTTCCCGCCGCCTTTTCGTCCGGCACGACCGCGGCGGCTCTTTCCAGTTCCGTTTCGGGAATACTGACTCTGAGAAATCTTGTTTTCGCCGTCATAGGCCTCATCGTTGCGATGATAATACACGAATTCGCGCACGGGATTCAGGCAAGAGCCAACGGAATCAGAGTGGAGTCTTCCGGAGCCATTTACGCGGTGGTTCCTCTGGGTGCTTTCGTCGAAATGAACGTCGAAGACGTGGACAAATCTTCGAACAAAAGCAAGATGAACGTTTTTTCCGCCGGAGTCTCCGTAAATTTTGTTGCAGCCGTGGTTTCTTTCCTGATATTCGCGGTTCTGATGCTGGGATCCGTGGGAACGGCCGCCGGCATAGACAACGGAAGTCCGGGAGTATACAGCGTGTCGGCTGATTCTCCCGCTTCGGGAATTCCCGCCGGAGCTATTATCGAATCGATCGACGGGATAGACGTCTACACGGTTCAGCACGACGGTTTCTTCGTCCTCTCCGAAGAGGATTTCGGTCCGGGAGAGCATATCGTGCAATACCGCACACAGGACGGAACGTTTATCAAAAATATGATACTGGGTCTTTACGTCGTATCCGTCGTTCCCAATTCGCCGGCAGCCGATGCGGGCATTGCGGCGGGAACGGTTATCACCGGAATAAACGACACGCACATAGGCGGCGTGGCCGACTTCAGGGATTTCGTTTCTTCGTCTCACCCGGGACAGAAAGTCAAGGTTACCTACATCGACGGTATGTCCGAAGAGACGACCGGAGAATTCGAACTGGGTTCCAAAGATGGAGTAGGATTTTTCGGCATATCCACGAACTACAGCGGATTAAGCATCGTTACTCCGGAACATGTGCTGGGAACCGCCGCCCATCCCGCTTACGGAGTTTCGGGATTCGTCCCGTCTGTGCTCAAAATTCTCGGATATACGACGGTGGCCTTCGGAGGATATTCTCCGGTTCCCTCGGAATTCCGTTGGTGGTACGACGTTCCCGGAGGGGAAGCCTTCTGGCTTACCGCCGGACTTTTCTTCTGGATGTTCTGGTGTAATATCCTTCTCGGAATAACCAACGCCCTCCCCGCGATCCCCTTCGACGGAGGATATCTTTTCAGAGGATGGACGGGACAGTTCCTCGAAAGAATAGGGTACGGCGACGAGGAGACAAGAAAAAAGACCGCCGACAACATCTCCCGCGCAGTCTCCGGTTTCATGATATTCTTATTAATACTGGTTGTCATTGCTATGATATTCTGAAACAATCAGGGGGTGACGACAAGTGTACGAAGTTTTTGAAATGGTTGACGGAAGGCCCGTTCCTACGGAGGAGATGAAAGACAACGTATGGATAAACATGGTCAGGCCCACCCCCGAAGAGATAGACGAAGTGTGCGCCTTCCTGAATGTCGGCAGGGAATGTCTGACCGCCGCTCTGGACGACGAAGAGGGTTCCAGACTGGAAATGCAGGAGGACTACTCCCTGATTCTGATAGACGCCCCGGCAACCGAAGTGAGGAATCAGCGGGACGAATACGCCACGTATCCTCTTTCCATAACCGTGACCTCCAACGCTGTGGTGACCGTCTGCCTTCAGAAACTCAGCGCCGTAAGTTCCCTGATAGGGGGTAAGTCGAAAGCGATAAACACGATAAACGTGGAAAAGAGAACCCGTTTCGCCCTGCAGATACTGTTCAGGGTCGCTCTGCAGTATCAGAGTTATCTTAAAGTCATAGAAAAGAAGAGGGCGATCATCGAAGCGTCCATAAGAAACACCACACAGAGAAACGATCTTTTTGAACTCCACGAGATGGAGTCAAATCTGGTTTACTTCAAAACGTCTCTGAGCGTGAACCAGTCGGTCATGGAAAGACTGAGCAAACAGTACAAATTCATAACCGAACAGGAAGACAGGGATTTGATGGACGACGTGATAATCGAAACCAACCAGGCCCTTGAGATGACCATGACCTACAGTCAGATAATAAAAGGTACCAGGCAGCTGGTGGAATCCGACATAAACAACTCTCTGGCACAGGTCATGAAGTTCCTGACATCCATAACTCTGGTAATTTCGATACCCACCATGCTTTCCGGAATTTACGGAATGAACTTCGAGAACATGCCGCTGCTTGGATACAAATGGGGATTCTGGATAACTATTGCGGTCATGGTCGTTGCGTGTCTTATTGCCGTGGAATACATGCGCAAGCGGAATATGTGGAGATAACCGGACGCGGTTTTCCGCGCCCGGATTCATATTCCATATCTGACTCTGTCTGCCAGTTCTCCCTTTTTGCCCTTGTTCCATCCGGAAATCTTTGAATAGAATCCGGTGACGCGGGTTATGCCTTCGGTGTGCGGAGAACCGCAGCTGGGGCAGTTTTCGGAGAGTCCGCGGGAAGTCTTTCCGCAGTCCAGGCAGGAAGTGAAATCGGGGCTGAACGCAATCTGTCCGTTCTGAGTCTTTTCGAACGTGGTTTTAACGAAAGCAGCTATGCTCTCCGGAGAAGGTTTCGATTCTCCCAGCCACACGTGGGTTAGCGCGCCGGCATCGATGATGGGATGGAACATTCCTTCGATTCTGACCCGTTCCACGGGGCTCACGTCCGCTCCCACGTTGAGGTACGTGGAATTCGTATAGTATATTTCTCCGGTGCCGCGGTTTCCTTTCACGACTTCGGAAGCCTTCTGCCTGAAGTCCCGCATGTCGAGTTTGGCGAACCTGTACGCGGTGGATTCGGCGGGAGTCTGTTCCAGAGAAATCTTCAGTCCGGTTTCGGCGGAGAATCTCTGTGCTTCTTTGTGCATATAAGCTATGACTTTCAGCCCGAACTTCACGGCACCGTCGGACTCGTGAAGCTCTTTTCCTGTGTGGTACTGAATCATCTCGTTGAGTCCGAGTATGCCTATCAGGTAGGACGATTTTTCTATTCTGTAATACGGTTCCCCGTCGAGGTCCATGGAAAGCAGGCCGAGGGGTCCGCTGTTGCCCATGTCCATGAGCTGTTTTATGAATTCTTTCTTCTGACCGTGGGCTTTCACGGCGAGTTCCATGGCCTCCGTTATTCCCGCGAACAGCTTTTCGTCGTTTCCGTCCGCCATGTATGCTATGCGGGGAAGGTTGAGAGTAACGTTCTGCATCGCGGAGAAACGCATTTTCCACGGTGTTTTGGCATCCTCGAGATCCTGTTCGTCGAGGTTGAACGAAAGCCTGCAGCATTCGGATACTCTTGCGGTATCTCCCCTGTCGAACACGAAGTACGTGTTCCCCATCTCGGCGGAGAGTCTGCAGACTTTCTCCATGAACTCTTCGTGGCCGGGAGTCTGGAAGAACCTGTCGGTGATGTGGACTTCCGGTTTGGGGAAGAAGAACGGTCTTCCGTTTGCGTCGCCCTCGAGATAAACGTCCATGAGTGCCATGGCAAACCTTTGGGATTCTGTCTCGTAATCCTCGTAGTTCTTTCCGGTGTATTCTCCGCCCGGACCTATCGCGGGAACTCCGACGAAGTGTTTCGGCGTTTCCCAGTATATGTTCAGATCGCTGAATATGGATTGGCCGCCTCTGGCGACCGCCTGCTGGGCGTATTCGTAGACGAGTATCTGCGCGAGTTGATGCATTCTCGCGTCATCGACTCCCGCGAGGTAGGGGGAAAGGAACATGTTGACCGCGTCCCATCCTATTGCGCCGGCGTAGTGGCCTTGCAGGGCTGCGGAGAATTTGATAACCTGTTCTATCAGGACTTCGGGATGTTTGGCGGGTTTCGCTATGGACATTGCGTTGGGAAGGTTCAGACCGAATTTTTTCACGTATTCTATGGACTGCCCGCTGCAGTAGGGGCGGTCGATCATCCCCAGGTCGTGAAGGTGAATCAGTCCGGACATGTGTGCGTCGGCTACGTCGGGGGTGAAAACTTCCAGAAGGGCGAATTCTTTCTTGATGTTCTCCGCCAGGGTGAGATTCGTGGCTTCGGGGCCGTGGGGCACGTTGGCATTCTCTTTGTTGGGAGACACGATGATTTCTCTGGCATCGTAGATGGGAACTCCCAGACGAGTGTGCTGTTTTCTTATGTCTTCGAGACCCCTCTCCATAAGTTTTGCATTGGTAAGTTCGCGTATGAGGGGCGCCGTAATATACCGTATATCAAGCTGTTTCACCATACGGTCGACGTCATTGGCGATGAGCATCGCGTTGAGTTCCGTGATTTCGGTTTCGCGCAGAAGCGTGCTGTAGATTCTCTTCTTATCCCACTTTTTAAGGTCCTCGTCGGAAGATCTGACGAAGAGCCCGATGTCCGTGGATTCCGGACTTCCCTTGAGCAAATTGTCTGATTCGGTGAACATGTGTGATCCCATCCTTCTGAAATCGGCTGGCTATCGTTGTTGTGCTTGAGGATATAAACAATTTTTGGAACTATAATCGGTAAAATACAAACCATTATTTATTACCATATTTGTTATCATATCTGTTACATAATGATTGGCCAGATATTTTAAAACATAAATTTTCGCACTAATGTATCGTTCTGTTCATCCGCATCGAAAGCCGGAAAATCCGCTGAATTTTCCGATTCGCCGCAACAGGGTTTCCGCAGACATCCGCCGCACAGCACGGATAAAAAATGAGATAGCAGGAGATAATCCGGCACCGTAAAACCTTTTCCACGGCATCTATTAATTTACCGAGTTTGTTACCAGTTCTATGTTCAATCCGGAAAAGGATTTCCACCGTCTGCTTCTTTCGTGTCTGGGGAAGGACGGAAAATCCATCAGCGCTCTTTCCAAAGAACTGGAATCCATGGGATTCAAACATCACCGGCTGATTCTCACCGGATATCTGCGCGCTCTCACGGATACGAACATTCTGAGGGAAAGATCCGTTCCTCCGTCGAAAATATATTCCGTCGTTAAGGGGCCGCCCGAAAACATATACGAAACGGTGGGAAGAATCTGCAGAAAAAATTTTCCCGGAGACGACGAACTCATTCTGTTCGTTCTCAGCAGACTGTTCCGCCGTCCGGTTTTCGATTCGGAACTTCGTATGGCAGGAGTCTCCCGTCCGGGAGGACGTTCCGCCGAGGCGAACGAAATCGCCGAATGCAGAAAAATTCTGAAAAGGGCGGGAAACACCGTTCCGTCCGCGGATGCGTATTTCCCCCGGAGGGATTACTCGGCGGAAATGTGCGATATTCTTTCGGAAATCGTTCTAGACGTTACCGATTCCAGGCACCTCGTCATGGCTACGAAGCAGACCCGTCTGATCTGATTTTTTTTCGTTTTAAACATCTGCGATTTTCATGCGGGAAATCCGGAAGTATATATTATTTCTAAAAGTCGGTATAGCATTGGCCGAATATACGGTTCCGCCCGGCCTATTCGGAATGTTTTCCCGCGGAGCTTGATAGTTATTTTAAGAACGAAGCGCATGTGGGCGTCTATGCTTGACGGGCTCGTCGACGCAATACGCAATTATCCGGGGGTAACCAGGAAAAATCCCATACGCGAAATAATGGGCTGTCTGCCTTTGGACGGATTCCCTCAGGTCGCGGCTTCCGAAGGTGAGGACGCGGCGGCCGTGGAATACGGAGACGGATATCTTCTGGTGGCCGCCGACGGAATCATGGGGTCTCTCATGGAGGCGGACCCGTTCTACGCCGGATATTTCGCCGTTCTGGTCAACGTAAGCGACATAGCTGCCATGGGGGGCACTCCCGTGGCAATGGTCGACGTCATTTCCATAAAGAACCGGAAAGTATGCTCCCAAATCCTCGAAGGCCTGGAAGCCGGCGTTAAGAAGTTCAACGTTCCCATAGTCGGAGGACACACGAATCCGGACAGTAAATTCAACTCCTTGGAAATATCCATAATGGGTTCGGTGAGCAAAGAAGGGCTCATCCGCAGCACAACCGCCCAGGACGGGGACGACATCGTGTTCGTAATGGATCTGGACGGATTTTTCCCCGAAAAACTGCCTTACGCATGGGATACCACCACCCGCAAAGACGGAAAGACCGTCCGCGGACAGATTGCGCTGCTCCACGAGGTGGGGATACGGAAATTGGTCAGTTCCGGAAAAGACATGAGCAACCCCGGGTGCATAGGAACTCTGGGAATGATGCTGGAATCCTCTTCCGCGGGAGGCACCGTGGACATAACCAAAATTCCCAGACCGGAAGGCATTGATTTCGTCCAGTGGTGTCTGGCGTACCAGGGATTCGGTTTCGTGTTCGCCTGCCCTCCGGAAAACACCGAAGAGCTCATTAAACTGTTTTCGGAGAAGGGCGTCGCCGGCGCGGCGGTGGGAAAAGTGGATTCCACTTCCGTTATGAAACTCACCGACGGCAAAGAAACCAGGGTTCTTTACGACTTTTCCGAAGATATAATAACGGGATGCCGTCCGAAGAAGAAAAGATAAAGTGTCTGGCCGCACGGGTTGTCCCGGAATCCCGATTCAAGTTTGCCGTACCGTTTCTCGACCCTGCAATCCCGCAAACGTCGGTAGTTCGGGGTAAGGCTGCTCCCGTCAGGACCTGGCCCGGTTCCCCCGATTATTACCATCTGCCGACCCTCCGGCCGGTTTTCTGTCGTACTCCGACTCTGCAGGACAAGATCTCATTGTCCCGTTACGGGCTTGAACGTTCATCCGGGCCGCCCCGTGCTGTCACCCCAGCGTATTGACGATTTCAGGTATCAGGGCACGCCAAGCTCCCCGGTCAAGCCAAACGTTGGTTTAACGGCAGGGGCATATTAATCATTTTTGAGCATTTACGGCAGGAACAAGGGGGTTCCCCGTCTTTCCGTACACCGTTTTTTCAGAATACATTATATATGCGGTATTCATAACCCGTTTTACCGTGCTACATGTTAGCACGTAACTCGGAGAAAGAAAAAATGTTCGGACTGACAGACCCGTATATCTGGGGAGCCTACGCCGCGTGCATAATCAACACGGCGTTCTGCATAGTTTACGGCCTTACGAGAAACAGGGGCTCCGAAGAAGAGGAGGATGCCTGCAATGAGTGAAGGCATAAACTTCGCCATATTCGGAGCCATGACCGCGGTTTTCGCCGTGGTCACCGGGATTCTCGGTTATTACGGGTACAAACACACAAGAAACAGCGAACAGTTTATGCTGGGACGCAACAAGACCAATACGGTGGTCATAGCGCTTTCGTACGGCGCCACGTTCCTGAGCGCGTCCGCCATCATCGGTTTCGGAGGACAGGCCGCCGTTCACGGCATGTCGATAATGTGGCTGTGTTTTCTCAATCTGTTCATAGGACTTGCGGTGTCCTTCATCGTGTTCGGTCCCAGAACCCGACGTCTGGGCAAGAAACTCGGTGCGTCCACCTTTGCGGATCTTCTCGGAAAGATATACAAATCCAAAGGAATCCGCGGTTTCACCGCTATGCTGATCATAGTGATGATGCCTATCTACTGCGCCGCTGTTCTCAAAGGGGCGGTTAACTCCGTGGCGGTAATCACCGGGCTTACCCAGTATTACGACCTGATTCTCATCGTCGTTGCGCTGGTCGTGGCAATCTACGTGGTGTACGGGGGAATCATAGCCGTCATGTACAACGACGCTTTCCAGGCGGGAATAATGTTTCTGGGCATGACGGTCATCCTTGTCGTAACCTACGCGACCATGGGCGGAGTGACTTCCGCGAACACCCAGCTTTCCGACATTTGGAACATGGGTCTGGCGGAACAGGCGGGAACTCTGAGCGGAGCAAGGGGATGGACTTCGTTCTCCGAATTCGGAACTCCCGAATGGATGCTGGTGGTAACCACGTTCTTAACCGGAGTGGGAATAGGTTCCCTTACCCAGCCGCAGCTGGTCGTGAGATACATGTCCGCCAAAGACGACAGAACCCTGAGAAAATCCATGGTCATCGGGAGCATATTCATGTTCGTCGTGGTCGGAGCCGCCTACACGGTGGGGCCTCTGAGCAACGTGTTCTTCTTCGACACCCACGGCGTCGGGTCCTACGAGTACATCACGTCTCTCGGTCTGGGAACGGATTTCATAATACCCCAGTTCCTGACGGAGATGTTCGCCGCCGTAACCTTCGGAGATCTCTTCATATCCCTGTTCCTTCTGGCTCTCGTCAGCGCGGCGATATCCACGCTGAGCGCCCTTATGCATACGATAGGGGTTGCCGGAGGATACGACCTCTATACGCTGGCGGAAAACAGAAGATACGGGGAAAACAGAGATTCCCAGTCCGTGAGGGTAAACCGCACGTTCACCATGGTTATGCTGGTGGTCGTGGTGGTATACTGTTACATCATGCCCAAGGACATAATCGCGAAGGCAACCTCCGTATTCATGGGGATAACGGCGGCGGCGCTTCTTCCCGCGTACACCCACGGGCTGTATTCGAAGAATCCCGACGCATCGGCGGCAAAAGCCAGCATAGCCGTCGGTACGGCCGCATATCTCGTATGGGGGCTCTTCGTTCACGCGGGAACGGCAGCCTTCATACCTGTGTGTAAAATTCTCACGGGAAAGAACGTTCTGTTCCTAGGAACCGTAGCGGGAATAGATCCCACCGTGGTGGCCCTGCCCCTGTCGGCATTGATTCTTGCGGCCGGAATTCTGATAAACAGGCATGTTTCCGCGAAACCGTCCCCCGCATGAGTCAGAAGAAACGCTTTTTACGGGGAACGGGAGGGGGATCCTCCCCGTCCCGCTCCCAAAATCCGTATGTTCTTATCCCTATTCCGTCGGCGGTTTCTTCCAGTTTCCGAAGATCCTCGTCGTCCAGCTTGAAATCCAGGGAAGACATGATTCCGCCTATGTGGGATGATTTCGTGGCTCCCACAATGGGTATAGCACCCCTTCCGATGCACCAGGCCATCGCAATCTGCGCCTCCGACACGTAATATTCTTCGGCTATTTTTCTCATCAGAAGTTTGAGAGGTCTCAGAGCCCTGAGAACTTTGGGAGTGTAGGTTTTCCCGCGGAAACTGGCGGGTTCGAAAGGCGTCTGGGACGAGTATCTCCGGGTGAGAGCGCCCTGTTCCAGCACCATGTAGGACATGAAAAGAACGCCGTTGTCTTTGCACCATTGAATTATTCCGTCGTCCTTTTCTTCGTGGCTGAGCAGGCTGTAATGGTTCTGCACGAATCCAAGGGATTTTCCCGCCTCTTCCAGAACGTTCTGTGCCCTTATAATCTGGGAAAGACTGTGGTTGGCCACCCCTGCGAATCTTATCAGGCCCTCGTCCATAAGGGGAATCAGTTCCGCAGTCCATCTTTCCACGTTCGCGGGAGACTGTATGCAGTAGAAATCTATGCTCTCGGCTCCCAGTTCTCTCATGCTTGCCGCCAGCGACTTTTTCATAGCGTTTTTTCTCTGCAGCCCGGTAGGTACGAACTTGGTGGAAAACGAGACGGATTTGTTGAATTGGCTTGCGCGCCCCAGAGAATTTTCTCCGGAACCGAAGGAAGGGGACGTATCGAAAATGTTGATTCCGTGGGCGACGGCCTGTCTGAATACATAGCTCTGATCGACTTCCGAAACGGTCCTCCCGTACATCTGTTCGCCGCCGTTGATACCGGTTCCCCAGGCGGCGGTGCCTATGCCCACGGGAGATACGTCCGTCCCCCGGAATCTGATCATGCGCACACTCTATGCAATCCACTAATCTTAATTAAAAAGAGCGGATGCGCCCTATGTTTCTCCGACGCGAAAGTCGGAAAAAGTTCCGCCATATTTAGGTACGAGAAGGACTCTGACACGGTCATGGAAAAGGCGATGGAACTTCGGAACGTATCGGTCGTCAGAGACGGCAGACGCATACTCGATTCCGTTAATCTGGATATAGATGCGGGAGAGAACGTCGCCGTAATCGGACCCAACGGTTCCGGAAAAACCACGTTAATCAAACTGCTGAGAGGGGAAATCTATCCCTATTTCGACGAAGAAAATCCCGCTTCCATGAAGATTTTCGGAGAGAACCTTTGGTCGGTTCCCGAAATAAAAAAACGCATAGGAACGGTTTCCATGGATCTCCAGTCCATGTTCGGAGAAGAAACCCTTGTGGGGGACGTCATACTTTCCGGATTCTTCGGAAGTCTGGATGTTTTCAGGAATCACGACGTGACCGACTCCATGAAAGCCGGAGCCCTGAGGGCCGCGGAATACATGGGAGTGGAACATCTCATGGAAAGGACCCTTCACGGTCTTTCTCTGGGCGAAATGCGCAGAGTTCTCATAGCCAGAGCCCTGGTGTTCGAACCTAAAATGCTGGTTCTGGACGAACCGATGACCGGTTTGGACATAGTGATGCGTTCCAAATTCCGCAGAATGTTCGACATAATGGCGGAATCCGGGGTGAGCATAGCCATGATTACCCACGACCTGAGCGACATTCCCGTTTCGGTGCGCAGAGTGATAATGATAAAGGACGGAAAGGTGTACGCGGACGGCCCCAAGGAAGAGGTTCTCGTTTCGGAAAAAGTGAGCGGGCTCTTCGGCGAACCTATTAAGGTTAAATGCGCTAACGGAATATACACGATGGAGCTGGACGAGTGACCATGTACATATGCTCCGAATGCGGAAGCGAAATACCTCCCGATTCGGATTTCTGCTACCACTGCGGGTGCGACAAGAAGAAAGCGTACGGAGTGAACGACTCCGGAAATCTGCTGCATCAGGAGGTGTGTTCGGAGTGCGGAGCCCCCGTCGAAGACGGCGCTCTATATTGCGGCCGGTGCGGGACGCAGCGCGAATCCGCAGGGGAACAGTCCGCACCGTACTTCATGATGCCCCCGAAACCCGTGAAGAACGGAACGCTGGCAATAGCCCTCTCGTTCCTGATGGGTTTTTTCGGAATATACGGGATAGGACACCTTGTGATGAAGAGGTGGTCCAGAGGGCTGATGTACCTCGCAATGTCCGCCGTCATCTGGTACATTTACATCGGATCCGGAAGTTTCGTTACGGCAGTGATGATAATCTCTCTGTTCGTTTTCTTCAGACAGGCTTCGGAGACCACCATGATGGCCTACGGGAGGGGTTGACGCGTCCGGAGACTGGGCCGAAAAATACAGGCCGCGATCGCTCAAAGACGTTATGGGAAATCCGGGTGCGGCGGACGAGCTGAAAAGATGGGCCGAATCATGGAACGACGGGATTCCGAAAGAACGCGCGGTCGTTCTCATAGGTCCGCCGGGAGTGGGAAAAACTTCGTCCGCCCTTGCTCTGGCTAACGATATGGGGTGGGACGCGGTCGAAATGAACGCTTCCGACCAGAGAACCGGACGGGACATCGAAGACATAGCCCTCAGGGGAGCGGTTTTCAACACATTTACTCCGGAAGGGGAATATCTCAGGGCCGCCGAAGGCGGCAGAAAACTGATAATTCTGGACGAAGCGGACAATCTCTTCGGGAATCAGGACAGGCAGGCCGTGCCCGCGATAGTGAAAACGGTAAGAGAAACAAAACAGCCCATGATTCTCATCGTGAACGATTTTTACGGACTGACCAAGAAAAACCCGGCCATAAAAACTCTCACGAAACAGATAACTTTCAAGAAACCTCAGGCGGCATCCGTCTCCAGAATGCTGAGAAGCGTCGCGGAAAAAGAAGGGATTACGGTAAGTCCCGAAGTCATAAGCGATTTGGCGGCCAACGCCAAAGGGGACATGCGCGCCGCAGTCAGAGATTTCCAGGCATCCGCCGAAGGAAAGGACCGTCTGATGTCCCTTCCCCCCGGTTATCTTTCCGAAAGGGACGGAAAAAAATCCATGTACGACATGGTTTATGCGATTTTCAGGAAAAACAACCCTCTTGCCGCAAGAAGAATTCTTTCCGAATCCGATACCGAACCCGAAAACGCATCCCTGTGGGTCGACGAAAACATGCCGTTCGAATACATCGACAGAGGAGATTTGGTGCGCGGATACGAAAAACTGTCCCGTGCGGACATATACCTGGGAAGGGTCCGCAGACGTCAGTATTACGGTTTCTGGTCTTACGCCGGAGACATGATGACCGCCGGAGTCGCTTCCGCCAGGCGTTCCAATCTTTACGCTTCGGGACGGATACGGTTTCCCGCGTATCTGACTAAAATGTCCCGTTCCAAGGGCGTCAGGACTCTGAAAGCGGGAATATGCGCCAAACTGGCGGTCAGTCTGCACACGTCGACGAAAAGAGTGGAAACCGACGTAATGCCCGTACTGAAGATTATAGCGGCAAACGATGCGGCAGTGAGAACGTATCTGATAAAAATCGGTCTCGACGCAGAGGAACTGGCTTTTCTGATCGGAAAGGAAACGGATTCCCCGGAAGTTGCCGAAGCCGTCCTGGGAGCGGACGCTTCCAAACCCAAAAGACCGGAACCGGGAAAGACGGCGCTGAAAGAAGAATACGCCAAAGAAGTGACCGTTAAAAAAACGGATTCAGAAAAACCGTCCCCGAAAGGCGGGCAGAAAAGCCTTTTCGATTTTTGATATGGATTCCGAATACCGAGAGCTTCTGGAAAAACAGCAGTACCGCCTCTGCGGGGAACACGCGGCGGTGAAACTGTGCCATTGGGCCAAAGAATCCATAACCGGCAGGAGGCACTGCTACAAACAGGACTTCTACGGTATTACGAGCCACAGGTGTCTTCAGATGACTCCGGCCATAAACGAATGCAGCCACCGCTGTTCTTTCTGCTGGCGCATTCAGGGAAGGGATTACGAAGTCAGAGACTGGATGGAACCCAAGGAGATGCTTGACTGTCTGATACACAATCAGAGGATGCTGATCACCGGGTTCAAAGGCGACCCGAGAGTCACTCCGGAACGTTTCGAGGAGGCCTCGAATCCCGATCAGGTTGCCGTATCGCTGGCGGGAGAACCCATAACGTACCCGTACCTTTCGGATTTTTTCAGAGAGTGCCACAGAAGGGGAATGACCACTTTCCTTGTGACCAACGGAACGTATCCCGAAAGAATGGAAGAACTTGACGAACTTCCCTGTCAGACTTACGTCACCGTCGCCGCTCCGGACAGAAAAACCTATGCCGAAGTGTGCAGACCGAAAATAAACGACGGGTGGGAAAAGATAATGAAAACTCTGGAACTTCTGCCCTCCCTTGACACCAGAACGGTTATAAGGCATACCCTGGTGGAGGGTCTGAATTTCTTCGACCCCGAAGGATACGCCGCGCTGGACAGAATCGCCGATCCGGACCTGATCGAACCGAAAGGATACGTTTTCGTGGGAGGTTCCCGACAGAGACTTTCCATAACCAACATGCCTTCTTTCGAAGACATAACCGGATTTTCCCTGCGTATAGGGGAGGAGACGGGAACGGAAATTCTGAAAAGCAGAAAAGACAGCAGAGTCGTACTGCTGGGACATAAGGGAACGGAAACGGACGTGAGGAAAATCTGCGCTTCTAAACTCTCTTCGGCAGAGTAAAACCAAGAGTAAGAAGTTCGGAAGTTCAGAGCGTTTTTATGTAATCGTCCACCGAAGCGGTCACTCCCGCTTCGTTCTTCTTTCTGGAAGAGGGGAAATAGACGGCATCGCTTATTCCGAACATTTCGGAAATTTTCCTGAGCTGTGCATCTCCTTCTTCGTTCTTTTTCACGCAGCATACGAACAGTTTCACGTCCTTTCCGGACATCTGCCCCCTGTTCCTCTCCGCGAATTCCAGGGCGGCGCTGGCGGGACGTCCGCCGTAAACGCCCGTGCCGATGAGAATTCTGTCGAAACGGGAAAGATCTATGACAGACTGCTCTTTGAGGTCGAATATGTCCGCGCCCACGGATTCCGCTATGTATTTCGCGGTTTTCCTGGTTCTTCCCAATTTCGATGTATATATGACTGCCGTGTTCATCATATCACTCGGAATTTTTTACCCAGTTCTTCCGCTTCTTTCAGAATTTCCGCGTTTCCTGCGGCGGCATCCTTTCTTCCCTCGTCGGCAAACACGATTGTTCCCAAAGCTTCGCCTCCGAAATATCTGACGAAAACGTAGTTCATGTCTTCGGCAAGTTTTTCCGAAGCCTCGGTCATGGAACCGCAGGTCACGACGGAAACGACCTTCTTTCCGGGAGGGATGTTGCTTCCCCTGGGTCCCGCTCCGCTGTAAAGACGGTCCTCGAATATTCTGTACTGGGCGCACGCATGGCCGAAATAAAGCGGAGCGGAAAGAATAAGGCCGCTGCACTTTCTGATGTCTTCGATCAGATCGGCGATTTCGTCCTTCATTATGCACCTGTCGTTTTTCTTGCAGTAGTCGCAAGCTTTGCACGGAGCGGCGGGCAGGTCTCTCAGGTAAACGAACTTCGTCTTCTTTCCTTCCGATTCCGCACCTTTCGCAACCGCTTTCACAATCGTTTCGCTGTTTCCGCCCTTTCTGGGACTGCTGATTATCGCTATTATTTCGGACACTTTTTCACCCGTGGATCTCTGCTTAGGGAGTATCGGGCAATCGTTTAATATCCTTT
This sequence comes from Candidatus Methanomethylophilaceae archaeon, assembly GCA_050944155.1. Classification (GTDB taxonomy): domain Archaea; phylum Thermoplasmatota; class Thermoplasmata; order Methanomassiliicoccales; family Methanomethylophilaceae; genus VadinCA11. The sequence goes on along the minus strand of JBMNQN010000007.1, from coordinate 16,523 downwards.
TGTTACTAACATCGGCCATGACCGAAAGACCGAGTTTGGACTGTGCCGCCGACGCAACGATGTCCGTAATCGGAGGCCGGTGGAAGTCTACGATACTGTGTCTTCTGAGCAGAAACGGAACGCTGAGATTCTCCGAACTCCAGAGAAAAATCACAGGTATTTCCCCGAGAATTCTGTCCAAACAGCTGAAAGAGCTGGAAAGGGACGGAGTGGTATCCAGAAATGAAACCGGAGAAAAACCCGTAAAGGTGGAGTATTCCTTAACGTCCAAAGGAAAGTCCCTGATTCCCGTGCTTTCGGCGATTGCGGAATGGGGACTGAAATACATGTACATCAACGTCATCACTATCGGGAACGCCGAAGAAAAACCGGTTTCCGAACGATTCGCGTAACGCCGTTTTTATAACCGTCGGTATATACACGGGCGATAGAAATGGGATACCGGACCGAGATAGTTTCCACGGAAAGAGTAAGAGAACTCAAACAGAAATATTCCGACCGAAAATTCTACACCGCAAAAGCAGACATCTGCGGTGTATGTATCCAGATGTACACCGAGAACCGTTCGTACATAGAAATGTGGGTGGAAAATTTCTATGCCATGAGCGAAATGGTCCGGTCGCACGCAAGAATCTATGTCGTCGACGATTCGGAAAAGGAATCTTACGTGGAATACGACCCCGTTTCCGCAACCGCGTTCATTTTCAATTTCGATTATTACGGATGGGTGAAGAGCATAGCTCTCGGAATCACGGGAAACCTTCTGGAAGACGTTCACGGAATCTATTCGATACACGGCGCGGCCCTGGATATCGACGGTCACGGAGTGACGCTGATTGCCCCGTCCAAAACCGGGAAAACAACCCAGTCCTGGGGTCTTCTCAGACTGCCGTATTCTCATCTGATTTCCGACGACTGGTACTTCGTGATTCCCGGAGAACGGAGACCCAAAGTCCTCGGATCCGAAAAGAACTGTTACATCGACGCGGACATCGGAGACGTATGGGAAGAATACAAACCTCTCGTAAAGAACACGGAGTTCGACAACAAGGGACGCTACGTGGCGAACATAAGGTGGGTTCAGGGCGAATCCGTGGTAATTCCTTCCGCATCGATGAGAACGGTAATTCTTCTGAAACGGGATTATTCGGACCCGGAACTCTGCAGGGAGCTGAGTACCGAAGAGGCAGTGGAATACATGCTGAAAAACGATTTCTGCAACCCTCATCAGCTGATAAGAACGGAAGACAAAATGAAACTCCGTACCGAATTCTTAAGAAAATATTTCGGAAGCTGCAGAACGTTTTTGGTGAACACGACATCCAAAGCCGAAGAGACCCAGGAGAGAATCAGGGAGATTATCGGGATCGGCCGAGCCTGATTTCGAGAGGATGTGCCAGGGTGACGGAATCCTCCTTCACCGAGCACGTGTAAGCAAGGGTTTTCACGCCCGCGTCCGACGCTCTTTCCAGGGCGAGACCGAACTCTTCGTGCATTTCGTAGTTGGGAGTGAAATATTCCGCTCTGTCCATCTGAACTACGAACACGGCATAAGCTTCGAAACCTTCTTCGATGCATTGTGCCAGACCGTTGACATGCTTAACGCCTCTGACGGTCGGAGCGTCGGGAAACATGGTTATTCCGTCGTTCTCCAGCGTAACTCCTTTTACCTCGGCAAAGATTTTCCTGCCTTCGGTTTCCACGTAAAAATCGAAGCGGGAATCTCCGTGCTTCACTTCTCTTCTGATTTTCGGTTCCGGACCGAATATTTTCCCTTCGGCAAGAGCTTCTCCGAATATGTCGTTGGGAGCCTGGGAATCTATGTTGATCAGCATTCCGTTTTTGTAGACCGATACGAGATCGAATTTCGTTTTTCTTTCCGGATTATTGCTTCCGCTGAGTACCGATTTTGCGCCCGGTACAAGAATCTCTTTGCACCTTCCGGTGTTTTTAACGTGGCATTTCACCGTGCGTTCCGATCCGTCCGTATCGGCGATTTTCACGTCGGCAATGAATCTGTTCGGTCTGCTTACGAATGTGCCGACCGTAATATTTTCGTATTTCATTGAATCCAGCGGGTGATTCTGGGACTCTTTTTGGGCCTGGGTTCCGTAGATTCTGCGGGACGTCCCAGCACCAGGGCTCCCACGTAAGTGTAATCTTCGGGGATATCCAGATCGTTCCTGAATTCGGTGTCTCTTCCGAGACCCTGCGCGAATCCTATGAAGCAGGTTCCGTATCCGAGCGAATGGGCCGCGAGCATCATGTTCTGGGCGGCCATGGATCCGTCTTCGATGGGAGCGGTGGCTTCCGGAGAAGCGAAGATGAATATCTGTACGGGAGAGTTGAAGAATATGTTGTAGTCGGGATCGGACAGCTTCTCGATAACGTAGGAATTGGGGTTGCCCTTCATTTCCTCCCCTTCCACTCTGAGTCTTTTTGCCCTTTCGGAATATTCGTACGCCTTTTCTTTGTTCTCTACTATCCCGTAAGCCAGAGCCTGTCTGTTCATGGAACTGGGCGCGTGGCATCCCACGTCGAGAATCGCCATAACAGTATCGCGGGGGACTTTTTCGTCTTTGAAATTTCTGACGGATACGCGGGTGTATATGTTCTCGGTGACTTTGTTCATAAAACGGGAATGTCTTCCTGGTAAAAAGGAATAACCATTACGGGCGCCTAACGGAGTTTCGCGACTCCGGTGTTTCCGAACCGTCAGTAATATACCGAAAACCCGTTCTGTGTATCATGGATATCCGAGTCCCCGGAATTCCGGCCAAACATCCGATTACTTACGCACTGATATTCGGACTTCTGATGGCAGTCACGTTTTCGTTAATCTGGGTAATAGGCGCGGCAGCGGACGGAAACTGGGTTTTCGGAGCGGATATGATAAGCGATTTGGGAGTTTCGGAAACCTACGCGCATTATGTCTTCGGATGGGGATGCATAATATCCGGATTTTTCGGTTTCATGTGTTTTCTGTTTATGACACGGAGTTCCGAAGAAAAATACGGGAAAATTGCCTTTTCCGTAATGTGCTTGGCGGCGGTTATGCTGATGTTCGTGGGAATTTTCAACGAACACACGCCGTACCACACACCCTCCGCGATATCTCTTTTCATACTGACATGGATTTCCATGGTCATCCTCTCCTTCAGAGATTTTTTCCGCGGATCCAAATTTATGGCAATCGTGAATGCGGTACCCGCGGTGTACATTCCCGTGTCTCTGGCACTTATGCCCATGCCTCTTTTCGAAGCCCTGGGCGTGATATGTCTTCTGATATGGGTTGCAGTTCTGTCCGTTGCTTCATACCGCAGAGCGAAGGGATACGGCGACGCATAACGGAATTTCGTAAAAGCGCGGAGGGAGGGATTCGAACCCCCGTGGCGAAGCGCCACCGGTTTTCAAGACCGGCGCCCTGGTCCAGGCTGAGCTACCTCCGCTCGGATGAATAATAAAGCTCCCTTATTTAACCGGTTTTGTCCGCGGATACGTTATACGAATCAGGCCACAGCTTTCCGTTGTACTTCGTAAACAAAGAAAACCAAAGGGTTTCCACAATCAGCGATATGACGCAGGGTACCGCGGCTTCGGACATTCCCGCCAGAAGAATCATACACAGGGAAATGGACATTCCGGAATTTTTCCAGGTGGAAAACAGAACGTACGTTATTCCCCTTTCCCGGGAAATTCCCGTTTTCTTCAGAATCAGAATCATCAGGGTGCTGAAAACGAATATTCTGACGAAACAGGCGATTATTATCAGAAACACAGTTTCGGGTTCTCCGAACAGAAATTCCCTGTTGGAACCGATGGAAAGAAACAGCAACAGGAAGAAAAGAATGTTGATCGAAACCACTTTGACGGATTTCTTCGGAGACAGAGCCGTCACGGCTCTGGATGCGGCGAAAGGAACGGCGATGAACAGAACTATGTATTTCAGAATTTCCAGGAGATCCGCCGCGGCGCCTATGAAAGTCCACGTAATCAGCGGGGTCGCTATCAGCGCGGTTAAATAAATTCCGACCGTGATCAGAAAAGATTCTTCGGTTTTTCCTCCTATGTACAGAGGGGCGGAAACCACGGCTATGGCCGAAGGCACCGAAGCGAGAACGACCCAGCCGTACCAGACCGCGGTACTGCGGGGTATGAAAAGAGAACCCGTGAGGAGGACTATTCCCGCGTTGACGACGAAACAGCATGCTATTCCCGCAAGGACGGATTTTCCGTATTTTTTCAGGCTTCCTTCCGTATATTCCGTTCCTTCAAGAGATATGCTCATCTGTACGATGAGAACGGCCATGATAATCAGGGGAACGTGTTCTCCGAGGGGACCGACGGCGAGTCCCGCAAAAAGACCCAGTATAATCCAGATCCGCAAATCCGTAAGCAGTTCCGCCGGTGCCATCGACAGCCTCAGAACGGATTGAAATTTAATCTTTGCCGAAGAACTTCTTCGCGTCCGCGATGGGGTCTTTGGTTGCCGTCGCATCGAGATCCGAAGCGTAGCGGGAAGCTCTTTTATCCAATATCACGCACATCCCCCTGTCCGTTTCGGTTCTTATCAGACGTCCGATTGCCTGTTTTATCTTCCTGGTGGCCGGAGCCTCGCTTACGTATTTCCATCCGGAACCTCTTCCGAACCTCAGGTCGTACATTTCGGAAAGAGCGCTTCCTTCCAGTGAGGGAGGCGGATACGGAATTCCTATGATTATCGCCAGGGAAAGTTCGTCTCCGGGGAAATCCATGCCCTCCGCAACGGAACCTCCCATGACGCTGAAAAACACCCCGTCTCTTCCGTTTTTGAATTGTGCCAGTTCCTCCATCGTTCTCTTGGGCTGTCCGGAATATTCCCAATACATGGGACGTTTTATGTCCCTTTCCATAAACGGACGCATTTTTCCCATCATTCCGTAGGAAGTGAAAAACACCAGAGTGTTTTTGTTCACAGCGTTGCACAGTTTCGCCGTGCGCCTGGTTATCCTGGAGAATATGCTCGGGTCCTTTCTCATGTCGTCGTATCTCGTGGTCACGTCGTTCATGTAGACCACCAGACGGTTTTCCTTGGGGAACGGGGATGGGTAGTGTTTGGAAACCGTTCCGGGAGGAAGCCCCATAGTTTTCACGTATTGGTCCAGAGGGCGCAGGGTGCCGGACATGTGCACCCCGCCGTTCAGACTCCCCATGAATTCGGAAATTCCGGTGGGGTCTATGCATGCCGCGTAGAGATACTCGCTTTCTTCGGAGGCCTTCACCGATTTTATGTAGTTGGAACCGGTGGCTCCCATCCAGTTTCTGAGAGATACGGCAAGAGTGTCTATGTCCGACACCCGTTCTTCGTTTCTTTCCGACATGAGTTTGGTTCTTTCGAGACCTATGTCGGCCATTCTGGAGACCGCCGCGTCCAGAGATGTCATGCTTATTCCGTACTTCGAAGTGAGGCCATCGCTCAGTACGTCGCCGCGCAGTATGGCCTCTTTTTCTCCGAGACCCAGCTTCTCCGCCGCGGTGTTTTTGATTATGCTTTTTATCTGTTTCAGAAAGTCTTCCAGTTTTATTCCTTCGCCTATCGAAACGGATCTGAACGTTGTGCTTTCGTCTATGGCGGCGTCCACCATGCGTACGGATATGCGGAAACTTTCCTGTTCTCTGGCAGCGTCTATGATATTGTGCGCTTCGTCCACGATGACGACGATGTCTTTCGGTTCGGCTTCCATGTTTCCCAGAAACGTGTCCCTTATGTCGTCGGACAGGATGTGTATGTACGGCGCGACGACGACGTCGGCGGTTTTCATCATCATCTTCTTTATTTCGTAGGGGCACACGCCCAGGTTTTCGCAGAAAGCGTCCAGTTTATCCGATTCGGGAAACTCCGTGAGACAGTAGTTCCATACATTGTCGACGAGTTCGTTGGTTCGCCAGAAATAACTGCAGTTTCCGCCTTTGCCCCGTTTGCGGCTTTCGCACAGATTCGAAAGAACGTTGGGGGGAAGGGCTTCGTAACCGGGCTTGCTGCGGAAAAGAATACAGGATCTCCCCCGTCCGGTTATGGGGAGTCCGGATACGGATTTTATTTTGTTTATGGCTCTGAGTTCTCTCATGACCTGGTTGCTCTGGGACACCGTTCTTGTGAGATATACGACCTTTTTTCCGGAGGTTTTCGCATGTGCCAGCGCAGCGGATAACGAAACAATGGTTTTTCCGGTCCCGGTACCGGATTCCATCACGATGTGGTGTCCTCCGTCGAGACACTCCTTGATTTCTTTTATTATGGTAAGCTGTCCGGGACGGGGGACGTAGGGAAGATACGGGGCTTCCGCGTTTTCTTCTTCCACGAAAGGTTTGAGGCTTTCGTCCGTCTCCGGTTCGGAGAACATCTCCTCTTCCAGGTCGTAGGAGGGCCGTTCTTCCCGGACGTAAAGAGAGCTCTGTCTGCTCACGGATTCCGCGCCGAGGGGCGCTCCGCAGGTTTTGCACCTTTCGGCTCCGGGGAGATTGAGGCTTCTGCACCTTTTACAGAACAGACTTTGCATGAAGCCTAATCGCAGTGGCCGTTATAACCGTTCCCGGGGGGTCGCCGAAAGTGAATCAGCGTTCTCCGGCGCTTATTTTCAGGGCTTTTATGAGATGGACTTCGGCTTTTTCCGTTTCCGACAGACTCATGAGAATTTCGGCAACGTCCCGGTGGAATCCGATCAGAAGTTCCCCTGCATCTTCCCTGCCCTGTTCGTAAAGTATCTCCAAAGCAGTCACGGCACCCTCGAAATCTTTCACGGCATCTTCTTTGCGGCCGAGTTCCAGATGCGCGTCTCCCCTGGAAACCATGACCGACACGGCGGACATCACGTCTTCCAGTTTTTCTTCGGACATGAGTCTTCCGCACACGGAAATCGCCCTGTCGAGATATTCCAGGGAAAGTTCAGGATTCCCCAGGTCCAAAGCGGCCTGTCCCGCCGTATTCATTGTTTCCACGTAACGGTTCAGAGACCAGACGTCGTTTTTTCCCGCCAGGATTTTTTCCGCCTTTTCCGTGAAGGGGATTGTCCCGGAAGGGTAGCCCGCTTCGAGAAGATCCGCACAGCAGCCGAGACAGGCGTTTACCAGTGTTTTTCCGTCGAACCTTCCGTTTCCGGAATCCGCTTCGTCTATCCGTTCCGCGGCTCTGGCATAATCTTCGGCCATTCCGGGAGCATCGTTTTCCGCCCTGAGTTCTCCCCTGGAAATGTAAGTTTTAACGAAAACTCCCGCATCCGCGGATTCTCCGGCGGATTCCATGATACGGATAAGCAGATCGGCTTCGTCGAAATCATCCAGGGCCGAAACGTAGGAACCCATCATGGAAAGGACGCATCCTCTGTTCACGTACGCGTCGAGAAGCTGCGCGTTCGTTCCTTCGGTTTCGTATTCGGATACTCTGTCGTTGAAATCTTTCAGAGATTCTTCGAGATGTCTGTCCGATGCGGGGTTCATCATATCCGGTAACGTTTCCGCCGTATTAAGAAGACCGTTCGGACGTCCGTGCAGCATACGGCCGGATCGGGATTTCGTCCTGTAAAGTTGTATTATAGTAGATTTCGAAAAGTATATTTATTATCGTTACGGACAGTATGCAAGTTATAACCATGCTTTTAAAAACTAATGGAAATTTATAAATAATGAAAAATCGTTAAATTTACATGGACGCAGCATGGATTTACCTTCTTGCCGCAAGCCTCCTTGAAGTGGTCTGGGTGATAGCTCTGGAGAAATCCGAGGGCTTCAAAAACATCAAATGGGCGGTTTTTACCGTGGTATCAGTCATGCTGTGTCTCTACCTTTTGGCACTTGCCGTTGCGGGGATAGGCCCGGGCGTTTCGTACACGATACTCGCGGGATTCGGTGCCGTGGGCGTAGTGGTAGCGGGATACTTTCTTTACGGCGAGCAGGTGTCCCTTAAGAGAATACTGTTCATAGCGCTGGTGATCCTCGGCATCATAGGCGTCCGTCTTACTTCGGGAGGGATAATATGACCGAACACGCGGAAAGTCAGAAAAGCGCGGCAATCGGATGGCTCTGGATAATTCTGGGCGGGGCGTTTCAGATTGTTTGGGCCATCGGTCTGGAATATACGGACAGTTTCACCGTAATAGTGTGGGATATAATCGTCGTAGTGTTTCTGATAATCAGCATGATGTGCCTGTCCTGGGGAATGAAAGCCGGAATACAGATGAGTACGGCGTATGCGGTTTGGATAGGTATCGGAGTGGTCGGAACCATAATCACCTCGGCGGCTCTCGGCATAGAAACGATAACCCTGTCCATGACTTTGGCTCTGATGCTGATAATCGCGGGAGTCATAGGCCTGAAGATTACCGGCTGATTCCGTGTAACATTTAAACGCTTCAACCCGATTCGCCGTGCCAATGGTACAGAAAAAAGTGGTGGCAGTCCACGACATATCCTGTTACGGAAGATGTTCGCTGACCGTTGCCTTGCCCATTCTTTCGGCCGCGGGAATCAACACTCCCGTCATACCGACCGCCGTGCTGTCGACCTACGTGGGACCTTTTCCCGGTTTCACCTACAGGGACATGACCGAAGACATAATGCCCACGGTGGAACACTGGAAGAAGATGGGATTCTCCTTTGACGCATTTTACACAGGATTCCTCGGCTCCAAAGATCAGATCGAAGTGGTCCGCAAGGCTATAAGGACCGTTAAGGGACCGGACACGAAAGTTTACGTCGACCCGGTCATGGCGGATCTCGGAAAGCTCTATCCCGTTTTCGGAGAAGATTTCCCGGCGGAGATGAAGAAACTCTGCGGAGATGCCGACATCATCATTCCCAACATCACGGAACTGACTCTGATGCTCGAAAAGCCCTACGAAGAGGGGCCGTACACCGAAGAGTACATACGCGGTCTTCTGAAAGACGCAGAATCCCTCGGAGCGGAACAGATCGTTCTCACGGGCGTGTATTTCACCGAAGGAAAACTGGGCGCCGCGTCCTACGACTGCAGGACCGGAAAGATAAGATACACCATGAGAGACCGCATCCCGGGTTCCTATCACGGAACTGGGGACATATTCGGGTCGGGTCTGGTTTCCGCACTGACGAACGGATGGGAACTTTCCGAGGCCGTCGAAATAGCCGTGGATCTCTCGGTTTCCGCCATAAAGAGAACCTACGAAGCGGGAGACGACATAAAAGACGGCGTCAACTTCGAAGAGAGCCTCAGCGGATTCGGTTCCAGAGTGAAAAAAGTCTGTTCGGTTTCCCCGGTAAAAACGAAAAAGGATGCGGAACGCATCGAAAAGATGGCTTCCGTCATCTGGGAAAGCGCTTACGAAGGAATCATAAGCGAAGAACAGCGGAAATACATGCTGAAAAAATTCCTCTCCGCCGATTCCGTAATGAAACAGATCTCCGAAGGAACCGTTTTCGAATTCCTTCTGCAGGAAGGAAAGGAAGCCGGGTTCGTCGCCTACAGAAAAGAGGGCAGAAAGATGTTCCTCAGCAAGATGTACGTTCTTAAAGAGTACAGGCACACGGGACTCTCTTCCTTCGCTTTCCGCAGAGTCTCCAACGTCTCGGAAGACGCCGGTACGGATTCCGTGTACCTTACGGTCAACAGGAAAAACACCCACGCGGTTTCGGTATACGAAAAGTGGGGATTCGTAAAGAAGGAAGAGAAAGTCACGGACATAGGTTCTGGATTCGTCATGGACGATTACGTCATGGAGTTCCCTCTTTCCGCAAAGAAACATTAACTCCCCACCCTATAGAGAACCGATGTTCATACCCGCCACGCTGTCCGAAGCGGAAAAAAGAGGATGGAACAGTCTGGACATCATCCTGGTTTCCGGGGACGCCTATTACGACACGCCTTACGACGGAAGCGCAGTTATAGGTCACTGGCTCATAAGCAAAGGATTCAGGGTCGGTATCATTCCCCAGCCTACGGGAGACGATATACGGAGGCTCGGAAAACCCGATCTGTTCTGGTCGGTGTCCGCCGGATGCGTCGACTCCATGGTTGCCAACAGGAATCCCCTGGGGAGGAAAAGAGGGTACGACGACTTTACGCCGGGCGGTAAAAATACGAAACGCCCTGACAGAGCCAGTATAGTGTATTCCAACATGATTAAGAGCTTCGACAAAGGGAAGCCCATAGTTCTGGGGGGCATCGAAGCGTCCCTGAGAAGATTCGCCCACTACGACTATTGGACGGACACGGTGAGAAGAAGCATTCTTTTCGATTCCAAGGCCGATTACATAACGTACGGAATGGCGGAACTTTCCAATCTGGCACTTGCCGAAGCCGTGCGGGACGGAAAGTCCTGCGACGACATACGGGGAATATGCAGGATATCCAAAGATCCCGTTCCCGGATACACGGAAATGCCCTCTTACGAAGAATGCCTTTCCGACCTGTCCGCTTACGCGGAAGCATTCCGTATTTTCAGAAACGGATGCGACCCGGTTACGTCGGGAGGGCTGATTCAGAAGCACGGGAACCGTTATCTCGTGCACAATCCGCCCCAGAGGGACCTTACGCCGGAAGAACTGGATTTCATCCATCTCATGGATTACGAGTACGAAGTGCATCCGCTGTGTCTGAAAGAAGGCGACATAAAGGCTGCGGAAACCGTTAAAAATTCCATAACGACCCACAGAGGCTGCTACGGAGAATGCTCCTTCTGCGCCATTTCCGTCCATCAGGGAAGGCGGGTCATAAGCAGAACCGAAGATTCGATAGTGAAAGAAGCGGAAAGAATCGCATCCCGTCCCGGATTTAACGGAATAATCTACGATTTGGGCGGACCCACCGCCAATATGTACGGAATAGACTGTCCGAAGAAAAAGAACGGAAACTGCAGAGACAAAAAGTGTCTCTATCCGGAAGTCTGCAGGTCTCTCGGAGTGGATCATTCGGCTCAGATACGCCTTCTGAACAGAGTGAAAAACATACCCGGCGTAAAGAAGGTTTTCGTCGCCTCCGGAATACGCTACGACATGGTTCTGGCGGATTCCGAACACGGAAAAGAATACGTGGACACTCTGGTTTCCGACCACGTTTCCGGACAGCTGAAAGTGGCTCCCGAACACTCGTCGGACAAGGTTCTGGCACTTATGGGAAAATCCGGAAAAGATAAACTCCTGGAATTCAAAAAAATGTTCGACGAATCCAACGAAGTTCAGGGGAAGAAACAGTTTCTTACGTATTATTTCATGGCCGCCCACCCCGGATGCGGACAGAGGGAAATGGAGGAACTGAACCGTTTCTGCAACATACTGAGAACCAACCCGGAACAGGTTCAGATTTTCACCCCCACGCCGTCCACGGAATCGACTCTGATGTATCACACCGGAAGAACCCTCTCCGGGGAGAAGGTATTCGTCGAACGCACCGACGGAGGAAAACAGAGGCAGAAAGATACTATTCTGAAACGGAGGGAAAGGCACGTACGATGAACGGCTTACGCAACTCATGATACCGTCGGGACTGCGGTACGGCATAAACGTGACGGAAGCGGAATTCGCCCCCTTCGCGAACTTTAAGACCCGATGGCATAACAGAGGACGTTCGTTCGTTTACGAAGTCACCGACTATCTTTCCGGGGCTCCCGATTCCGTTCTTTTTGCGTATACGGACGCGGTCGTTGCCAAATCTGCGGGATACAGGAAGGAATACGGGTACGAATACCACCGATGGATCTCCTCTCCGGAATTCATCGAAGAAAACCGTCCGTCGTACATAGCCAGAAGCAGAAACATAACGAGATCGCCCGAGGGAACGCACAGAAGTCTTTACGATTCTTTGGACCGTCTGATTTCTTCGGGATTTTTGGACGGTTCCGTGCTCAGGGATTCCTATTTTACCTGGACAAAAAGGCCCGGATACACCAAAGTGGGAAGCTGCAACACCGTTTTCAGAGTCGTATCGGTCTCTTCGTCCCTGGATTCGGAGGACGTTCCAGAGGAAGTTCTCGATTACGTGGTATATCACGAATGTCTCCATCTGAGCGGAGGGTACCGTCCGGGAAAACGTCCCCACGACCGGGAATTCCGCATGGCCGAAAGGGAATTCCCATATTGGAAGAAGGCGGAAAAATTCCTCTGCGATATGAAGAAATAAAAAAATCCGGGGAATTCCGATATATCTGCGAGGAGATTCCGTAACGATGGAAAACAGGGAAAAGAACTTCGTATTCGAAGACGCGAACGGGAAGTACGAAACGGATTTCGCCGGAGTCAAGGCCATGGCGGAAGCGGGAAACATCGACGGAATGTACGCTCTGGGTATGTCTCTGGTTCTCGGGTTCGATACCGAAGCGGACGAAGAGAAGGGCTACGGTTATCTGGAAAAAGCCGCGGAGGCCGGACAGTACGACGCCATGCTTTTCCTTGTCAAAATGTACTTCGCTGGATATTATCATATGGAAACGAAAAAAGCGGTGGAATACGCACGGGCGGCATCCGAAGCAGGACTTCCCGAAGCCAAACTCTACCTGGGTACCGCATTCATGGACGGATTGACCGGCGAAACGGATTATGCCGAAGCGGCAAATCTCTTCAGACAGGCCGCCAACGCGGGCGTACAGGAAGCCAGAAACAGTCTCGCGCACCTTTACGAGGAAGGTCTGGGCGTACCCAAAGACGAAGAGAAAGCCTTCAGACTTTACCGCATCGCAGCCGAAGCGGGAAACATAAACGCAATGTTCCGGTGCGGAGTGTGTCTGGAATTCGGAATCGGAACGGAGGCGGACGTTAAGTACGCGGCGGAATGGTACGAAAAGGGAGCGAGAAAAGGGGACGCCTTTGCAATGTACCGTCTGGGTATCCTCTATTCTTCCGGTTCTCCCGAACTTCCGGAAGATCCGGAAAAGGCTTTCGGATGGTTCCTTTCCGCTGCCATGAACGGAATAGGGGATTCCATGTACGCGGTGTCTATTTGCTACAGAGACGGATACGGAACCGAAAAGAACGAAACGGAATCGGAAAAGTGGATGAATCTTGCCAAAGACAGCGGGGCGGAGGTTCCGGAAGAGTAACCGAAATCCGGACGGAACCGATTGTATAACTTGGACAAACCTCATAATGAAAGTTGGACAAACCTCATAATGAAAGTTGGACAAACCTCATAATGAAAGTTGGACAAACCTCATTATTCTATTAATTCAATCTAAAAAATATTATGCCACTGGTACATATCTGAAAGTATAATGAACGATACCTATCTGAAAAGAATCGTAGATTCGCAGATAAACGAATATCTGGAAAGTGTCGGATCGTTGCTTATAGAGGGCCCAAAATGGTGCGGTAAAACCAGAACCGCGGAAGAGCATTCGAAGAGCTCCATCCACATTGTTTCAAAAAATCAGATAGAATCACTCAGATTGGCAGCGGAAAGCGGTTCTGTCGCTTTTCTCGAAGGAGAAACGCCCAAGCTTATAGACGAATGGCAGGATGTTCCCGAGATATGGAACGTCATAAGATTCGAGGTCGACCGCAGGAGAGAAAACGGACAGTTCATACTTACGGGTTCTTCGGTCCCTCCCGAAGATCCGTTAAGACACTCGGGTGCCGGAAGGATAGCAAGAATAAGCATGAGGACAATGAGTCTCTTCGAATCGGGAGATTCCAATGGTTCAGTTTCGCTCGAATCAATGTTGGAATCGGAGACAATAGACGGATATGCCGATACAAAAATCGAACAGCTCGCCGACGTTATTTTACGCGGAGGATGGCCCTTGGTAGTTTCGGATGACCGTTTCAGGTCAGATAAGGTCGTCAGGGATTATCTTAAATCCGTAGTTATGTCCAATCTTTCCAGAGTCGACGGAGTTCAAAAAATCCTTCCGTTGCAACAAAAATAATCGAATCGGTGGCCAGGAACGTATCGACCTCCGCCAGCATCCGCTCCGTTATGAGAGACGCGGGCGAAACCAACGAAGGAACCGTTAAAAGGTATCTCGATGCCATGGAACGCATATTCCTGACGGAAAATCTGCGTGCATGGAATCCGCATCTGCGTTCAAGAACGAGATTGGTAACTACGCCCAAATGGCATTTCACGGATCCGTCTCTGGCTGCCGGAGCTCTGCAAATCAATAAAAATGCCCTGCTTAAGGATTACAACACTCTCGGTTTTCTCTTCGAATCCCTGTGCCTCAGAGACCTGCGCGTATATTCCCAATCTCTGGGAGGAGAGGTTTATTTCTTCCGCAATAAAAACGGTTTCGAAGTCGATTTCGTTCTGGAATTTTCCGACGGAAGATGGGGAGCAATCGAAGTAAAACTCAGTTCCGGGGAAGCGGATACCGCGGCAAAAAATCTCCTTAAACTCAGGGACATGGTGGACACCGAAAAAACCGGAGAACCGTCGTTTCTTGCGGTGCTCGTTTCGACGGGCCCCTCTTACCGGAGACCGGACGGAGTGTACGTGGTTTCGGCCGGATGCCTGAAAAACTGATTTTCTGTCTCCGTACTTATTGTCCCGGGTGCCGTCCGGTATGTACGTTCCGTATCGGGAATGCTATAATACTCCCTTTTCCATTACAACCCGAGGTATGACATGACCGATGATATGAACACGGTAAACGAAGAAGAAAAGGAATTCAACAATCAGGAAGAAGAATCCGATAAAGCACAGGAAGACGGCTGCTGCGGCGGACACGAGCACAGATGCTGCTGCGGAGATTCCGTCGACTATCCCGACGACGAGGAAGTTCTCCAGGAAGTCATCACCAGAAAACTGGCGGAAATCGAGGAATACAAAGCAAAACTTTCCCGCGCCAGGTCCGATGTCAACAAGAAAAAGTATTCCGACCTGATCAACTACCTTTCCGGGGATGTTTACCTCTACAGTGCCATTCTTTCCGATATGACCGGCGAAGATCACGATTCCGATATCGACTTCGATCCCGATGTAATCGACGAAGAATTCCCCGACTACTACGAAGAGTATTACAACAGCCTCTCCGAGGAAGACAAGTTCAACGAAGACGTGGCCGTGATGATAAGGGAAGAACAGTACCAGGCCGCTCTTGACGAAGGATACTACGAAATCGGCCTTACCATCCTTTCCGACGACGATCTTCTGGACGCGGTCGCAATGAGCGAATACGTAGTCACCGAACTCGGCCGTGCGGCAACCTACGACCCCGACCTGGTCGACCTTCTCAACGAGTGCATCGAAGACGATTTCGACGACGGGAAGAAGAAAAAGAAAAAGAAGAAGGGCGGCAAAAAGAAGGACAAGAAGAAAAGCAAAAAGAGCGGAAAGAAAAAGTCCGAAAAGAAAAAAGACAAGAAAAAGAAAAGCAAGAAGAAGGGTAAAAAGAAGTAAAACCTCCGAAGATTTTTCCGATAAAGGTTAAATCGTTACGGCAGGATGCCTCCGGGGCCGACAAACGGCCCCGGGGATTCAAACATGACATTTTCCACCTGTAAATACGACCGCGAGCTCCAGTACATGTGGAGCAAAGTCAGATATCTCAATACGCAGCTCGAAACTCTCGGCGAGCCCGATAACGAAGAAGAAGCGAAAGTTATCGATAAAAGAAGGAAAGAGATCGAAGACGAAATCAGATTTCTCACAGAACGCTATTCCGAAATAGAAACCAGCTATGTGGAAAACGGAATGGAAGAATATCTGTACGAACTGAAACGGAAAACTTCCGCTCCGGCGACACCGCCGGAATTCTCCTGTTCCGCAAAGAAAGAAGTTCCCCCGGCGGAAAAGGAGAGAGAAACCGTAGAGTCCATAACGTCGGAAATTTCGGAACTGGAACTCAGACTCATAGAAGCCCATCTTTCCGGAGATTCTTCGGAACAGGCTAAACTCACCATGGCCATATCCGCGCTGAGAACCAGGCGCAGCGACATGGTCGAAGAGATGAAGGCCGGAAACGCGAAGGGCCCGGAACCCGATGCGGATCTGAGAAGGGACGTGGAATCACTCAGGATTCAGACATCCGAACTCAGAAACGATATCATTGAAATCAAGGACTTTCTGAACAGAATCGCCGACAGACTGAATATCCGCGATCAGTGACGGTTCCTGCGGGATTTGTCGCAGTAAGGCGGAGTCGACGTTTTCAGACATGTGCAGAGTTCGGCTTCGCCGTCTTTTTCGGCCGTGAACGGCATGGGCCGTATTCCCGTGCTCCTGTGGGAACCGTCGCAGAAGGGACCGTTTTTGCTCAGGCCGCATCTGCACCAGGAATACTGCATACCTTCGTGAAGATGTTTTTTCTTGGGATTGCATTCCTCTCCCATCATTCCGCCCCCGGACAGTACACCGTGCCTCTGGAATAACTTCCCCGCTCGTTTTTCAGAACGCGTCTTATTCCCGCTATTTCCTCTTCCGGATATCCCATGAGAACTCCCAGGGCGTGGGCCACTTCGATAAGGTCCACGAGAGCGTCGGGATCGTCCTTGGAACAGAACAGTTCCGCGTCGTGCTTCAGTCTTTCCTTGAGCAGAGCGAAACGTTCTTCCCTGCCGGATTTGCGGAAGGTTCCGGTGCA
>JBMNQN010000006.1:0-55713 GCA_050944155.1 Candidatus Methanomethylophilaceae archaeon | reverse complement strand
ATTCACATTTCCCTTCTTTTCGTGGAATAAAGAATCATCCAGATATGTTTCGCTTATTTTTCTATCGATTCCGGACTCGTATCTTCTCTTTTTGGCATCATCATTAGCAGATTTCTGGTTGGCTCCGTACGGCGGATTGCCGATTATCAATGTAATAGGTGTGCTGTGCTCCTTTTTGATTCTGTCCTTATTGCCTTTGAAATATTCTTCCCCCGTTAGGTCCGTCTGACTGTAGACTCCGCCTTTCCTGCAGATTTCTTCGATGTTAAACGTGTCCGTAAGAACAATATTTTCAAAGGGAACGTAAGAGTCCGATTCGGTTATTCTGGAAAATGTGTTCTCTATGTTGACTGCTGCGATATAATATGCCAGCAGAGTGATTTCGTTGGCAAAAAGTTCGTTCAGATATTTGCGTTCAAGATTTTCTTTGGTTATTATTCCGGTCTCCATCAGCCTTGCGATAAAAGTGCCGGTTCCTGTGAAGGGATCCAGAATGTTCACGTTTTCGTCGTTGATATCGATGCTGAACTCTTCTTTGAGAATATCCGAAGCCGAATTTAAGATGAAATCGACAATTTCGATCGGAGTATAAACAATGCCGCTGATTGCCTGATCTTTCGGAAACGCATTTTTGAAAAATTTTTCATACAGAGCAGTGATAACCTTCTGTTTTCCTTCTTTTTTATCTATTCTGGAAAGAGTATTTTTCACATTTGTGTAGAATTTCTCCAGATCTATTCCTTTGAGCGCGTCCTTTTCGCCTATCTCGTCAAGCATTTTGTTTATTGTGCTGGAAACAGTATTCTTTTGAACAAAAGTATCGTCTCCGAAAAGTTCCAGAAAAATCGGCTTGGTGATTATCTGCTGTGCCAGCATGTTGATTGCGTCGTCTTCGGAAACGTTTCCGTTGATATTAGCTCTCAGACCTTTCAGGTATCTGTTGAAAGCGGGCCTGAACTGTTTGTAACCGTGTTCTTCATGGCGGCATATCTTGGTAAGACGTTCTATCAGGTCCGGCATTATGACCGCCACGTCCTTGGCCCAGTTTTCGATATAATCGCGGTCTCCGACCTTCAGTACCAATCTGGCAACAAGAGCGGTTTCGAAGTCGCTGAGAAGATACTGCCTGGGCATTCCTATTCCGCCGCCGGAACCTTCTTTTCTTGCGGTTTTCAGACGCGCTGGAATTATGCGTCCGTCGCCTTTGGTGCTGTACGCTATCGTATTGACTTCCGCTTCAAGTCTCTCGTCGTGCGATCTTAAAGCCCGAAGAACCTGCCATACCACTTTGTACTGTTCGTCGTTATCCAGAGCCTCGTCGGCACTGATTTCCATCGGAGCTACTATCGGGATTATGATGTAGCCGTATTTTTTGCCGGGAGCCTTTCTCATCACTCTGCCGACGGACTGAACGATATCGATCAGCGAGTTTTTGTTGCTGAGAAACATAACCGCGTCCAAAGCGGGAACGTCTACACCTTCGCTCAGACATCTTACGTTGGAAAGCACTCTGCATTCCTGCCCGCCTTCCTTGAGCCAGCTCAGCAGACCGTCGCGTCTGAAAGCATCCATGGTTCCGTCTATATGGGCCATTTCCAGCTTCATGGGAGCTGTAGGGTCTTCGGACAGAATGTTGAAGATATCGGTCAGATCTTTCGACGACGCAATCGTTCTCGTGAACGCGACCGCGGATTTCATCTCTCCCGGGTCGGTGTTTCTTACTGTTTCGTCGTATGCGATGTTTTTCGCCAGCGCGTTCATGCATCCCCATACTTTTCCCGCAGTCTCCGTATCCACTTCCGGACCGTACTTGCTGTTCTTCAGCCTGCGTTCGACTACATCCTGTATGTCCGCTTTGTCTATGGTTAAAATCAGAACTTTGTAATCCGAAAGAAGTCCCTGTTCGACGGCTTCGCCGAAACCTATTCTGTAAAACTCTGTTCCGTAGGTTTCCGGGTCGTCCATGGAACACAGGGTTACGGATTCTTTCTCCGCCGTATCTTTGCCTTTGGCGCCGTATATTCTGGGCGTGGCCGTCATGTAGAGACGCTTTTTGCCCGCGATAATATTATTGTCGTGTACCTTGGTGAAATATTTCTCTTCTTCTTTTTTGAATATCGCTCCCGTCGTCCTGTGGGCTTCATCGCACACTATCAGATCGAAAACCGGAAGTCCGGCTTTCTGCGCTTCGATAACGGCATCGATTGACTGGTACGTAGAAAATACGGCAGTAAGCTCATCCCCTCCGGACCTGTAAAGTTCCAGAATTTTTTTGGGATCCGTCGTAGCGGGAGCTCCGAGGTCTTCCACGTGTTCCCCCATATCGTCGTCGGATCTTCTTTTGGTTACTTTCGGATCGGAACATACTGCGATTGCGTTCAGATCTTTCTCCGCATTTGCAGTCCATTCCCTCAGGGTCTGACCCACCAGCGCTATGGAAGGTGCGAGAAACAGTACGCATCTGTTTCCGCCCTCGGAAAGTTTTTCAGCTATTCTCAGAGAAGTAAACGTCTTGCCGGTACCGCAGGCCATTATCATCTGGCCCCGGTCGTTCTTCTTAAAGTGCTCTATTGCGTTATTGAAAGCTTCCTGCTGATGGGGTCTCAGCGAATACTTTTCCTTTCTTGCGGGAGTTCCCTGAACTCCCCCGTATATGGATTCCCAGTCTACGGGCGCTTCCCTGAGTTTGTTTAAACCTACTCTTACAACGGGTATGATCTGATTTTCGGTCGAGGCTACCGCAGTTTCCGTCCAATTATTAGTGGTTGCGAAAATAAATCTCTGGGAAAATGTTCTGAATTCTCCCGAATCATCTCTGAATCTCTTTCCGGAAGTGGATATGAACGTGTCCAAATCTTCTTTGGATACCCTGTGATTTTCCTCGTAGAATTTGCACTGAATTGCCCAGTATTCTCCCGTCTTGGTTTCGGCAACCAAATCTATTCCGGTGTCATGGCCGCTGATTTCGCTGCGGAAAGGGAAAGAACTCCAGACCCAGACGTTTTCCAGCTGAGGGGCGTACATCGGGTCGGTTTTCATGTATCTGGCTATCAGCTCCTCGAACCGCGTTCCGAGGTCCGATTTGCTGGAAGACATTGCACGGTATTTTGAGAGAATTTCGTCGAACTGCATTGATTCACCGAAGCGGGCTGGGTATTCCGTAATGGAACTGCCGATTATTAAACATCCCCGCTGTTTCCGTCTCCTCCGGATTCCGTTCAGTCACGGTAATCTCATACAACACCCCGTTCTGATTTTCGGCTGCTGGGTATATACTCCGCTGTCCCTTACGCAATCTTCTGAACGCACGGAAGATGAGGCATCGGGTATAAGACCCGAATCTGATCAGAACTTTTCTCCGGTTATCCTCTCGTACATATCCACGTAGAGTTTGCTGGTTCTGTCGATGATGTCCTGGGGGAGAGGAGGTATGTCCGGCTCGGGAAGATTGTTTTCCCTGGCTTCCATCAGCTTCGCGTGGTATCCGGTTTCCCTGTAATACTGTCTCACGAATTCTTTGGAAAGCTCCACGACGTTTCCCTTTTCATATTCGGCGGAGTCCCACCATCTGTCCTCGTCGAGAGTTCCGAAAGTATCGACTACCATCAGTTTCCTGTTCTTGTCGTATCCGAATTCTTTCTTTCCGTCGCAGTGGATCAGTCCCCTTTTTGCGGCTTCGTCGGCTATGATTTTATCGATTTTAAGAACGGTTTCCTTTATCTCGGCGTATTCGGAATCGCTGAGTCCGGCGATGTTTTTAGCTTCCTCGTCGGTAAGGTTCCTGTCGTGTTCTTCCAGTTTCGTGGTGGCCTCGATGTACGGCGAGGGGAGTTTTTCTCCGTATTTCACGGTGTGGCCTTTCGGGAATCCCAGCTGTTCGGCGGTGATTTTCCCGGCTTTGACGCGGTCCATGAGAGAACCGGCGGCGTAATGTCTGCAGATTATTTCCAAAGGAATGAGATAATTAACGGTTTTTCCGTCGATTTTGTCGTAGTCCCTTATCACGTCGACTCTTTTTACCCTCATCCTGTCGGGAGCGGGTTCGCTTATGAAGTGGTTGTAGATTCCTTTTTTATCCAGAAGTCCGAACCAGAATTTTGCGGTTCTGCACAGTGTCTCGCCCTTGTGGGGTATCATGGAAGGTATAATTTTGTCGAATACCGAAATGCTGTCCGTATATGCGAATTCCAGCGTGTTTTCGTCCACGCTGTAGACTTCTTTGACCTTCCCGGTCATTATCTTCTGCATGTCCGCCCCCAGGTGCGCCGACGTATTTATTTTGAATGCGTACCGCACGCGGGACACAGCGGATCGGGTTTTATTTCCGTCACGGAAAAAGTGCCGTCGGAAAGAGAGAAAGAAAACAGTCCGGAAGGTTTTCCCGTTCCCGTTATGTATTTGATTATCTCGGACGCCTGAACGGAAGAAGCGAGAGAAACCGCCGGAGCATAGGCGTCGGGAATCCGCCCGTCATCCCCTCTCATGAAACATTCAAGGCAGGGCGTCACTCCCGGCACCACGAGAAAAACCTGACCGTGCATACCGTCGATTCCCGCATGTGCCAGAGGTATCGAATTCTTCAATGCGTATCTGTTCAGAACCCTGCGGGAAGAAACCGTATCGAGACAGTCCGCTATGACATCGCAGCCTTCCGTCAGTTTCTCCGCGTTGTTTTCATCGAGATACGAACATTCCGTTCTAATATTCACCGACGGATTCGCTTCCGAGAGTTTTTCGGCAAGAATCTCCGCCTTTCTGCCGGATCTGCCGGAATAGAAAAACTGACGGTTAAGATCGGTTTCCTCTGGCTCTCCCCCGTCAATAAGAATTAAATTTCCTGCGCCGGAAAGAGCCAGCAGCAGAGACGTGTAAGTTCCGAGACCTCCGCATCCCACAATCGCAACTGTTGATTCCGCCAGTTTCGACTGCCCCTCTTTTCCTATCAGAGCTTCCTGTCTGGCATATCTGTTCATATGCGTCCCTTCACGAAATCGGATAAAATTCCGAATACGGTGTCGGCGGACTGTTTGCGGACTTCGGTTCTGTCTCCGGGAAAATGCTTGGT
This sequence comes from Candidatus Methanomethylophilaceae archaeon, assembly GCA_050944155.1. Taxonomy (GTDB): domain Archaea; phylum Thermoplasmatota; class Thermoplasmata; order Methanomassiliicoccales; family Methanomethylophilaceae; genus VadinCA11. Next base: position 50,648 of record JBMNQN010000006.1, on the reverse strand, counting down.
AAACGATATCGTGCGCCTTCCGTCCGTGACTGCTATGCATACGGTGCCCACGGGCTTATTCTGTACCGCTCCTCCCGGCCCCGCAATGCCGGTTACCGAAGCGGCGAAATCGGAATTGAACGCGGACAGAACTCCCAAAGCCATTTCTTGAGCCGTCTCTTCGCTTACGGCTCCGAACTTTTCCAGGGTTTCGGGTTTCACGCCCAGCACGCGGCTTTTGGATACGTTGCTGTAAACCACGGCGCTTCCCAGAAAAAAATCCGAAGCCCCGGAAATCTCGGTTATTTCCGAACCGATCAATCCTCCCGTACAGGATTCGGCAAGTGCCAGAGTAGCTCTTGCGGATCTGAGGGCCGCGGACATCTTCCGCAGTTCCGGCACCTCGGGCATTCAGTTGCCCCCGCTTATTTCCCTTATCCTTCCCGCCCCGTCTATCTCGTCGATAACTTCCGCGACGGCTTTGGGAACCAGCGAACGCCAGTCGCCGCCGGTGAGAATTCTGCGCCGGACTTCGGTTCCGGAGTACACGTTGCGGTTGTACATTATCGTCTCTTTCACGTCGTAGCCGGCTTCCCTGAAAAGACGGCTGGTGAACGGATTGTTGCTGTAAACGTATCTGAACGGGGGGGACATCGCCGCCACGTGGGAAACCCAGATGGAATATCTGTTTAAGTCCTCGATGGGAACTATGCAGTAGTTGTCGATACCCGCATCGTCCAGGGTGTTTTTCACCATAAGATAGCGTTCTCCCGCCGTGAACGGATTCTCCGGGGAATGGGAGTATTGTGCGCTCCCTATGCCTATCGTAAGATTGTCGGATTCGGCAGCGCATTTCTTAATGACTTCGAGATGTCCGAAATGCAACGGCTGGAATCTTCCCACCATCAGCGAATAGTTGTCGTACACGTGGCCGGCAGAACGTTCAGAGCCTGGAGATGCCATAGGGTGCTCCGCCGGGATTTCTCTCTTTTTCCACTACGGTTTCCGGCTCGGGTTCCTCTTCCTCGGCCTTGGGTTCTTCCGAAACGTGTTCGGCTTCATAGGGCTCTTCCTTCGGTTCGTACTTCGGGGGACGGGGCACTCTCTTGACGGTGGAAACTCCGTTCTCCGTCAGAGGCAGCAGCTTTTCGAGGTACTGGGTCTTCATGGGGCAGTCCACGAAGGCGTACTCGAGAACGTCCCTCAGGTTCGATACCGAATAGATTTCCATCATGTCGTAGTATCTGTCTTCGATGAGCACGTCTTTGACGTTGCTTTCCGGAATCAGCGCGATTTTCATTCCCGCCGACGCGGCAGCTTCCAGCTTGGCCGTTATGGCACCCACGGGAAGAACCTGTCCCCTCACATTCAGACTTCCGGTCATAGCCAGATCCTGACGTATGGGTATGTTTTCCATTGCGGATATTATGACTGTGGCCATGGTAATGGACGCACTGTCTCCCTCGACTCCGCTGTAGGTTCCCACGTACTGAAGGTGTATGTCGCTGTCGGTCAGGTTGGTCATCGTGTACTTTTTGATGACCGCGGATATGTTGTCGACGGCTTCCTTGGCTATGGTACCCAGCTGACCCGTCGCAACTATGCGTCCGCCCTTCTTCGTCTGGGCGGGGGTGACTTCCGCAACTATAGGAAGAACTATTCCCGCGTATTCCGCCATTTCGGAACCGGAGTTCATCGCCGCCAGACCGTTAATCATTCCAACCTCGGAGCCGTCCGTATTGAACAGAGAATACGTTTTGTTGGCCTCCACGTAACGGTCGGCGATCTGCTGTTCCAGACCTCTGGCGGATTTCTTGGCGGCGAGTATATCGTCTTTCGTGACCAGATTGGCTTTTCTCTTTACGGCAACGTCTCCGGAAACGCGGACCAGACCGCCCAATTCTCTCAGTCTCAGGGTGAGTTCTCCGCGTCTTCCCGCACGCCTCTGGGCTTCTCTGATTATCTCGCCCACGGCGTATTTGTCGAAGTGGGGGATTTTTCCGTCCTTTCTGACTTCCTGAGCGATGAATCTTGCGAGTTTCATACGGTTTTCGTCGGTGTCCTTCATGGTGTTGCGCATGTAGACTTCGTAACCGTAACCTCTTATCCTGGACCTGAGTGCCGGGTGCATTCCCTGGAGAGCGTCCAGGTTTCCGGCGCAGACGAGAATGAAGTCGCAGGGTACGGGCTCGGACTTGACCAATGCTCCGGAGGACCTTTCGGACTGTCCCGTAATCGACATCTTCTTTTCCTGCATAGCAGTGAGAAGCGCCTGCTGGGACTCCATTTTAAGAACATTGATTTCGTCGATGAAAAGAACGCCTTTGTTGGCTTTGTGAATGTCTCCCGCCTCGATCCTGTCGTGGGAAGGAGTCTCGAGACCTCCCGACTGGAACGGGTCGTGTCTTACGTCTCCCAGCAATGCGCCCGCGTGTGCCCCCGTCGCATCTATGAACGGCGGCATTTCCCCTGAATCGTGTCCCACTATCACTTTCGGAACGATTATCACTTCGTTCCTCTGGTTGGGATTTCTGAACAGAAGCAGTATTATGAACACGGAGAACAGGGCGATGAGCATGAACGTCCAGTTCTTGAGAATAATGGAGCCTGCGGCCCCCATCAGAAGAAGGAATATGGACAGATAGATGTACATTGTGTTCTTCTGGTTCTTTCTGATATTCGCCTGAAGTTTCTGTTCCGCGACTATGGCTTTTCCTTTTCCGGCCGGAAGCGTCCTTATCCTCGGCTCGTTGTAATCTTCGGGATTGTGGTAGGCGACTACGTCCTGAAGCTCTTCCGGGGGGAGATACTCCACCATGGAGTTGGCGAGCATGGACTTTCCCGTTCCCGGTTCGCCGATGAGCATAACGTGTCTCTTCTGGAAGGCAGCTTTGCGCATGACTTCGACCGCATCGTCCTGCCCTATTACGCGGTCCGCCATCTTCTCGGGGATGGGAATTTCTTCGGTGGACCTGAAAGTCTGCCTTTGCACCCACTCCTCGATGGGCTCGTCGGTAGGTTTTTCCTCTTTTTTATTCTCCATCCGGAAACCTCATCTGAACTTAGTATGTTCTTTTATATAAACTTATCTAACTGACTTTTCTTACGCGTTCCTTATCGCGTAAATCATTATTGCACAGAGAACGGCAACCATCGCTATTAACACTATCTCCGAACCGTAGCTTTCGGAAAACGTCGGTTCCGGCGGATCGGAAGGAGCTCTGAACGAGATTTCCGGAGTTTTCAGCGAATACATGGATTCTGCGTAAACATCGACTCCGGGCTGATGGGACGCCGACAGCGTATAATCGGTGTTCAGACCGTATTCGTTGTGCGCCTTCATCAGATAGTAATCGGTATCGCTTGCTTTGTTGAGAGCGATATCCGTCACATACCACCCCTCTCCGTCGCGGACGGCGTTCCAGAAGTGGGGTTCCGATTTTTCGATGCTGTTCAGAGTTCCCGGAATCACGACCGTACCGGCGACGTTTTTGACTTCCGCGCAGTATTTAAGGGCAGCCGCAAAACCCAGACTGCTGGCTTTTCCGAGAACGATGGCGCCGTAAGCGGTGTCCGCAAGGGGTTCTTCTTCCGCATCCGTAAGAACGGATTTATCGCGGAGTTTGCGGTCTATCAGTTTCATCGCATCGTAAACCGATGTTTTTTCGCTGATTATCATTCCGTCGGCGAAATCGTACATCTCTTTCACGCATCCGACCTTTTCCGATCTGTAAACCGTGTCCACCTCGGGAAGAACGAATCTGATTTTTCCGTCCTCCTGAATGACGGCGTTTTCGACTCCTGAAGGAACGTTCCACAGCCAGAAATAGTCGGGGTGGTCCAGGAAAGCCGCGATCGCTCCTGTTTTAAGAGCGGCTTCGCCGACTTCCGGAAGCAGGGGAGTCGGATTGTCCCATGTCCTGTTCATAGGGTTCGCTCCGTTGTACGGATTCACGCAAACGTCGTAAACCGATTTGGATTCCGGGTCCAGCTGGGAACCGTAATCGAAGGGTTCGGCCGCGTCGGATTCCAGGGATACGGAAAGCGGAAGAACGATAAGCGGAAGAACGGCCGCCAGCACCAGGAACAATCTTTTGTCCATCGGAGACGGGTATCCCGTACAGATAATAAACTGTTACGAGGAAGAACCCGGAGAACAGGTTAATAATCTGTCCGCTTATGAGGAACCATGAGATTCGACGAACTCGACATTCCCGACAATGTAGCCGATGCTCTCAGGGACGGGGGTTTCGTCGAAATGCATCCCCCGCAGGCAAAAGCTCTGCCTCTGGCACTTGAAGGAAAGAGCCTTGTGGTTTCCGTTCCCACAGCCAGCGGAAAATCCATAATAGGATACATTCCGGCTCTGAAAAAAGTTCTCGAAGAGAAGAAAAGAGTGCTTTACATAGTGCCGCTCAAGGCCCTGGCTTCCGAGAAGAAAGAAGATTTGGAAGAATTCGCCCACCTGGGATTCAGCGTGGCGATGAGCACGGGAGACCTTGATTCCGACGGGAGCGGGATAGAAAACGCCGACATAATCGTTGCCACGTCCGAAAAAGCGGATTCCATGATACGCCACGGAAGCAGGTGGATAGATTCCGTGGGACTCGTGATTGCGGACGAAATCCACATGATACACGATCCGGACAGGGGTCCCACCCTGGAAGTGGCTCTTACGAAACTCATTCTGAGAAATCCGGGACTTCAGGTCATCGCCCTTTCCGCCACCATAAGCAACGCAGAAGATCTGGCTATGTGGATCGGAGCGGATCTCGTCAAAGACACGTGGCGTCCGGTTCCCCTCAGGGAAGGGGTGTACTTCGACGGGGAAATAAAATTCGACGACATGAAAATCAGAGACGTCCCTCCGGAAAAAGACGAAATATGGGCGCTGGTGAAACAGACCGTTTCCGAGGGAGGTCAGTGCGTGGTGTTCGTCAATTCCAGACGTTCCACCGAAGCGGTGGCTTCCAGAATCGCCGATAAAATGAAAAATCATTACGATTCCGTTCTGTCGGAGCAGGACAGAAAACTTCTCGAAGGGGGTTCCGAACCCACCGCCCTGGGAAGAAAACTCGCGGAATGCGTTTCCCGGGGAAGTGCGTTCCACAACGCGGGACTCACCTTCAGACAGAGAAAGTACGTTGAAGACGGCTTCCGTTCCGGAAAGATAAAGTGCATAACCGCCACCCCCACTCTGGCGGCCGGGATCAACCTTCCCGCCAGAAGGGTCATCGTCAGAGACACGGGAAGATTCGAAAGCAACGTGGGAAACGTTCCCGTCTCGGTCATGGAAATAAAACAGATGTGCGGACGGGCGGGAAGACCCGGATACGACCCCTACGGCGAAGCCGTTCTGATAGCCAAAAACCATGCGGACAGCGACCGCCTGATGTACGACTATATTATGAAAGACACAGAACGTCTTACATCGAAACTGGGAAACGAAAAAGTTCTCAGAGGACACATACTGGGTCTTATAGCGACGGGCGATGCGGACAGCGACGGAAGCATCGTGGAATTTCTTAAATCGACGTTTTACGGAAGCACTTCCGCACTTTACGGAATCGAGGGCGTCGTGGAAAGCGTCACCGATTTCCTCGCGCGGGAAGAGATGATAGAGAAGAACGGAGAGAACGTGAGAATACTTCCCTTCGGAAAAAGGATATCCGATCTGTACATAGACCCCAAATCCGCGGTTATACTGAAAACCGCCGTAAAGAAGATAGATAAAAACACGGACGCGTTCCAGATACTTCTTGCCGCCGCCCTCACTCCCGACGTGATGGGACTGTATCCCAAAAAAGCGGACGAAGCAAGACTCGCGGCTCTGGAGGACGACTGCGAAGGCAGTCTGCTTTACGACCCCTTCGAAGACGAGTACTACAATTACGACCTGTTCAGAGGATCTCTCAAAGTGGCCGCGATGACCGAAGACTGGATCAACGAGATGCCGGAAGACGTTATGACCGAAACCCTGGGAATAGGTCCGGGAGACATACGTTCCAGAGCGGATATGATGGACTGGATAATGTACTCCATGAGCGAAATCGCATACATATTCAACCCCGACGCCATCAGAACGATACGTCCCCTGCTCACCCGCATAAAATACGGAATAAAAGAAGAGCTGATTGATCTGGTTTCCTTCCGCGGGGTGGGAAGAACAAGAGCCAGAATCCTTTACGACAGCGGATTCAGAAAACGGTCCGACATAATGTCGGCGGACGAAACCGAACTTGCGGAAATAATCCGCATAGGTCCGGCCCTGGCCAAAAGTCTCAAAGCCCAGGCGGGAGGCTCTTCGGGTACCGTTCCCGAACCCGAAGAGGGTCCCGACGAGGAGGACATGGATGCCATGTTCTCCGAAATGTCGGACCCGAAAACATCCAAACAGCTGAACCTTTCCGATTTCGGTCACTGAGAGAGTATGCGTTCCGCGTCTTCCACGGAGTTGGCGCACTTAATCGGGGGTTCGCTGTATTTCACGGCGGTGTCCGGGTCTTTGAGACCGTTGCCCGTGCATATGGCGACGACTCTTTCGTCCTTTCCGATTATTCCCTGTTCCCTCAGCTTGAATATTCCGGCGACGGACGCGGCGGAAGCGGGTTCCACGAATACACCTTCGTTTCTGGCTATCGCTTTCTGGGCGTTCACTATTTCGTCGTCCGTGACGGTTGCGGAATATCCTCCGGTGTTGTATATAGCCGCAAGAGCTTTCCTTCCGCTGACCGGGTTGCCTATGCGTATGGCGGTGGCCAGGGTTTCCGGGTTGTCCACGGGTACGAAATCTTCGTTGTGTTTTCCGAAAGCGCGTGCCACGGGAGACGCACCTTCAGCCTGTATTCCGGTGAGCATGGGCATCCTGTCGATCCAGCCCACTTCTTTCAGTTCCGTGAGCGCTTTGTAAACGGCCCAGATGTTGGCGGCGTTGCCCACGGGGAGAACTATTCTGTCCGGAATATCGTAATCAAGCTGATCCATAATCTCGAAAAGAACGGATTTCTGACCCTCCGGACGGTACGGGTTTATGGAATTGAGAAGGTAGATTTTCCTCTCCTCGGACATCTTTATCGCAAGTGCCAGAGCGTCGTCGAAGTTGCCGTCGACGGAGAGAACTTTTGCTCCGTAAAAGAGCGCCTGCGCAAGCTTTCCCGCCGCGACTTTTCCCGAGGGGAGGAAAACGGCGCATTTCATTCCGGCTTTGGCTGCGTATGCCGCAAGGGACGCGGAAGTGTTTCCGGTCGAAGCGCATCCGACGACTTCGGCTCCCAGTTCTTTGGCGTGGGAAACTCCTACGGTCATCCCGCGGTCTTTGAAAGATCCTGTAGGGTTGAGTCCCTCGAATTTGATGAACATCTCCTTCAGACCTGCTTTGGACGCAAGCGCATCCGTTTTGTACAGGGGGGTTCCGCCTTCCTGGATAGACACTTTGTGAGCGGGGTCGACGGGCATGAATTCCGCGTATCTCCAGACTCCCAGAGGCCTGTTCCGAAGGTCCGAAGGTTTCATTCCGCGGACTTTGTCCAAATCCATCCTGACGGTAAGGAGACCTCCGCACTTCGTACATCTACTTACAAAGGGATTGTCGACTTCCGCGCCGCAGTCCCAGCATATTACTTTGTGATTGCTCATTTCAGATTCTCCTGCATCCTTCGCCGCAGTCGGTCACCCACGTTTTGCACCCGATACCCGCGTCGTCGTAGATTTGTTTCGTGCTTTCCGCGATTACGTTTCCGTCATGCGTACTCTTGTCGAAAAAGGACATTATGCACGGTCCGGAACCTCCGAGGAAGGCCGCCAGCGCCCCGTGGGAGAGTGCGGCGGATTCGGCTTCTTTGAGGTACGGTACGAGCTTCGCCCTGTTGGGTTCGGAAATCAGATCCTGAACGGACCTGCTTATGAGTTTCAGATCCCCCACGGCCATTCCGTAAGTCAGGGCTGCGGCGTTTCCGGCGTGGAATATCAGATGTTTGAGGGGGACTTCCTTGGGGAGAACTTTTCTGGCCTCCTTTGTTTCTACGTAAATTTCCGGAAGAGTTACGACGAATCCCAGATCCTCCGGGGGATTGATTTTTATGACGTCGAAAGGCTCGTAAGACCTTATTACGGTGAATCCGCCCATAATGCACGGAGCCACGTTGTCCGCGTGGAATCCGCCGGAAGTTACGTCTTCGGCATGGGCCGCGCAGAGAACCAGTTCGCTTTTGTTGAGTTTTTCTCCGCACATTATGTTCGCCAGGTAGGCTCCTCCAGCGGCGGACGCTCCGGACGAACCGAGTCCGCTTCCCGGTCTGATGCCTTTGTGTATTTTGAACTCAATGCCGAACTTTTCGCCGGATCTTCTGATGACTTCTTCGGCGGCTATGCATACAGAATTTCTTTCGGGCTCTTTCGGAATGCTGTCCGCTCCGGGTCCGGTGATTTCCAGAACCGAAATTCCGGATTCGGTTATTCTTCCCTCGATGGTGTCATAAGGTTCCTTGAGTGCAAGTCCGAAGGTGTCGAACCCCGGTCCGATGTTAGACGTAGTCGCAGGCGCGGCCACTTTTATCCATTCGTTTTTCATCTGAAACGCGTCCCCGAATGATTCCGCTACGGCGGAGTACCGCGCAGTCTTTGATAAACTTTATTCCGAGGACGTCCATCGGGAACTTATGGACGGAATCGCCGTAATGGGCATACGCTGCGGAAAAACTCCCGAAGAAATAGGGAGATGTTTCGCCTCCGAAGGTATGGAAACGGTGATTTTCGATCCGGATTACGTGTGCGGAAAGGACCATCTTGTTTCCGCCTATCTCCACGCGGAAAGAGCCTTTTCGAAAAAAACGAACCGTTCCAAAAATATTCTCTCGGAAACGATACTCTATGCGGCGGCGGACAGACAGGTGGGAAAGGCCATCGCCAAAATGAGTCCGAAAGAGGGTCAGAATTCCTTTGTAATTCTCGTCATAAACGGTTTCAAGGGAAAAATACCGGAGAAACTGAACGCCATTCGCGACGACTCGCTTATCGAATGCGACGAAGTTTCCGCACGCAACATGGGATTGGAAGAATGCGGAATTCCGTACACGGAGCTTGTGCTGGAACACGTGGCGTCCGTGGACGTTATGAAAAATTAAGGAAAAGGTTTGGTTCGGATCTTTTCACAGATCCGGAACGAATTTGAACCCGTAATGGAGAACTCCGGCAGGTCCGTCCGACCCGAGTTTGCGGAGAACCGCCCTCACCGGCATTCCGATTTTCACGTCTTCGGGGTTGACGTCCACGACCTGTCCCGCAATCAGGAGGCCGTCGTCCGTCTTCACCAGCGCTACCGCGTAGGGCTTCAGCATTCCGCAGGATTCCGGGGCGTCGTGCACAACGGAATACGTGAAAATCTCGCCCTTGGGCGAAACTTTGTACGGATGCATTTTGCCGAATCCATTTCTTCTGCAGTGGGGACACATGTCGCGCTTGGGGAAATATTTCCTTCCGCAGTTTCCGCATTCGGAACCTTCCAGGTTGTACCTTCCGGGTATCTCTCTCCACTCTTTCGCTACCGTTGCCATTACATCGCCTCCAGTATGCTGACGGTTACGGCGGAACCGGTTCCGCCCACCGACTGTGCCAGACCGTATCTTGCGTCCTTGACCTGTCTGTCTCCGGCACGGTTTCTGAGCTGGTCCGCGATTTCCACGACCTGCGCCACTCCGGACGCTCCCACGGGATATCCGCAGGCTTTGAGGCCTCCGGAGGTGTTTACCACGAGGTCGTTTCCGAGTCCGACCCTTCCTTCCAGCACGACTTTTCCCGCCTCTCCTTTCCTAAAGAAGCCCAGATCCTGAAGTGCCAGTATTCCTCCGATGGTGAAATCGTCGTGAACTTCGGCAACGTTGATGTCCTTGGGTTTTATTCCCGCGATTTTATACGCCCTCTCGGCCGCGACTGACGTCGCCTTAAACGAAGTTATGTCTTCTCTCTGGAACAGTGCCAGCGTGTCGCTTGCCTGGCTGACGGCGGAAACTTTTACGTAATCCGCGCCCATCTTTTTCGCTTCTTCCAGAGGAACGAGAACCACTGCCGCCGCTCCGTCGGAGTACGGAGCGCAGTCAAACATGCCCAGAGGTTCGGCGACCGCTCCGGACCTCAGAACCGTCTCGAGTTTGATCGGTTTTCTGTACTGCGCGTTGGGATTGAACGCTCCGTGGGCGTGTCCGAGAACCGCCATGGACGCTATCTCTTCTCTTGTCGCTATACCGTCGTGAATTACGCGTCTGGCTATCATCGCGTAAAGCGAAGCCAGGGTCAGACCCATGGAAGCTTCCCACTCCGCGTCGGCGGTGCTGTCCATGACGGATGCGGTGCTCATTTCGTCCAGATCGGTCATCTTTTCCGCGCCTCCTACGAGCACCACGTCGTGCATGCCCGAGGCCACGGCCATGACTCCCTGTCTGAATGCCACTCCGCCCGAAGCCCCTCCGGCTTCTGTCCTCACTGCGGGAACGTTCTTCGTGGCCATTCCCGAATAATCCGCAATCAAAGCGTCGATGTGCTGCTGGTTAATGAAACGGGAAGACATGTTTCCTATGAAAACGCCGTCTACCTCGGACCCGGACATTCCTGCGTCGGCGATGGCTTTGATTCCCGCTTCGATGCCTATGGCTCTGAAAGACTTGTCCCAGAGTTCTCCGAATTTGGTGATTCCGGTTCCTACGATTGCTACTTCTCTCATTTTATCACTCCGGCATAACTATCTTGCCCTTGAACTTGGCATACAGGGCGTAATCCAGGTACACCGGGTCGGAGATGACTTTCTCCAGCACCGGCGCGTTCTCTCTTCTGTAATTTTTCATCTCGTCGGTTACGGTAATGTCGAAAGAATCGCTTCCCGCGCCGGAACCGTAGGACGTGACGAATATTCTGTCTCCGGGTTTTGATTTATCCAAAACATTGGCGAGACCCAGGGGCACCGCTCCGCTGTACGTGTTTCCGATACGGGGAGTCAGGAGACCGTACTCTATCTGTTCGGGGGTGAATCCCAGAGTTTTAGCCACTCTCTCGGGGAACTTTCCGTTGGGCTGATGGAAAACCGCGTAGTCGTAATCCTCGGGTTTGGTTCCGCATTCTTCGAAGAGCATCTTGCTCGATGAGATTATATGGCGGAAGTACGCCGGGTCTCCCGTGAACCTTCCTCCGTGCATGGGGTAGGGCTGTCCTTCCCTTCTCCAGAAGTCGGGGGTGTCGGTTGTGAAGCTCAGCGTTTTGTTGATTTTCGCTATCACTTTGTCTTTTCCTATGAGATACGCGGCGCCTCCGGCGGAAGCCGAGTATTCGAGAGCGTCCCCGGGAGCTCCCTGGGAGGTGTCCGCTCCCACGGCCACTCCGTACTTCATCATTCCGGAACCGACGAGACCCAGGCATATCTGTATCCCGGCGGTTCCCGCTTTGCACGCGAATTCGAGGTCCGCGGCGGTGAGAGCCGGGGTGGCTCTGATCACTTCGGCGACTATTCCGGACGTGGGCTTAACCGCGTACGGATGAGACTCCGAACCGACGTAAACGGCTCCTATTTCGTTAGGATCCACGTCAGGCACTCTGGCCATCATGTATCTTGCCGCTTCGGACGCTATGGTGACAACATCTTCGTCGGGAGCCGGAACCGATTTCTGTTCGATTTTCAGTCCTGCTCCCATTGCTTTTCCGTTCACGCCCCAAACTCTCCCGATTTCTTCGGGTTTTATTCTGTAGCGTGGTACGTACGCGCCGTAACTTACTATTCCTGCTTCCATTCAGTTCCCTTCCTTGATTTTATTCAGGCGTCTGACCATGTCTTCGACGGACAGGTCGCTGACCACCAACGGTATGTTCTCCAGTTTTGCCAGTTTTACGGCCAGAGGATCTACTTTCTCCGGCCTTTGGTAGACAACCATGGCGGGAGTCAGGGGGTGTGCCCTTATCGCAACCATGGGAGACCTTCCGAAGTGCACGTTGGTAAAAATCAGAGCCCTTTCTATGCTCCATCCGTATATTTTCAGATAGTCTTCGGAGCCGAGATTGAGAATCGCCTTCACGGAATCCACTATGGTGAATCCGTAAATCTTTTTGGACGGGGTGCGGTCGGTGTTCAGGTTCCGTCCGGAAATGGCTTCCGTGAACTCGTCGTAACCGACCCCTCCCTCGAACTCTTCCATGGCGATGATGCATTCGGTTTTCACGCCCGGAAGAAATTTGGATGCCACCGGAGAACCCGCCTCCCTGTCCAGTTTGATGAAGGATTCCACCATCTTTTTTATGACAGCCGCTCCGGGGGATTTTCTCCTTCCGGATTCGTAGTCGCTTATGACGGAATTGGAAATCTCCATCTCGTCGGCAAGCTGCTGCTGGGAGAGTCCGAACTCCTCTCTCCACTTTCTGATCGTCTTGCCGGGTTCGTTCGACATGGCGATTTCGCCGGCGATTTTCTCGCTCAGTTCGCTGACCATCGAGGCTTCACCGACCGAGTATTATTTAAGAATGTCGAATACCGTAAACGTCGATTGCCGAATTCAGAGATTCTTTTCCAGCGCCCGTATCACGGTTTCCAGAACCTTCAGGCGGCCGAATTTTTTGTTTTCAGATTCCACGACCGTCCAGGGAGCGTCGGGGGTGTTGGTGGTTTCGATCATCCTGTCCACATATTCGGAATAAATGTCCCACTTCTCCCTGTTCCGCCAGTCGTCGTCCGTAATCTTCCAGTTTTTCATGGGGTTGATGACCCGGTCGTTAAACCTGTTCAGCTGTTCGGCTTTGCTTATTTCCATCCATAGTTTCACGAGAATTATTCCGGAATTCACCATCGACCGTTCGAATCCGTTTATCTCCCTTCCCGAACGGAGATATTCTTCGTGGGTACAGAACATCTCTATGGGTTCCACCAGCATCCTTCCGTACCAGCTGCGGTCGAATATGGTTATGCGGCCGTCCGTGGGAAGATGGGAGCAGAATCTCCAGAGGTATGTGTGATCTTTGTCTTCATCGGTCGGAACGCCTATGGGAACCGCCGTGTAACCTCTGGGATTTAGCGCATGTGCCAGACGTTTGATGCTTCCGCCTTTGCCCGCGGCATCCCATCCCTCGAAAACCACCACCAGGGCTTTGTCGCTGACCGCCAGTTCGCCCTGCAGTTTTTTGAGTTTCCGGTAGTACTCGTCCATTTTGTCTTTGTAATTCTCGGCCTTCTGAGACAGATCCGCGTATATCCTCGGGTTTCCGCATTTGGGGTTCTGATAGTGTATGGGAGAAAACACCGGATTTTTTACCGACTCGATCATCGACTGGCATATCGCATATATGCTGTTGTAGGAGGTGGTTTCCGGGTCTTCGATGCGTATTATGTTCCACTTGGCTATGTCGGTGTCCGTGCGCCTTATGACGTCCTTCATTCTCTCGCCGCAGTAGATTTCCGCGTCTATGTGGTCGTCGTTCAGAATGGATTTCTTTTTATGGCGTTCTCCGAAAGCGTCCAGAAGACCCTCCAGTTCGTCCTCTTCGGCGAAAAGGAACAGTTTGATCAGAAGCACGCCGTTGTCCACGAGATATCTTTCGAAGGTATTCGTTTCGAAAACCATGCGGTCTATTTCTTCGCAGTGGGCGTCTTCCAGGCTTTCCGCTATGGTGGAATACCATCCTCTGTCGTATATGGCAATCTGTCCTTTCGACGGAGTATTTGCAAGAAAAGAGATGTTGCCCTTCGGACCGCAACGGTTCTCGGAGTCGAAATGATGGTATTTCATACCTCTGGGTTCGAATTTTTCCAGCAGGTCTCCGGATACCCTTCCCAGAACCCTTCCGCTGCATCCTTCCAGAAGTATCAGAACCGGAATTTTGTTATTGTAAAGGTTGCGCTGCACCAAAGTTATGTTGTCGACCAGCGCATGCCATTGTCTGTCGTCCATCGGAACGGTATCCGCCTGCAAATTTAAAAAAAGTCGTCAGTCAAAAGGATATAATTCCGCCGGCATAGGGGGAAGCATGATGGAAGAACTGCTGAACATCGTCGAAGAAGCGGGGGAAATAATGAAGGACCGGACGGGGCTCGGCATACGCACCAAGGGAACCCGGGAAAATCTTGTGACCACCGCCGATCTTAAGGTGGAGGCTTTTCTTAGAGAAAAACTAACGGAATTGGTCGAAGGTTCATCGTTCATAGGCGAAGAATCTGAACACGGACAGCCGGGAAAAACCGTTTGGATCGTGGACCCCATAGACGGAACGTCCAATTATGCCAGAGATTTGAAAATGAGCACCGTTTCGGTCGCCCTCAGGGAAGGAAACGAAACCGTTGCGGGCGTAGTATACCAGCCTTACACCGGAGAAATGTACAGAGCGGAAGCGGGAAAGGGATCCTTCCTGGGAAACGAAAGACTTTCGGTTTCCTCCAGGCCTCTGAGCAACTCCATGTTCTGTACCTCCTGGAGCGCCTACAAAAAAGAATTCGCGGAAATGTGTTTCGGCGTATCCCGCAGACTTCTGCCCCTGTGCGAAGACATCAGACGCTTCGGAACCGCAGCATACGAACTGTGTCTGCTGGCACACGGCAGAATCGACATTTATTACGAAGCGAATCTTCAGCCCTGGGACCACGCGGCCGGAGGCCTCATCCTCAGGGAGGCGGGAGGATTCTGCGGTTCCATGAACGGAAAAGAATCTTTCGAAAACGAGGGGCCGTTCATAGCCGCCAATTCCGAAGAAAATTTCGAAATCCTGCGCAGAACCGTAAGAGAAGAGATGGCTGCTTTCGGAATGTCACCCGAATACGCGTGACAACCATAAATTAAAGTGTGTGCGCATCGGTTCGCAATCATGCAGTGCAAAAACAAGGAAAAGGATTGCGCGGAAGGCGAAAAGAAATTCGGGGAAATGTGCAGAAACATGGGTAATTTCGCACCCGAGACCCTCAAAGCCATCAAAGAGCTCGACCCCGGACTCATCACCCTTCTCCACAGTATGGACAAAGTCCTCGTGGAAGACGGAGCCCTCGACAAGAAGACGAAAAGACTGATGGCCCTGTCCTGCGTGTGCGTGAGGATGTGCGAAGACTGCGTATACCCCCAGGCGAAGGTGGCCAAAAACTACGGCGCGACAAAAGAAGAGATTCTCGAAGCCGTAAACGTTGCCGTACTCACCGGCGGAGTTCCCTGCTGGTCCACGGCCAAAAAAGGAATCGCAAAGCTCTTCGCCGAATGGGACGAGTGATTCATCCGCCTTCGGAAGAAACTTCAAACCTCTTATCCACATTTTTCATAATGTAATACACCAGAAGAGCGCAGAATATTCCTATGAACGCTCCCGCAACAACGTCCGACGGATAATGGATACAGAGATACATCCTGGAGAATCCCATAAGCGCTGCATAACATAACGCGACGCTTCCCCACTTCCTTTCGTATATGAACAGAGCAAAGGCTGCGGCGAACGCTTTGACGGTGTGGCCGGAAGCGAAAGAATACCCGCCGGGCGGATCTATTATCAGAACTATCGACGGGTCTTCCACGAAGGGTCTGGGTCTTGCCACAATTTCTTTGATTACATAATCGTTCAGAACGTGTCCCGCAACCAACGCTAAAATCATGACGGTCCCCGCATTCCTGGTCGGCTTCCTGAGTATGAGGACGGCAGACACGATTAACCAGACCGCGGCGTAATTTCCGGACATTGTAACGGCTTTCATAACCGCATCCATGGCGCCGGAAGAAAGGCTGGCGTGAATCCAGTAAAGAATGTCCGCGTCGATCATGCTTTCCGCCATGCCGTTATTTATATTATCCTTATTGAAAAAAAACTGATTTCCGGTTAAGTTACATATACGGAGTCCAGTTATCCGTCGTCCATGGAAATCGGCAACTGCAGAAAAAAGATAAAAACGGAAATGGGAGACGTAACTGTATTCAGCCTCAGGGAACTTGAGAAAAAGGGAATAATAAAAGACCTTTCCAAGATGCCCTATTCCGTCAGAATCATAGCCGAATCCATGCTCAGACAGAGGGACGGAAAACTGATTTCCGACGAGGATGTTATCACTGCCGCGTCGTGGAACCCCTCCGGCAATTCCGACAAGGACATACCGTGGATTCCCGCCAGAGTTCTCCTTCAGGACCTTACCGGGGGAGCGGCGGTCGCCGATCTCGCTTCCATGAGAGCCGCCGTGGGAAAAATGGGACTCGACCCTGAAACAATCAACCCGCTCGTTCCCGTCGATCTGGTGATAGACCACTCCGTACAGACCGATTATGCCGGTACTCCCGATGCGGAAAAACTCAACGAAAAACTGGAATTCGAAAGAAACAGAGAGAGATACGCCCTGTTCAAATGGGCCCAGGGTTCCTTTTCGAACTTCCGCGTAGTTCCTCCCGGAAACGGAATCTGCCATCAGGTAAATCTTGAATATCTTTCTCCCCTCATCCACGTGAAAGAAGTAAACGGAGAAAAAATCGCATATCCCGATTCCTGCTTCGGAACCGACTCCCACACCACGCAGATTAACGGACTGGGAGTCCTGGGATGGGGCGTGGGCGGAATAGAGGCCGAAGCCGTCATGGTGGGACAGCCCAGCTACATGAAGCTCCCCGACGTAATCGGATTCAGACTCACCGGCAAACTTAAGCCGGGAGTTACGGCCACGGATTTGGTCCTCACCTGCGTGCAGATGCTCAGGGAGAAAGGCGTGGTAGGAAAATTCGTGGAGTTCTGCGGTCCCGGATATTCGGAACTGGCACTTGCCGACAGAGCGACCCTTGCAAACATGGCGCCCGAATACGGAGCCACCGCGGGATACTGTCCCGTCGACGGCAAAACGATAGAATACCTCAGACTCACCGGAAGGAGTCCCGAACTCATAGACGTCATCGAAAAGTACGCCGAAGAACAGAAACTTCTGTACGAGGGCGAACCGGAATTCACCGACGTTATAGAATTGGATCTGAGTACCGTGGAACCCTCCCTTGCGGGACACAAACGTCCCCAGGACAGAATACCTCTTTCGGAAATGAAGAAACGTTTCGCATCCACTCTGGAAGAGCTCAACGTAAAAACCAGAAGGGAACCCTCCGCGGAGAAGTTGGGCGACGGTTCGGTGGTAATCGCATCAATAACCTCGTGCACCAACACAGCCAACCCTTCGGTCATGGCTGCGGCGGGAATACTCGCCAAAAAAGCCTGCGAACTGGGTCTTTCGAAAAAAGATTTCGTGAAGACCTCCCTTGCCCCGGGATCCAGGGTCGTGACGGAGTATCTGAAAACTTCCGGACTTCTCCCGTACCTTGAAAAACTGGGATTCCACGTCTGCGGGTACGGATGCATGACATGCATCGGAAACAGCGGTCCCCTGTCCGACAGTGTTTCCAAACAGATCAAAGAAAAAGATTTGGCCGTAGCCGCCGTGGCTTCCAGCAACAGAAACTTCGAAGGAAGGATACACCCGCTGGTCAAAGCCAACTATCTCGCTTCCCCTCCTCTGGTGGTCGCCTATGCCCTGGCCGGAAGAATCGACATCGACTTCGAAACGGAGCCCATTGGGGAATCCGGCGGAAAGAAGATTTTCCTGAGGGACATCTGGCCGGAAGAAGGGGAAATAAACGAAGTAATCGAAAAACACGTGACGCCGGAAGCCTTCCGCAAAGAATACGCCAACATATTCAAAGGCTCGGACATGTGGGAAAAGATTCCCGGCAGCAGTTCCCCCCTGTTCGGCTGGGACGAAAAATCAACGTATATCAGAAACCCGCCCTTCTTCGACGGTCTGTCGGAAAAACCGGGAATCAAAAACATAGAAGGCGCAAGATGCCTCGCCGAGCTGGGCGATTCGATTACCACGGACCACATTTCTCCCGCAGGTTCCTTCTCGGCCGACAGCGACGCGGGAAAATATCTTCTGGCACATGAAGTAAAAGAAAGAGATTTCAACTCCTACGGTTCCCGCAGGGCTAACCACGAAGTCATGGTCCGCGGAACCTTCGCCAACATCAGGCTTAAGAACAAACTCGTGCCGGGAACCGAGGGAAGCCGTTCCGTGTTCTTCCCCGACGGAAGCACCGGAACGATTTTCGAAACCTCGCGGAAATACCTGGAAGAAAAAACCCCGCTGATCGTCATCGCCGGAAAGGAATACGGGACGGGAAGTTCCAGAGACTGGGCGGCAAAAGGCCCTCTCCTTCTGGGAGTGAGAGCAGTCATAGCCGAATCTTTCGAAAGGATCCACCGGTCGAATCTTGTGGGAATGGGTATCGTTCCCCTGCAGTTCCTGGAGGGCCAGAATCCGGAAACCCTGAAACTGAACGGCACCGAAACTTTCCACATAGGCCTGGAAGGCTTGGAACCCAAAGGCACCGTCCGCGTTACGGCGTACAGAGACGGAATGAAACTGGAATTCGATACCGTGTGCAGAGCGGACGTTCCCGCCGAAATAGAATATCTGGCTAACGGCGGAATACTCCAGACCGTGCTCAGGGGCATGATATCCGGAAACTGAGTGCGGGAGACCAACATCTTTTTATCGGGAATGTAACTTCAACGTATGTCGGGCCCGTGGGCTAGCTTGGTATACTTGTAGCTTCGGGAGCTATAGACTCCGGTTCAAATCCGGGCGGGCCCACTCTGACATTCTGTCGAAATATTACTCATCGAACGAATACGGACCTTTCCCGATGTTGCCGCCGTAGGGAAGGATTGTTGCAGCATTACAACGGTCGATTATTCCGGTTCCGCGTCTAAGACGGATTTAATCGGTTCCTGCCCGGCTGGTTATCCCGATTGACGGAAAGCCGGAAATTTCTGTTCTCCTATGTTTTCTCAGACATGGTATCTGCCGCTCGGGACAGTCTGTTTTCGAGTGGCACAGCACGTAAAAATCCGTCCCCGTCCGACGAAAACACCCGTTTCGCGGGTTTGGGAAACGGACCCGATAACGTTGATATAATGCCGGAAGAATACTTCCGTTATGCCCGGTTTTTGTACGAAATGCGGAAGGAGCCTGCCGGAAGGCGCCAGGTTCTGCGCAAACTGCGGATTCCCTGTAACGAACAGTCCGCAGCAGACATTTTCCTATGCCTCCCAGCCGCAGTCCCGGGACATTTCTGTCGAAACAATATTCTCGTCGACCTGCAACGAACTGTCCGACCTGTTTTCCTACGGCAGGTGCGGCAAAGAATTCACCGGAGATCTGGGATACATAATGAACAGAGTACGCGCCGGCATATCTTCGGTTCCCATAGAAGTGCGTCAGGGTATTGCCGAAAAGAAAATGGCGGAAATACGGCCCCTGGTTCCCGAATTTTCCAAAACCCTGAACGACGAAACCTGGAAAAAGGTCAACCTGTTCATGAAAAACGGAGTGCCTGTTGCGATAACCGCATACTTTTTCGACGAACGTTTCGGCATGGAGACGGGGAGCATGATGCAGAGGATGAGAGAACTCTCCGACCTTAAATGGGACGGTGCCAGCTTTTTCGGAAAGGCAACTGTGCCTTCGGCCAAGTTCGAAGACATTTTCGTTCTCAGATACGTTATGAGAAATCTTAGGTTCTGATTTCCGGAAAGAAAGCAACACGGACGGAAGTGCGTTCCGGGAAATGAGCCAGATAGGTTATGGTGGGCCCAATGTGATTCGAACACATGACCTCCCGGTTATCAGCCGGGCGCTCCAACCAGGCTAAGCTATGGGCCCTGACAGGTCTCCAATAAAGAAGTATAATATAAAGATTCCCATCAGCCTCCCGATTGCCGGAAAATGCGGAAAATAATTAACCCTGGAATGCCAATCGGCGCCCATGGAGCCCGTTTTCTTCGAAAAAATACCGGTAGTTCCCGATATAGCCAGAAAAGCTCTTGCGGTTCTCCTGATACCCACTCTCGCTTTCATCGGAGTGTGTGCCGCCCTGGGATGGGTGAGTCCGTGGTTTTTTGCGGTCTTCGCGGCCGTAACCGCCGTCACTCTGGGTATCGGATACTTGTTCTATCTCGAAACGTCGGTCTACGAAGACGCGGTCGTCATAAAATACTGGAAAACCAGAAGATACCGCATGGAAAAGATCAGGGACCGCCGCTTCGGAGACATCAATAGCATCAGAAACTATGCGGGAATCGGAATCAGAGGTCTCAGATACAGAAACTATCTCTGTGCCGGATGCGAAACCGGAGTCGTGTTCATCACCCACGGTTCGGTGGTCGCCGTATCTTCGAAGAGAGCGGAAGAACTGGCTAATCTCCTTCCCAAAGCCGAAAAAAAGCAGCCGGAGGAAGAATGACGGAAACTTTCCACTGGGTCAGAGTAAGGGTGTTCTGCCTCGCAACGGAAGACAAGGAGAAGATTTCCGAAGCTTTAGGCGGTCTCGTGGGAACCGAATGGACCGAAGACATATGCGAGGGGGAATTCGGAAACATCACCGTCATAATGGACTGCGAAATAAAGAAGAAAAAACTGATTGACGGAATGTTCTCGCGGATAGAAAAAAAGTCGATAGAACGGATGCTTGACGAAGCCGAGGAACGTCTGGACGACGACTGCACGTTTTACATGCGTCTCGACAAACAGAAAGCCGTTCTGGGAACTTACGAAACGGGTTCCGGAGGGGACGTGATTTCGATAGTCTGCAAAGTCGCTTCGTATCCTTCGAGAAAAGAACTGGCACTGGAAAATCTCAGGAACTACTTTGCTGGGATTCTTCGGGATGCTCCTTGATTTCGAACTTCGCGTCCTTCACCCGGCGTCCCTTGATGGTTTTTACGGTTATCGTAACGTTTTCCGTATCCACCCTGGCCCCTCTGTAAGGTATCCCGCCCAGCATGTACTGTATGTAACCGCTTACGTTGTAATCGGGATAATCTCCCGCGTCGAACTTCTGACCCAGTTCGTCCATCACGTCGTATATGTTGGCGTCTCCGATGACCGTGTACGAACCGTCCGCCTCAAGAGTTACCGGCATACGGACATCGTCGGTTTCGTCCCATATCTCGCCCACGAGCTCCTCTATTATGTCTTCCAGGGTAACTATACCCAGAGTTCCTCCGTACGCATCCAGAACGACTGCCATGTGGACCTTGGATTTCTGCAAAGCCGAAAGGACTTCGGCGATGCTGGTGGATTCGTCGAAGAACTTAATCTGCATTATGATGTCCGTGAGGTTGAAGTTGTCTCCGCTCACATACCTTCTGTAGAAATCTTTGGAGTTTACCACTCCGATTATGCGGTCTATGTTTCCGTCGTAAATGGGTATTCTCGAGAAACCAGCATGGAGGAATATGTCTTTCAGCCCGTCCATGTTCGTGTCTTTGTCGGCGGCCACTACGTCCACTCTGGGTATGTATACCTGAGAGAGAGTCGTATCGTCGAAAATGATTGCGGATTTAATTAGGTTGCTTTCGGTTTTCTCCAGGGTTCCCTCTTCCTCGATTTCGTCTATCATGACGACGAGTTCGTCTTCCGTGAGGGTTACGTTGTCCTCTTCTGAGTTCTTGGTAAGGAAGGACGTCATCTTGGTGAAAACCCAGGTAATCGGAGTGAAAACGGTGCACGCGAACGTCAGAGAAGGAGCGAGTTTTGGTGCGTAACGCTCGGCGTTGCGTTTTGCCATGCTTTTCGGTATAATCTCTCCGAAAATCAGTATGATTACCGTCATGATCAGAGTTGCTAGAACCGTTGCCAGAGCCGGATTGGCCGGCATAAGGTGTTCGGTGAAAAGCATCGCGCAGACGGTGGACGCGGCGATGTTCACGATGTTGTTGCCCACGAGGATCGTGGTCAGAAGTTTGTCGAAATTTTCGGACAGTGCCAGCGCTTTATCCGCGTTCTTGATTCCGTCCGATTCCATTTTCTTGAGACGGATGGAATTCATGCTGGAGTACGTCATTTCCGAGACAGAAAAATATACGGAGCATAAAACGAGGGCGAAAATCAGTATAACAAGAGTTGCGACGAGTCCCGTATCCATTTCAGCACAACCCGTTCGTCAGTATTCCTTTGAACAATTCGAGTATCCAACCGTATTTTGACGTTTTAAAAGCGTCTCTCCGATATAAGTATTATGAGTGCGGAGAAACAACGTTTCCGGAAGTCTGAGTCTTTGAAACGAATCCGTGAAACAGACGAAAAACATGCTTCACCCGCAGAAAACATAAAATGGAAAAAAAGGGAAAAGGTTTAGATCGGATTGCCGATTCTGCGAACTTACATTCCCATCTTTGTCTTGACGTCGTCCGAAAGGACTCCGATAAGAAGGAAGATGTACAGTATGAATTCACAGAGACTGATGATCGACCTGAGGGCCTTGTCGAGTATTTCCGCATCGCCCATGAAGGCGGTGAAGATTCCCACAAGGGAGAAGATCGTCAGTATGAGGAACACGACAACGAGGATAATCCATACGATCCTGTCGAGAGTGTCGACTTTTCCGTCGACTATCCTTCCGGCGATCCAAATGAGGATCAGACCGAGAATCAGTCCGACGACGATCGTGGTAGCACCGACGGCGGTGTCGCCGTCGACGATCTGACCGGCACCGATGAATATGTTAACAACGATGGTGGCCACTCCGACGAAGCGGACGAATTTGCCGAGAATGCTGAGCGTGTTAGTGTCCTCGCCCCTGTAAATGGGCAGTCCGATTCCGAGAATCAGGATACCGTAGAGTATGGTACCCACGGATGCTACGAGAGCGCCTTCCAGCATGGGGTCGGCGATCGCAGCGTTTACCGCGTTAACGATTCCCGTTATCAAGCTGACAATACCGATGATTACGGCTGCCAGACCGAAGTTTTTAGGGTTGTCAAAGAATGACATAGGTAGGTAACACTGTTTCCCGATATTTAAACTGTTCCTTTTTATCACGATTTTATGTAAATTCACTCCAAAGATACATCCAACTCATCGGGACCGCGCGTCCGTACGTTCCCGGCCCGCCCGCGCATTTATTTATATTATTATGAAGATGGCACCGGAAGGTGCTGACCTAATGGCTGACAAGTTTACATATGAAATCGTCGAAGAAATCGCAAAGCTTTCCGCTTCGTCCAAAGGATGGACCAAGGAACTTAACCTCATAAGCTGGAACGGAAGGGAACCGAAGTACGACATAAGAGAGTGGTCTCCCGACAAAAGCAAAATGGGCAAAGGCGTAACGCTCTCCAACGAAGAGGCCGTTATGCTCAGAAAAGCCCTCGATTCCAGAGAAGATCTGGAATAAACGCAATGTCTGCCGGAAAAGCGGCATACCTCGAGCGCTTCATGGGCGGTATCGACAAAATCGAATACGGCCGCCCCGGAGGCATTTCGGAAGACCGGTGGCTAGCCGCGCATTACGAACCGGAATATGCCCCGTTGATTTGCAGATATCTTTCATACGGAAACGAAAACGTCCGCGCGGAAACGGTGATGCTTTTAACAGACGTGAGAGAACCTTACGCCGCCGACGTTATCAGAAAGATGAGCGTATCCGATACCGAAAAAGTGAGAGGGGCCTGCATAGGATATCTTAACGCTCTTGAATCGGCCGAGGAAAGAATCCCGGCACTTATGGACATTCTGAAACACAGACGGGGAGAAGAATTCTTCAGAGCCGCCGAAACCATGAAGGCTTTCGGACGGAAGGAAGACATCGACGAGCTGCGCGGCATCATGGGATATCTGAAAGGCGATATGCGCAAGGCTTTGAAAGAGGTGCTGGAACATATCGTAAACCGGTATCCCGAACTCGGGGAAAAAAGATATCTCATACTCTCGGATCCCGTCCGTCCGGACATAGATTCATACAACCGTTTCCTGAACAGATCGACGGAATACATAGACGCGAGATATCGCGAAAACGTTTTCCCTTCGGAGAAAATAAGCAGACGCACCGAAACCAACGTCCTTGCCGCGCTGAAGAAGATGAGTATCAGAATCTACAACGAAACGGACAACCTGGAATTCTACGGTCCTTCGGAAGCCGATGCGGCCCGCAGACTCACGGAACTTATCGCGTGGGCCTACGGGGATCTGAAAACCAAAGAAATTTACGAAAACGAAGACGACGGCGTCTGTCCGAAGTG
This sequence comes from Candidatus Methanomethylophilaceae archaeon, assembly GCA_050944155.1. GTDB lineage: Archaea > Thermoplasmatota > Thermoplasmata > Methanomassiliicoccales > Methanomethylophilaceae > VadinCA11. The sequence continues at coordinate 26,630 of JBMNQN010000006.1, read as the reverse complement.
CGGAAAACGGATGATTGCATACAAAGGCATGAAATCCTGTCCCGGCTGCGGAACCTCCGGCGGAGCGGACTGATACGAAGTTTTATATCCGTAACGCCGATGTTGGGCTCAGGCATACTATAAAGCTGACCGTACGGCCGAAGGGATTGTTGGAAAGTCGTATTAGATGCCAAAAAGGAGTAGAACATATGGCCTACGGAGAAGAAAGAAGAGGATACAGAAACGACAGGGACAGGGGAGAGCCCAGACAGATGTACGATGCGAAATGCTCGGACTGCGGGGCCGACTGCCAGGTTCCCTTCAAGCCTACAGAGGGCAGACCCGTGTACTGCAGGGATTGCTTCCAGAAGCACCGCCCCGCCGACAGGGAACGCCGCGGACGCACCAGATACTGATTGAAAATCGGAATCCGAGCGTTCAAACTTTTTTATTATTTCCTTTCTTTGTTTTTGCCTTTTTGCTTTCGATTATCATGTCGGAAAGAAGCGCCACTCTCAGCACGGCAAAGGAAATTATGATTCCGGACAGACCCAGGATGAATACGAGAACTCCGGGCAGAACGTAACCAATCAGATAAAGACCCAGCCCGACGAAAGCTGCAGCTGCCGAAAGGAAAAACGCAATCTTCGCTCTTTTGGCATTCTTTTTGATCGGGTCCATGGATACCGAATTTACGGCGGATATAATAATAAAACGGAAAAGGTTTGAGAAGAGTTTGTTTTGTGTTCAGGCTATCTTCTTGCCCGAGTTGGGTCCCACGCCTTCGTCGTAGACCGCGGTAACCTTGAATTTCCAAATGGCGTTGGCCTTCAGATTGGCCGCCGCAAGCGCCTTGTTGAGTCCGTCCAGATCCGCACCGGAATCTTCGCGGCCGATTACGGTAGCCTGCATCTCGTAAGCCTTGGGGCCCGCCGCAACCAATATGGCGACTTTCTTGTTCTCCGCCATGTATTCCGCGGACCTCTTCATGAGAATTTCGCCCACGGTGATTACGTCGTTACCTATCGTTCCGAAACTTCCGCACACGATCGCATGGGGCTGTCCGGACGCGTTGGCCGTAACAAGCACTTTCGACGTTTCCTTGCCGTTCATCAATTCAAGAACTTCTTTGGGTATGGCAACCATTTTATCACCGCTTTCTAAATGGTATCAAAAGTATATCAAGAAGGGCGTAACTGGAATGTAACGTACCCTGTTAGGCCGGCCTTATGCCGTTCGGTGTTTTACCCTGTTATATATCGCGAGAATCGCCAGAAACGCTGCGGATACGACGATCAAAGCGGCATATTCGGAGAATATTTCTGCCATGGGCCTCGGAACGTACGCCGTGTATTTATGGGTTTTCCAGAGGCATCAGGTGCTGGACCACCAGTTTCACCTTTCCGTCTTTCCTGTAAGGCACGGAACTGCAGGAATAGTATTTGTCCGTTCCGGGTATGCGGCGGACTTTGTTACTGTTGGTGGGTCCGCCATGCATCTTTATCACTTTGCAGTCTCCGCAGCAGGAAGTTCTGCCGAACAGACGGTAACACTTGATACCCAGAACTTCTTCGGATGTTTTGCCGAACGCCTGCAGGGCCGCACGGTTCATCCATACGATGGTGTGCTCGGAATCGTGGATTATGATCAAGTCGTCTATCTCATCCAGAACCATGTTCAGCAGGATGCCTTCGAAATTGTTCTCCTCCATTTCTTGCACCGTTTCAGACATGGCATCACGGTTATAAAAAATACCTAATAAAACGGAGGCGGGGCCGTGTACGCCGGCGGGAAACACCCGTCATTCGTCGGTATTCCGACGGTCTTTTTCGAATTTCGTAAATCGTACACTGGATTCTCAGACATTTTTTTATATAGATAACTGATAGCGCAGTCGGATGATTTACGATCTTATCATCGTCGGAGCCGGACCCGCGGGTCTTACGGCAGGCATCTATGCCAGGTCAAAGATGATGAAGACCCTTATTATAGAATCCGGACGGGTCGGAGGGCAGCTGGTAAGCCTTTACCCCGAAAAGGGAGTGCACAACTTCCCGGGTTTCGAAACCGTTCAGGCCAGAAAACTTTCCGACCGTTTCTACGCTCAGGCGGAAAACCTGGAATGCGAAATAAAAGAGAAAGAAAAAGTTCTCGAAATCAACGACGGAAAAGAGGAATTGATCGTAATCACGGACAAAGGGGAATACCGCACCAAATCCGTAATCGTAGCCATAGGGATGGGTGTGTTCACCCCCCGTAAAATGGAAGTTCCCGGGGAGGAGGAATTCGCCGGAAAAGGAGTGACTTACCTCCTGCCGGGAAAGGAAGAGCTCGTGGGAAAGAAAGTCACCATGTTCGGAGGGGGAAACAGCGCCATAGAGATGGCCCTCATATCCGATTCCGTCACGGACACGACCATAGTCCACAGACGGAAAGATTTCAGAGCCGACGAAGTCAACGTGATGAATCTGAAAAAAAGCAACGTACTCACGGTCATGGATGCGGAGACCGTCTCTTTCAACGGAACCGACCATCTCAAATCGGTAACTGTGAAACAGAACGGCAGAGTTTTCGATATTCCCACAGACCTTGCGGTGATAAACATCGGAATCAAGTCCGATTTGGGCATTCTCAAAAAATGGGGCCTGGATCTTACGGACGACGGACTGATCAAAGTCACGCCCGACATGTCGACCAACAGACGCGGCATATTCGCCTGCGGAGACGTGGTCGCCTATCCCGGAAAGTACAAACAGATTATCACGGCATGCGGAGAAGCCACCAACGCCGTGCTCATGGCATACAAATTCACAAAGAAGCCGTACTGGGCCTGAAAACGTGCCCGCCCTAACGTTTCAAAAACGTAAAAAAAAGCTTAAAAATTGTTTTTCCGGCCCTAAGGCCGGGTTTTCCGATGAATTCACTCGTCGACGATTGCGTCGGAGGGGCATTCATCAACGCATGCGCCGCAGTCTACGCAGGCATCCTGATCGATTACTGCTACGTCGTCGACGACAATTGCGTCCTGGGGGCATACTTCTTCACAAGCACCGCAGGCGGTGCAGTTGTCTTCTATGATTTTTACCATTTGAAAACACCGAAATGACGAAGTAAAAATCAATATTTGAAGTTTACGCGGAACGGGCGGGCCCCGACCAACGCTTCTGTGCACGGCACGGCCGCACGGTAAGTGGACAACAGGGAAATACCATCAGGCGTTCTCTGTTTCCATGCGTTACTTCTCCGGAACCGTCGCAGCTTCCTACGGAATCATAGAAGGATACGTGGGAATCGAAAACGGAACCGTAGCCGAGGTTTCGGAGGGGAAATGTCCCGGAGTTCCCGAAAAACAGGGGCTGATTTCTCTTCCCTTCGTAAACTGCCACACCCACTGCGCCGACGGAGGTCTCCGGATTCCGGAAGGAATCGGCCTGGAAGAACTGGTCGCACCGCCTTCCGGCCTGAAACACAGATATCTGAGGGAATCTTCCGAAGAAACTCTGGCGGAAAACATGCGGAATTTCGCCAAAACGTCTTACGGAAACGGAATCGACACCTTCGTGGATTTCAGGGAATCCGGCGTAAAAGGAAGCAGACTGCTCAGAGAAGCGGTGCCGGGAGCGTTCATACTCGGCCGTCCCGAATCGGAAGAATTCGATCCCAACGAGATAGACGCCATACTGGAATACGCCGACGGAATCGCTCTTTCGGGAATATCCGACATACCTGTAAAATTCGCCGAATCCGTTGCCGATTACGTCATAAAAAAGGGAAAAACCTTCGCTCTCCATGCCAGCGAAGCGAAAAGGGAAGACATAGATGCCGTTCTTTCTCTTTCGCCGGATTTTCTGGTGCACATGTCTTCCGCCGGAAAACCGGACATTCTGAAATGCGCCGACGCGGGCGTACCCATAGTTTCCTGTCCCAGATCCAACCGTTTTTTCGGTATCGTTCCTCCTCTTGCGCTGATGCAGGAGTGCGGTGCGGAAATCTGTCTCGGAACGGACAACGCCATGCTTTCGGCCCCCGATATGCGCGCCGAAGCCGCGGAATTCGTCCGTGTACTGGAGGCCCAGGGCGGGGACTCTTCCGCAGTCTGGAATATCATGACCAGAAACGGGAGAAAGATATTATATGATGGTAACAGAATCGGGCTTCAGCCCGGCACGGAAGCCGATATTGTGATTCTGCCTTCGGAACACGGCGGTACGGAGGGTGCCCTTGAAAGCGCCGGACCCGTCATCCGCATCGGGCATGCAAAAGGAAGGGAAACGGAAAATGGTCTTCAATAAAATCTTGGTACCTACGGACGGGAGCGAATACACCAAAGCCGCAATCATCAAAGCCTTGGAGGTTGCGGAAATGTGCAAAGCAGAGGTTACCGCCCTCTATGTGGTTGACCAGACGATTTTTACCAACGTCCCCATGGACACGGCCGTAATGAACGTGTACAGAACCCTCAAGAAAGAAGGGGAATCCGCTCTCTCCTACGTGGAAGAGCAGGGGAAAGAAAGGGGGGTGGACGTAAAAGTCCGCCTGGAAGAAGGCGTTCCCGTCAAAACAATACTTGAACTTTCCAAAGAGTACGATCTGATTATCATGGGAACTCTGGGCAGAACCGGTATGTCCAAGTTCCTCATGGGCAGTGTGGCCGAAAAAGTCGTCAGAGCTTCCCACTGTCCGGTCATGGTGGTCAGGTCCGTCGAGGCTGATAAACAATGAAAACGGTATCAGACATAATGACTGTTGCGCCCATAGTGGCAGAAGTGCCGGGCAGCCGCAACGACGTAATAAACATAATGGTCAAAAACAAACTCACGGGCCTTCCCGTCGTAAGATCTTCCGACGGAAAACTCGTGGGAGTGGTGTCCAGAAGAGATGTATTCAGAAAATTCGAAGAGGACCAGCTGTCCCTCATAATGAAGAGAAACATTATTTCCGTTGACAGCAAAGCACCCATGGAGGTTGCGGCGGAAATCTTCTTCAGGGAAAGAATCCACAGGCTCCCCGTCACCGAAGACGGCAAACTCGTGGGAATCGTCACCCCTACCGACCTTCTCGATTCCGTCAGGGCTCTCGACAGCAAGATGACGGCCGAAGAAGCGATGAACACGACCTGCGTCACCGCCTGGGAAAACGAACCCCTCTCGTACACCATATCGGCGATGAGAGTCAGCGACGTCACCGCCGTTCCCGTCCTGGACGATTCGGGAACTCTGGTCGGAATACTCACTGACAGAGACCTCTTCAGCGACCAGGCCAAAGACCCCGAAGCGATGAAGGCCCTGGGTATAGAAGACACCTCCCTCGCAGGATACAGAAACGTTCTGCCCCTGTTCTACGCGGCAACCGACAGACACCTCAGCGAGAACAAGAAGGTGTCCGACTTCATGGTGAAAAATCCCACGACGGTATACAAGAAAACGTCCGTATCCGACATCGCCAAGATGATGAAATCCGAAGACTTCGGACAGATTCCCGTGAGAGGTTCCAAAGACGAACTCATAGGAATGGTGTACGACGTAGACGTCCTCAAGCCCCTGATCGGTAATTTCAATGAGTAAAACAGACAGCGGCGAACTTATGGCACTCCTCAGACGGAGAGGATTCGTCTGGCCTTCTTTCGAACTTTACGGAGGAGTGGCGGGCATGTACGACTACGGCCCGCTGGGGTGCTCCCTCAAAAACAACATAATCGAAGTCTGGAGGGATATTTACAAAGGCAGGGAAGGTTTCGTGGAAATCGACTCGGAAACCGTCAACCCCGCCGAAGTTTTCAAAGCCTCCGGACACGTGGACGAGTTTTCCGACTACATCACATACTGTACGGAATGCCGTCTTCCCTTCAGAGCCGACCACCTGGTGAAGGATTGCGAAGAGAATCCCGATACTCTGGGTCCCGAAGAACTGGAAGCTTCTTTCGTTAAAAACGGAATAAAATGTCCCGAATGCGGCGGAGAACTCGGAAAAGTGGAAGAATTCAACCTTATGTTCAAAACGAACATAGGCCCGGGATCCGCCAGAGTGGGATATCTGCGTCCGGAAACCGCCCAGGGTATTTTCGTCAACTTCCAGAACCTGTACAGATACGGCCGCGAAAAACTTCCGCTGGGAGTGATTCAGACCGGAAGAGGATACAGGAACGAGATTTCGCCCCGTCAGGGAATGATCAGGATGAGAGAGTTCAACATGATGGAAGTCGAACTCTTTGTGGATCCCGACGACAAAGACTGGGAAAGATTCGGCGAACTGGAAAACGAAGAACTCACTCTCGTCCCCAACGACGGCCGCGGAACCGTAAAGATGACCGTAAAGGAATCAGTGGAAAACGGAATCATCTGCAACAGGGTACTGGCATATTTCGTCTGCACTGCGAAACAGATGCTCGTGCGCATGGGCGTAGACCCCGCAAGGCTCAGGTTCAGACAGCACCTTAAGGACGAAATGGCCCACTATGCGGCGGACTGCTGGGACGCGGAAGTGGAACTTTCCTACGGATGGACGGAAGTCACCGGAATAGCCGACAGAGGATGCTGGGACCTTTCCAGACACTCCGAGTTTTCGAAGACCGAACTCTATCATTTCAGAAGCTTCGACGAACCGAGGGAAGTAACTCACGTGAAGGTACGTGCCAGACACAAAAATCTGGGGCCCAGATTCAAAGGAAAGGCGAAAGACATCGCCGTCGCAATCGAAGCCATGGCGCCCGAGGATATTAAGGGCGGTAAACTCACGCTGAACGTCGGAGGCGAAACTTTCGAAGTGACGGACGAATACTTCGAAACCGCCGAAGTCACGGAAAAAATCAACGGCGAGAGAGTCGTTCCCCACGTCATAGAACCGTCCCACGGACTGGACAGGATATTCTATTCCGTTCTGGAACATGCGTATTTCTACGACGAAAACAGAGGGTACTCCGTTCTCAGACTGAAGCCGGAAATGGCGCCCATCAAAGTCGGAGTGTTTCCCCTGATGGACAAGGACGGATTGGACGTTCTCGCCAAAGAAATCTACCGTTCCGTACATTCGGGACGCACCGAAGCATATTATGACGGGTCCGGAACCATCGGAAAAAGATACGCCCGCATGGACGAAATAGGAACGCCCTGGTGCGTTACGGTGGACTACGAATCCCTGGAGGGCCCGCAGAAAGGCACCGTGACAATAAGGGAGAGAGATACCGGAAACCAGAAACGCATACCTGCGGAAAAGGTATCCGAAACGATTAACGGGCTGATATCCGGAAAGAAGTTCTCCGATCTCTGAACCGGAGTTACGAATTTCGGAATTTATGCAGCCGGAAATAAACAATCTTTATAGTCTGAAAAAGCGTAATACAACTGAGGTTTTGTTATGGGAGTTAAAGACCTGGACGATCCTAAGAAACTGGCAATGCTGAGATCCCAAATCGACAGAATCACCGTCGATGACATCATGGATACGGATTTCCCCTCTGTCAGTCCCGAGGATCGGCTCAGCGACGCCCTGTCCGTCATGAGAGATACCAACTATCAGGACATACCGGTCGTCGAAAACGGAAATTATTTGGGTGTGATTAGCTACACCGCTGTACTCAAGAAGGGCAGCGCCAAGCTGGATACCAAAGTAAGGAGCCTGATCAGGGGCCTTCCCACGGTATCCAAGAACGAAAAACTGACCGAGATAGCCGAAGACATAGTGAAAAACTGCTGCAGACAGCTGCCCGTGCTTTCGGGAAAGAAACTCGTGGGCATGGTTTCCAGAACGGGACTGGTCAAGGCCGCCTCGGAAATAAAAGCCCTGGGCGAAATAAAGGTCTGGGAACTTATGACAAACCCCGTCGAAAGCGTGAACGCTAAAGCCATGCTTTCCGACGCATTGGACATCATGAAGAGACTGGATTCTCTGACTGTTCCCGTTATAAACGACGCCAACAAAGTAGTGGGCGTCGTGGGCATGAAAGAAGTGATTGACGCCAACTGGAAAACCGATGCGAAATCCATCGGCGATCTGCAGAAAAAGAGCAAGGCGCAGATTACGGTGGAATCCGTGAGCGTCACTGTACCGATAACCGTCAACTGGGACGACACGGTAAAGGACGCCGCCGCCCTGATGATCGAAAAGAACATTTCGACCCTGCCCGTGGTGGACGGAGAAGCCCTCGTGGGCATAATGACCCAGTTCGACATAATCGAAGTTCTTTCCGCCTGTCGCGAAAGGGACATGCTGTTCATACAGATCAGCGGTCTCGAAGACGAGGAAAAAAACGTTGCCGATGCTCTTTACGAGATTATAGGCGAACAGATCGTCAAAATAAACAAGGTGTACAGGCCGCAGAGTCTTAACATCCATGTTGCCAAGTACAACGACGACGGAGGGCTGACGAAGTACAGCGTCACCGGAAGACTGTATCTCGAGAACACGTCCATCAACGTCAAAGAAGTGGACTGGGACCTTGTCAGAACCGTATCGGACCTTATGAAAAAGATGTCCGAAACCGTGATGACCATGAAGGATTCGAAAGTCTCCTTCCGCCAGCGCAAGAGATAAACCCTTTACCTCACAACCTTTTTTAACACCCTGTTTTATAGGGTCACCCGTTCGACATGTCACAGTACGATTCCGCATCCATTGAGGGACGCTGGCAGAAGATGTGGAAGGACGAGGAAATATATCGTTTCGACCCAGAATCAGACAGACCCGTGTTCAGCATAGACAACCCCCCGAGATACACATCCGGATCTCTGCATCTGGGACATGCGACGGGGTACTCCATATCCGACTTTGCCGCACGCTTCAAGAGGATGCGGGGATACAACGTATTCTTCCCTTTGTGCTTCGACGTCAACGGTACTCCGATCGAAGTTAAAGTCGAAAAGAAACACGGCATCACCAAACTGGATCTCCCCCGCAAAGAGTACAGAAAACTCTGCAGCGATTACGCCAACGGATTCATAGCGGAGATGACCCGCGACTTCGAAATGCTGGGCGAATCCATGGACCCCAGCATATACTATCAGACGGACGCTCCGTACTACAGGAGAATAACCCAGATTTCCTTCGTCGAGCTGTTCAACCGCGGACTTGTTTACAAAGGAAACTTCCCGGTCAACTGGTGTCCCAGATGCATGACCGCACTGGCAGACGCCGAAGTGGAATACAAAGACAACGTAAACAAACTCAACTTCATCAGATTCGGAATCGCCGGAACTGACGATTATGCTGTCATTGCAACCACCCGTCCGGAACTTCTGTGCACGTGCCAGGTGGTTGCGGTACATCCCGACGACAAGGAAAAACAGCACCTGATCGGCAAAGAACTCGTTACTCCGATTTACGGCAAAAAAGTGAAAGTCATCTCCGACGAAAAAGTCGATCCGGAATACGGAACCGGATACGTGATGATATGCACCATAGGCGACAAGGACGACCTGGAGTGGGTCATGAAATACCACCTCCCCATGGAAAAGGGCATAAACGAAACGGGACACATGACCGAACTTGCCGGAAAATACGCGGGAATGAAGGTCGCCGACGCGAGAGCCGCCGTCATCGAAGATCTGAAAAAAGACGGCACGCTGATAGAACAGAAAGACAACCCCCAGCAGGTGTCCATATGCTGGAGATGCAAAACTCCCGTGGAATATCTTCAGGTTCCCCAGTGGTTTCTCAAAACTCTCGATTTCAAAAAGCAGGTTCTCCAGAGAGCCGAAGAAATAAAGTGGCACCCCGAGTTCATGAAAGTGAGACTCCGGGACTGGGTCGAGTCCCTCGAATGGGACTGGGTTCTTAGCAGACAGCGCATATTCGCCACGCCCATTCCCGTGTGGGAATGCGAAAAGTGCGGCAAAGCCGTATGCGCCACGGAGGAAATGTGCTATTGCGATCCCACGGAAGACGAACCTCCCGTTCCCGAATGTCCGGAATGCGGAGGAAAACTGATCGGGTGTATGGATGTTTTCGACACCTGGATGGATTCTTCGGGTTCCGCCCTCTATAACACTTACTGGAAGAGAGACGAGGCTCTCTTCGAAAAACTGTTCCCCATGTCCATAAGACCCCAGTCCCACGACATCATAAGAACCTGGGCGTTTTACTCGATTCTCCGTTCCGAACAGATTGCGGAGAAACGTCCCTGGGACGAAGTTGTGATCAACGGTTTCATCATGTCTCCCGACGGCACCCCGATGCACTCGTCCGCGGGAAACGTCATCGACCCGAAACCCATTCTGGAGAAATACGGAGCGGACGCCCTCAGATACTACGCCGCAACGTGTTCGTTGGGAATAGACCATGCGTTCAGGGAACCGGACGTAGTGCGCGGAAGAAAATTCTGCAACAAAATATTCAATCTGGGTCAGTTCGTAAAACGTTTCCTGGACAGAAAAACGGAAAAACCCGATTCCCTGAGAGTCTCCGACAGATGGATTCTGAGCAGATATTCGGAAACCGTGAAAGAGTCCACGGAATTCTTCGAAACGTATCAGTTCGACAAAGCCCTGAAAATCATAGAAAGTTTCGTCTGGCACGAGTTCGCGGACCACTACGTGGAAATGGTCAAAGGCCGCAGCGACGACGCCGTCAAATACACCCTGTACACGGTTTTCCTGGGCTCCGTTAAAATGCTGGCACCCTTCATGCCTCACGTCACCGAAGATCTGTACCAGTCCGTGTTCAGACAGTTCGAAGAATGCAGGAGCATACATCTGACTTCCTGGCCCGAACCGGTTATGACCGATAAAGAAGCGGAAAAAACCGGCGAAATACTGAAAGACATTGTGGCTTCGGTCCGCAGCTGGAAATCCGACAGAAAGATGCCTCTCAACGCACCCGTCGCGTGCGTGGAACTCGTGGGTCCCGGAGCGTCTGTTCTGGAATGTGCCAGAGACGATATTTCGGAAACCGTCAAAGCGTCGAAAATCATCATCGCCGAATCCGCCAACATAAAGGAAGCGGCAAAGGGCGTCAAACCCGTTCATTCGAAGCTCGGACCCGCTTTCAAAGCTTCCGCGAAAGTCATAGCGGCCGCCATAGCGTCGGCGGACCCGGCGGAAATAGCGAAACAGCTCTCGTCCGGAAAGGCCTCTCTGGAGGCGGACGGTACGGTTTACGAACTCGGTCCCGAATACTTCGAGGTGGAAACGGAACTTACTCTGGACGGCAAAGCCGTGGAAACCGTACAGGTGGGGGATATCCTCGTAGTACTGGAAATCTGATCAGACGACCACTTCGGCGGTCACTCTCTTTCCGTCGAAGGACGCCTTGGTCAGATCCATGGTTATCCTTCTGCCGAAGTCCTTGTGCACTTCGACAATGGAATAATCCGGTCCAATGTCGATATTTCCTATGGCGAAATCCCTGATTTTTGCGTTTCTGGCAATGAAATCGGAAATGCCAACTTTGCTGAAACCCTGATTCTTTCCCAGATTGATTTTGAATTTGACCATTCCGAAAACGTCCGCGGCCTGTTCGAAATCCACGACTCTGCGTATCGTGTCTTTCGTTCCCTCTTCGCCGTCGGGAACGTCTCTTTTCTCTATCTTCATTCCCGTGCGGAGTTCGAACTCACCGATCAGATGTTCTTCGTTGGCCGTCACGAAAGAAACTGCAATACCTTCTTTTCCGGCCCTTCCCGTCCTTCCGATTCTGTGTATGTACGTTTCGACGTCTTCGGGAATATCGTAGTTTATGACGTACGAGATATCGTCCACATCCAAACCTCTGGCCGCAACGTCTGTGGCTATGAGAATCTGCACCTTGTCGTCCTTGTAGTCTTTGAGAACCTTTTCCCTCTTGGACTGGGGCATGTCTCCGTGAAGGGCAGCCACGCTGTAATTGTAGCGCTCGAGACGTTCGATAAGCATGTCCACCATCCTCTTGGTCTGACAGAAAATAATCGCTTTCGGTTTATCCGCATCGAGAATTCTGCTGAGCGCCCAGGATTTGTTCCGCCTTCCCACCGAGATGTAATACTGTTTCGTAAGATCCAGAACGACCTCGTCTTTCGATACGCTGATCTCCTTGGGAGATTTCATGTAATCGAACGCGAGACGTTTCACGTCTTCGGGCATTGTTGCGGACATGAGCAGAGTCTGTCTGTCCGAGGGCATCGCCTTGAGAATGTACTCGATGTCTTCTATGAAACCCATGTCGAGCATGCGGTCGGCTTCGTCCAGAACCACCGCTTTGATGTCGCCGAGATTCAGTTCGCGGCGATCCATCATATCTCTCACCCTGCCGGGAGTTCCCGCGATTATGTCGGCTCCTTTGCGGAGTTTCTTTATCTGGACCTCTATGCTCGCTCCCCCGTATATGGGGATGCACACGTGTCCGGTGTACTTCGACAGCTTGGTAATCTCCTCGGAGACCTGAACCGCCAGTTCTCTGGTGGGTGCGAGAATAATCGCCTGGGGAGTTTTCTTTCCCGATTCGAAATTGCTCAGTATTATAGACCCGTAGCATCCGGTTTTTCCGGTCCCGGTCTGCGCCTGGGCAAACATGTCTCTTCCTTTGATACCGTAGGGAACGGCGGTTTTCTGGATGGGGGTGGGTTCTTCCCATCCCATGTCGTCCATCGCTCTCGCTACATCTTCCGAAATTCCTAATTCTGTAAACTTTGAGATCATTAATATCACGCGATCTGAAGTCAAACAGCCTGCGACTAGAACGCAGACAACGCTCACTCTTCGGCGCGTATATACTCTGATTACTTTATAAGGATGATTGGATTTTTCTTCCGAAAATAACGGATATGCGTCTTAAAAAGACGTGCCGGGTCTTCCGGAACGGACCCGTCCGAGGTTCCGTCCGGAAAATTCTTTTTTCCGTAAAATACAAACAAAATTTCAGGGAAAATGCGAACGCTGTTTTCTGAACCTGCCCAGAACGGTGCCGGGATCGGAACCTATCATTTCGTGGGTCACGTAATCGGGATAAAGAGCATCCGTCAGTTTAACGCACGAAGATACGGAAAACGGCTGATGCCTGTCCACGTTCGATATGTGTTTTCCCGCTCTCTCCATGTTTTCCGGCAGCGACGCGGAAGAATCCCATTCTTTCTCTTCGAAGGTCTCCCTGTAATCCGAAGAGAGACTCACGTGCAGATGCATGACCTTTATACGGTCTTTTGTCCCGCTGCCGTAGCCGTCGAACACTTTCAGCAGAGATTCCACCGCGCCTTCCTCGGTGCGGATGTCCGGCAGACAGTTCAGCAGATGCCCCGTATCGAGACATATTGCCCAGTTTTCGAATTCCAGATGCTTCTCCAGAAACTCCGCTCCCCCGTTTCCGATCATCCTCAGTCCGGGCCACCAAAGATTCTCCATCGCCAGGGTAAACGGAGGTCTGCCTCCGGGAAAACGGCTTACCGCGGAATTGACCATTTCGCAGAAATCCGTAAGAACTTCTCTGTCCCCCTCCCCGTGTCTGCGCAGCGTTATTTCTTTGAGACTCACGTTTCCGGCGTGAAGCACGCCGTAAGGAGGACGGAGTCCGGAAGCCACTGAAATAGCAAGTGCCAGATTATCCGTTATTTCGTCCGGATTTTTCCCGTACATCAGATATCTCGCGGTTTCTCCGTCGGTATCCGGAAGCTCTTTTCCGGTCCATGCCCTGCGCCAGTCGGCGGCATACGGAAGGTGTACGGACTTCGCAAAAGGACGGTATTCCTCGGGAACCGGAAAATAACCAGTGAGGAGTTCTATGCCGTCGCATCCTATCTCCCTCATGGTTTTCAGAGGATCGGGACCGAAGACTCCGTCCGTCTCCTGATAAACGGAATGGCACAGAAAATGCTCCATGTTCCGTAATAACGCTGCGGATTAATAACTTAGAGCAATTCCAGAGCGGCCGAAACCGCGGCTTCCACTGCCAGAGGTTCGGTGTCGGCACCGCCGACGATTATTATGTCGTCGGGACCCATCTCGATTTCGTCTCTTATATAGCGTGCCAGAGCAGGATTTTCGGAATCGATGTTCCAGTCCGGGGGAATCATGAGCTTTCCGTCGCGGTATACGATGGTGGTGCAGCTGAGGGCGCCGGTTTTGATACCTGCGTCCCTCTGCTGCATTCCGTTGTGGATTTTATCGGCGACCCCGCTCACGAGAACTCCCTGGGTATATTCTCCCACGGCGGAATCTCCCAGCTGTATATCGATGGCCCTGATGGGAATCTGTTCGAGAAAACTCATCCCCGCCTTGGTAATCGAAATGCCGGTCTGTTTTATCGAAATGAGCCCCCATTCTCTCAGGGTTTCGATGATGCGACGCATACTGCCTTCGCCGATTCCGACTGTGTCGGCCATTTTCTTCCGCCCCATCCTCTTTCCGTCGGAAAGAAGATGAAGAGTCCAATACACATTGGCATCGTTGAACCTGAACATCGGCCCGAACCGGGGCTTGTCGATTATTTTCATTCTTTTTCTCACCGGCGGTACTCAGAAAGTTCTGACTTTGCCGTCAATGATTAGTTCTGTTACCTTATCAATGTTGTCAAGCCACTGTTCGGTAATGGCCTCGGCTGTGGATTTCCATTCCGAAATATTCCTGTCCGCTCCGGGGCAGAGAATCTGAACCGACGCATTGAGAGGTTCGGAGATTTTGTGTCCGATCTGAGAGAGCAGCCTTATGCGGACTTCGGCTTCGGGACCGATCTCTTTGGAGATGTCTTCCGCGATAAGTTTTGACATTATGTTGTAAATCTTTCCGATGTGGGTAATCGGGTTCTTTCCGGAAGTGGCTTCCATGGACATGGGCCTGTACGGAGTTATGAGTCCGTTGCATCTGTTTCCTCTGCCCACCGAACCGTCGTCTCCCATCTCCTGGGACATTCCGGTTACCGTGAGATAGTACACTCCCCTTCTGTAGTCGTCTCCGGTGTTGACACAGACTTTGAGATTGATGTCGTCGGAGCCGATAATCTTCAGAGCGCTGTCGGTAACGGCGCCGTGAAGCTGTTCGATTGCGGATTTGTAGTGATCTACGTCGTCGATGTAACGGTCGACCATGGCACATGCAACGGTGAGCGTAACGTTCTTTCCGACTCTGGAAGCCATGACTTTGACGTCCTGACCGGTTTCGGGAAGTTTGTCTTTGAGCTTTCCGTTGACGAATTCTTCGGTTTCCAGCGCAAGCCTGTCCGTTACGGAGAAAGGAGCGTAGCCCACTCCGAAGGAGGTGTCGTTCGCTTTGTATCCGGACGCTTTGTAGACTCCGGTGAGGTCGTCGGAACCGAGTCCCAGTCTGGCATCGAGAATCGCTTCGGATTCCATGTCGAGATTGGGGAACGTTTTTTCCAGGTATTCCCTGGCGGCTTTGAGAGCGACGGGTTTGCACGGAAGGTATCTCAGCTGTTTTCCTTCTTTTATTTCGGTAGTGGCGCGTCCGACCAGAAGTATGTAGGCCGGATCGACGATGTGTCCGCCTCCGAATTTCGGGCTGGCTCTTCCGGCGGCTATCTGGGTCTCGTCGGTGTTGTGGTGAAGAACGTGTCCGAATTCTTTGATATACATTTTACAGAGAGCTCTGCTGACGGATTCTGCGATTCCGTCGGCAACGCTGTCCGGGTGTCCGATTCCTTTTCTTTCGACGATTTCCGATTTCCTGTCGGGTACGGGAAGTTCGTTTATCCCTTCTACGTAAATGTGCTTGGCCATTTCTTTCACCTGTTGATTTAAAATTTGTATTAATTCATTGTTTATAAATTAAACTGTTAGAAATATTCTTATATGAATATTTTATTGGTATATCCGTGAAATTCCCTCCCGAGTCGGACATAAAGAAGATTAGACGTGCCCTGGACATATCCCAGGCGGAACTGTCCGCGGCATCGGGAGTGAGTCAGAGTACCATCGCGAAAATAGAAAACGGCAAAATATCCGCGGGTTACCGTACCATCGTGAGTCTTTTCGAAGCTTTGGAAAAATTCAGTAAAACGAACGGATCGGACAGAACCGCGGCCGAAGTCTCATCCCCTTCCCCCGTATCCGTGGACGCGGAAAGCGACGTGGGGGCGGCATCCGACCTTATGAGGAAAACCGGATTCTCGCAGCTTCCCGTTCTCAGAGGCGGAACTCCGGTGGGGAGCATATCCGAAAGAAGGATACTGGAACTTATGGAAAGCGGAATAAGTATCAACGAACTGCGCGGCACTCCGATATACAGGATCATGGCCGAATCCTTTCCCGTTGTTTCCGAAAACACCCCTCTGTCTTCCGTTTCCCAACTCATGACGGACAGCAGTGCGGTCCTGGTTTCCAGACAGGGCGAAGTCGTGGGAATGATTACTCGGGCCGATCTTCTGAAATTAATCTGAAATCCGATTTGGTCACCCTGAAACAAGAAAAATCGGCGGCAACGTAAGTTTTCGGAAACACCGCAGCGGCCTCTTCGAGAACTGGAGTACGGTCTTTGTACCTGTTGCTTATATGGGTCAGAATCAGCGCTCCGACTCCGCATTCTTTCGCGACCGAAGCCGCCTGGGAAGCCGTGGTGTGGTTGTGGAGTGGGGCGGCTTTTTCCTGATCCGACGCGAAAGTTGCTTCGTGTATCAAAACATCGGCATTCTTTGCCGCTTTTTTCAGAGATTCGCATGGCGAAGTATCTCCGGAATACACAATTCTGAGGCCTTCGGAATACCCGGCGCAGATTTCGTCCGCGGTTATCCCGCGCACGGTCTTTCCCGAAAGCACATGTCCTATCTCTTCGTGAGAAAGACCTGCGGCCTCCGCCTTGGAAGCATCCACTTTGGGAGTGTCTTTTTCGGAGACTGCGAATCCGATCGAAGGGACTCCGTGTTCGGTGGGAAACGCTTCCGCGTACATATCGCCCAAATCGTATTTTTCTCCCCCTTTGGCCTCCAAAATCAGAAGTTCGAAAGTCAGCTCGTCCCCGCATACGGAAAGAATGTTTTCCAACAGGGAAGCAGTGCCTTCGGGGCCTACGACCAGAAGCTTTTCTTTCCTTCCGGAAAGACCCATCGTGAGAATCAGCCCCGGAAGACCCAGTACGTGGTCTCCGTGAAGATGGGTAATCAGAATGGCCTTTACTTTCATGAAAGAAAAGGGAGAGATCATAATCTGCCTCTGGGTACCCTCCCCGCAGTCGAGAAGCACGATGTCACGGCCTTTGCGGACCGCTGCCGAGGGGAGACCGCGGTCTCTCGACGGTGCGCTCGCTCCGGTTCCCAGAAACAGTATTTCGAACATCAGTAAATGCGGTCCAAGTCTCTCGTTTTCTTGGTCTGTTTTTTGAATTCGCGGTAATGGGTTTTGCAAAGATGCACCTGGCGGTGTTCTCCCGGTTTCAGTCTGAGTTCCGTCTGCAAAACCTGTTTTACGTTAAGGGAACGTTCCGCATCGGAACTGCACCCTTCTACATCGCAGACTTTGCCTTTTTCTTCCGATGTCATGTTGTCTGGTATCGGAATTCTACGATTTATAACCTGAGCAAACCCTGTTATTCCGATGTACGCGCGTACCGGACGGCACAGTATTATTACTGCGCAAACGGTACGGGTTTTTATGACAAAGGTATCCGCTTCCATTCTTTCCGCCGATTTTTCGCGTCTCGGCGAAGAAATCGGACGCTTGGAAGCATCCGGAGCGGACTGGATCCATGTGGATGTAATGGACGGTTCTTTCGTCCCCAACATAACCATAGGTCCGCCGGTAGTAAAATCGATAAGAAAAACCACGGATCTTCCTTTCGACGTGCACCTGATGATTCAGGACCCCGTGCGTTACATCGAAGATTTCGTAAAAGCGGGAGCCGACTTTCTGACGGTGCATCCCGAAGCCCAGGGAGATTCCGCAAAAGCAATCGAAAAGATAAGGGACTGCGGGATAAAGGCGGGAATCTCCGTGAATCCTGACACCGACGTGAAGATATTGGACAGATATCTGGCACATGTGGATTTGGTTCTGGTTATGACCGTTCATCCCGGATTCGGAGGGCAGAAATTCATACCCTCGGGAGTGGACAAAATCCGTTACGTCAGGGAATGGGCGGAAGCGCACAATCCCAAACTCGAGATATCGGTCGACGGGGGAATAAACCGCGAAACAGGGAAAATATGCACGGACGCGGGAGCTTCCGTTCTTGCGGCGGGAAGCGCCCTGTTCGGCCTGAAAGACATGGGTCCTGAAATAAAACTCTGGCAGAGTTTCGGCCCGGATCCGTGAGGCGGAAAACATGGGAATAAACCTGTCCGGCATCACCGAACCCAAGAACGTCGAACTTTCCGAACTGAACGGAAAGAAGATCGCCGTAGACGCCTACAACACCATCTACCAGTTCCTTTCGATAATAAGACAGCCGGACGGCTATCCCCTGCGGGACACGTCGGGACGGGTGACTTCCCATCTTTCGGGAATTCTTTACAGAACAGCGAATCTTATCGAAGCGGGAATAGAACCGGTTTACGTTTTCGACGGGGTATCCAGCGAACTAAAAAAAGATACTATAGACGAAAGACGGGAACGCCGTCTCAAAGCCGAAGAAGAATGGGAACAGGCCATCGAAGAAGGCGATATCAAAAAAGCGTTCTCCAAGGCCCAGCAGACTTCCAGAATGACACCGGAAATTCTGTCTTCGTCGAAAGAACTCCTCTCGTATCTGGGTATACCTATTGTGAAGGCTCCCGGAGAAGGGGAGGCACAGGGCGCGTACATGTGCTCGAAAGGAGACGTGTGGGCTTCCGCCTCCCAGGATTACGACTCCCTTCTTTTCGGAGCGCCCGTGCTTCTCAGAAACGTCACCATCACTGGAAGAAGGAAAATCCCCGGACGCGACCAGTACAGGGAAGTCAAAACAGAACTGATAAGACTCGAAGAATTCCTCGAAACTCTGGAAATAACCAGGGAGCAGCTTGTCGACATGGCAATCCTCATAGGAACCGATTTCAACCCCGGGATCAAAGGAATCGGTCCCAAGAAGGGATTGGCCCTTATCAAAAAACACGGCACCGCGGAAAAAGTGCTGGCACATCTGAACGAAGAGATTCCCGAGTACGAAGAAATAAAGAACATTTTCCTCGACGGCCCCAGTTCCGACGACTATGCCGTTGCCGCCGGAGAAACCGACCGCAAGGGAGTTCTGGACATGCTCACGGAATACGATTTCTCCCCTTCCAGAGTGGAAGCCGCGTTGGACCGTATTGAAAAAAGCAGAACCAGAAACAAAGCGAAACGTTCCCAGCGTTCCCTGGACGCCTGGTTCTGAGGTATCGTTAATATAAGTGTGCACATATTGCCGCACACCGCCCGGATGATAAACTCGGCGGAGAAGGATTAGCGATGATAAAGCAGGTCCGTGCGAATTACAGTGCCCCGCAGATAGAAAAAGAAATCCAGCAGTTCTGGAAAGACGGGGATCTATACAGAAAAACGAAAGAACTGAGATCCGAAGGGAAAGACTTCTACTTCTGCGACGGACCTCCCTATACCACCGGAAAAATACACCTGGGCACGGCCATGAACAAGACCGTGAAGGACATTCTCATACGCTACTGGAGAATGAACGGTCTCAACGTCAGAGACCAGCCCGGATACGACATGCACGGACTTCCGATTGAAGTTCAGGTGGAGAAAAAAATAGGCGTCCGTTCCAAAAAGGAAATCGAAGAAAAAATCGGAATCGGAAAATTCGTGGAAACCTGCCGCAAATACGCCCTCGACCTGAGAGCGGCGATGACCGAAGAATTCAAAAAACTGGGAGTGTGGATGGACTGGGACAATCCTTATCAGACCCTCGCTCCCGAATACATAGAATCGGCCTGGTGGACTCTCTCCCGGGCCTACGAAAGAGGACTGCTCACCGACGACGACAGAGTCGTAACCTGGTGTCCCAGATGCGAAACCGCTCTTGCCGAAGCGGAGATAGAATACTGGGACGAGAACGATCCTTCCGTGATAGTCAGAATGCCCGTCGAAGGACAGGACTGTTCTCTTCTGATATGGACCACCACTCCCTGGACTCTGCCGTCGAACATGGCGGTCGCGGTGCACCCGGACGGGGATTACGCAAAGGTACGTTTCGTTAAAGAAAACGAATCCGAAGACGCAATAGTCCTGGAATCCCAGGCCGAATACGTGACGAAACAGGGCGGATACGAAACCTTCGAAGTTCTGGAAAAAATAAAGGGAAAGGAATTGGAAGGTACGGCATACGAACCGCCCTTCGCCGTCGACGCCGTCAAAAGAAGCGAATGGGTTTACAAAGTCGTAACCGCCGACTACGTCGAAAAGGACAACACGGGACTGGTGCACACGGCACCCGGATTCGGTCCGGACGACTACGAAACCGGAAAAAGGTACGGAATGATTCCCTTCTGCCCGGTGGGAGAAGACGGAAGATTCACGGAAGATTTCCCCGCGATGGCGGGACGCAAAGTCCGCGGTGTCAACGACGACGTCGTAAAATATCTGGAAGAAACCGGAAAACTCTTCAGCGCCGGAAGAATGATGCACAGATACGGACACTGCTGGAGATGCAAATCTCCGATTATTTACCGTAACACCCGCCAGTGGTTCGTGAAAGTTCCCGAAGTAAAGGAAAAAATGCTGGAAGAGATAGACGGCGCGAAATGGGTACCCGACTGGGCCGGAGAGTCCAGAGAGAAAAACTGGGTGGAAGGCGCCAGGGAATGGTGCATATCCAGACAGAGGTACTGGGGAATACCCATGCCCGTCTGGGAATGTCCCTGCGGAAACAGAAAAGTCGTCGGCCAGTATTCCGAACTCAGAGAAGGGGACGGTTACACCGAAGGCATGGATTCCCACAGACCCTGGATAGACGGCGTAACCTTCGAATGCGAAAAGTGCGGAAAAACCATGCACAGAGTTCCCGACGTTCTCGACGTGTGGTTCGATTCCGGAGTGGCCTCCTGGGCACAGTTCGGATATCCCGCAAAGAAAGAGGAATTCGAAAGATGGTGGCCCGCCGACTTCATCGTGGAAGCCCACGATCAGACAAGAGGATGGTTCTATTCCCAGCTGGGAGCGGGAGTCATCTCCTTCGACCGCGCCCCTTACAGAGAAGTGATGATGCACGGATGGGTTCTGGATCCCAAAGGTCAGAAGATGTCCAAATCCAAGGGAAACGTAATTGAGCCTCTGGAAATAATAGAACAGACCGGCGCGGATTCCCTCAGATACTATCTCATAAAGTCGAACGCTCCCTGGGAAGACACCGCCTTCCAGAAAGACGGTCCCAAGAACGCCAGGAAGATTCTGAACACCTACTGGAATGTGGTCAACTTCGCTTCCACGTACATGAACATCGACGGATACGATCCGGAAGCCCACACCGCGGAAGAGATGAAGGAATATCTCAGAAAAGAGGACCTGTGGATGCTTTCCAGGACCGAGAACATGAAGAAGGAAGTTACCGCGTTCATGGAAACCAGGGAACTCCACAAGGTCGCCCGTTCCCTCGAGAACTACATAATGGAAGACCTTTCCAGATGGTACGTGCGTCTGGTCAGGGACAGAACCTGGACCGAAGACGAAGATTCCGAGAAGGACAAGAACGCTTCGTATTTCACTCTCCATTACGCTATAATGAACACCGCAATCGTTCTCGCTCCCGTTGCGCCCCACATCTCCGAGGAAGTCTACCGCCACATGGGAGGAACCCTCGAATCAGTGCACATGGAAGACTGGCCTTCCGTCAACGAAGACCTGATCGACGGAGAACTGGAGCGCAGCATGCTTCTGATTCAGAACATAGTCGAAATAATCGCCGCCGAAAGGGCGAAGATGGGAAGCAAGCTCAGATGGCCCCTGCTCAGAGTGTGCATACGGGGAAAAACCGAAGAAACCGACAGGTGCATACAGACGTTCGAGGGCGTACTGGCACAGCAGGCCAATATCAAAAACATAGAGTACGTTTCTCCCGAAAAACGGCCCGATTACGGAGATGCGAGCGAAGTCCCCTTCTCCGAAGGAGACGTATTCGTGGACTTTTCCGTAACCCCGGAAATAGAGGCCGAAGGCTACGCAAGAGAACTCATCCGCAGAATACAGCAGATGCGCAAAGACATGAGTCTCAACGTGGAACAGTTCATCAACTGCGACATAAAAGCCGACGGGCACCTGGTTTCCCTGCTGGAAACCTGGAAGGATTACATAGCGGCCGAGGTCAGAGCTACGAACCTGATATTCACGGAGAGTCCCGGAGGAGACGAAGTCAAGACCTGGGACATTACCGGAAAGGACGTCACCATAGGAATTTCCGCCGCGGACTTATGATTTCCCGATCATTTCGGTTACGACTTCGTAAGTCATGTCCACGGCCGGTACGTCTTTGATTTCCTCCGGTTTCGCCCATCTGAACTCCGTATTTTCCTTGTTCAGCACGGGCTCCGCCCTGTCCACGCGGTACATGAAGGGATACACCTTCCAGATGATTTCCCCCTCCCTTACGAGAATGTAATCGCACCGGGAAACGGGTTCGGAAACGGATATCCGGGTTTCTTCCATTATCTCCCTGCGGGCCGCTTCTTCCGGGGTCTCTCCCTTCTCTATCTTGCCGGCAACCAACGACCACACCGAAGGGAACGAACGTGCTGTGTCCGGACGCCTGAGCAGCAGAACCTTTCCGTCGCAGACCACGGCGGAGGATACGGTTTCTACCGTTTTCACGTTAAGAATCTCGATTTCTCCCCTGTCCGCATCGACACGCACCCTGTCCCCGGTCCTCAGAAGGGAGACGTCTATGCGGTCGACCATGGGTATCGAAGAGATTACCGCACCCGTCGCAACTATGGTTTCCGCGCTTTCGTTGATAACCGCGGCCGGAGCTTTTTTATGAAGTGCCAGATCGTACATTACATAGGAACCCACGGTACTTCCCCTGCCCGCGGGGAACACGAATATTTTTCCGGAAACGTTTTCTCCGGTTTTCAGTTCCCCGGTGGAACCGTTGACTCCGCCCAGGAAACTGAAGGATTCTTCGAGCTTCAGAACCTCCCCTTCGGCTTTTCCCGAAGATATCGACCGTCCTTTCAGTATCAATATACCGCCTCCAGGATTTTTGCGAGGTCCCTGCATATGACTTTCTGGGAACACAGGGTCGGGAGATAATTTCCGGCTTTGGCCGAGTTGGTTCCGGTACGGGAAAAGGTATTTTCGATGGGAGCCACCACCATGCAGGTATCGGCAAGAACGGGCCCGAATTCTTCTAGGATTTTTACCTCTTCGGGACATTGGTCCCTTATGGCGGCCGATGTGCAGAACCAAATCTCCGGCGCGTCCTTTTTCTTCTTCCTGCCTTTGAGGATTCCCGCTATTTCCTTTATCTCCTTGACCGTAAGATGGGGGCAACCGAGAGCTATGAGCTGAACGTCTTCGGCGGTGTTCAGTTTTTCGTAGGCTTCCTCCAATTCTTTCTTTCCTATGTGTATGACTTCTTTGCCGGACACGTCGTATTTCCCGGCTTCGGGAGTGATTCCTTCGGCGTGCCACATGGCCACCGAACCGGATGCTGCCATGGCAGCGGCAAGAGCTTTGGCTTCTTCCGTTCCCATGCTCCGCAGTCCTCTGAAATAGGGAATCTTTCCGCCGATTGTACTTCCCACTGCCTGACCCAGAAGAGAATATCCGAAAACCGAACCGTCCGTATCCGAATCGATTACGACATCTGGAATCCTGTTATCGTCCAGATGAAGCCCGTAATTAGCCGTTCTTCCGAGTATCGCCGCGGCAAGAGCGCCCGGGCCTCCTTCCCTGTTGGTTCTGGCACCTATGAAGGAATTCACGTAAGACAGCGCCGAAGATTCGGACCATGCCACGTGGTCTCCGAGCTTTGGTACGTTGGGCCCCACGTACGGAGTGCACGAACATGTGGTCATGATGCCCATCTTCCCGTACAGTTCGACGATGCGTTTCTGTTTGGACGCAAACTCCGGGGAAATGTGCATCTCGTTCCATCTGCAGAGATCCATTCCCACGGGATTCAGGGTGGAAGGAACCGATACAGAAGCGCCTC
The DNA here is from genome assembly GCA_050944155.1 of Candidatus Methanomethylophilaceae archaeon. Taxonomy (GTDB): domain Archaea; phylum Thermoplasmatota; class Thermoplasmata; order Methanomassiliicoccales; family Methanomethylophilaceae; genus VadinCA11. The sequence continues at coordinate 2,688 of JBMNQN010000006.1, read as the reverse complement.
CGGCAGCCTGGTCCTCCAGATATTTCAGTCCGCCTTCCCCTATGGTTTTGTAAGAGGCGCCGGAAAGGTGGGCGGAAGTTATTTTCACCGTGTTTTCCGCTCCGTAAATCTTTCCGAGAGCCAGCAGAAGTTCCATGGCTTTCCGGCGGGATTCGCCTTCTTCGCCGCCGAGGATGCGTTCCTCTTCGGGTGTCAGATACATGGACGGGAATAATACACGGACAATATGAATCTGCCCGTCTTACTACCAAGAGTTCACGGTCTGCGGAAAAAGCATACGTAACACAGTGCCAGTACCGCAGCCGCCGCGATTGCTCCCGTGACGGATGGGATGCTTTCATATTTTTCCACGAGCGGGGGTTCCGGAACGGCGGCAACGTCGAAACGGAAATTCAGGACGTCCTGCGTACCGTCCGCCCATTCGTAATTTACGCTGTCTTTAACGGAAACGGAAACGTTATGGGTTCCCGCGGAAACCGCGGTGTTTCCTTCCATGCACATGAGTCCGCAGTCGAACCCTCCGGGACAGTAGACCTTCTCGGTTCCGTCGCATACGAAAACCGTGCTGTCTTCCGACGGTTTGTCAAGTTTGATTCTCTCTATCACGTAAGGTACGGTGCGCGTACCCGAGTACACGCCGATTCCCGTTACGGATGCGCTGTAAACTCCCGCGCAGACGAAATCCGTACTGTCCCAGACCGTTTCGTAATCCGTACCCTCTTTCAGAACCCTGGAACCGTCCCTGATGACGAATTCGGGTATCTGCCGGTTTCCGCTGTACACAGTTCCGTCTATTCCGAATTCCGGAATGCTCAGGCGCCCCACGGTGAAAACGAATTCCGCATCTTCCGACGTGCCGTCGTTCCACTCGTAATTCGCTTTATCTTTTATCGAAACGGAAACGGTCTGCGTTCCCCTTTCCGTTCTCTTGTTTCCCGATATGTCCATAACGGTTCCGTCGAATCCCGCAGGACTGTACGTTTTCTCGGTTCCGTCGTAAAGGAAAGACGAGGGATCGGCGGACGGTCTGTTCAGACGTATTTTTTCTATGACGTATTCCACAGTGTAAAAGTCGGAATAGACTCCGATTCCCTTCACGTCAGCCGTATACGTGCCGGCGCCGACGAAATCCTCGCTGTTCCAGACTGCGCTGTAATCTCTGCCTTCTCTGAGGATAGTATCGCCGTACTTCAGCGTAAGAACCGGAACCTGGTTTTCTCCCGTATAAACGGCGGGAGCTATGGCTTCGGCTTCCGGAAGAACTCTCGGAACTATCCTGAATCCGAACTTCATCTCGGACTGCGTACCGTCCGTCCACGAATAATTCAGCATATCTTTTATCGAAACAGTAACGCCGTAGAATCCCGGTTCGGTTCCGATGTTTCCTCTTATTTTCATGGCGTTTCCGACGAAACCGGCGGGAAGGTACGTCTTTTCCGTTCCGTCGTACATGATCAGCGTTTTGCCCGCCGCCGGTCTGTTCAGATGGGCCGCCGTTATTTTCAGAGTCCCAAGATTTTCGGTTACTTTGTAATTCCCGACGTTTCCTGTCCCGTTGAACGTAAGAACATAGGTGTTGGGCGAAGAACCCGTAACGGTCCTTTCGCCGGTGACTCTGAATATCACTCCGTCTCCTTCGACGAGTCCTTCGATCCGTCCCGAGGCGGACAGAGCCTTTCCGTCGTAGACTTTTTCGGCGGAATCGGTTACGACCTTAACTTCCTTTCTGGCTATGCTCCATTCCGCAGTTTTCATGTCAAGGGTTCCGTCCGGCCACATGTATCCGTCTTTCGGAGAAACGGATACCGTATACTTTCCGGCGTTGACTGCGTACGTGCTGCCTCTGACGACATCGTATCCGTTTCCTTCGACGCCCGTCTGCTCGGTTCCGTCGTAAACGAGTTCCGTCAACGGACGGGGTACGTCGGCCAATGCTCTCAGTACGGTAAGGGTTCCGTCTTTGAAAGTCAAAGCATAGTTATCCGAAGTAAGACCCGACGGAGTTATGGAAAACGTTTCCTGATAGTACTTGCCGCTGTAGCCGCATTGGAATTTCAGAGTCCCGCCGAGTACGGACTCGTTTTCCTCTCCTTCAAATCCGCTGTAAGTTACGGTGAAAACGGGAACGTCTCCGAGAAAGTTCATGATTTTGCTGTCGGCCGTTACCTTAAGAGATTTTTTAGCAATGACCCAGCTTATCTTTTTATCACTGTCTGAACTGTCGGACCATACGTGTCCCGGCAGAAGTTTTAGCGTTGACACATGAGACCCTGCATCCTTTTTGCAGCCACCGGAAACGGTGTACCCCGTTCCTTCCGAAATCCCTGTCTGAAAATCTCCGTTATAGACTAAATCCGCAGCCGCATCGGGTACGGTTACGGATATTCTGCCGACTGTCAGAGTTCCGCTGACAAATTCTATTTCGTAATTGTCGGAGACAAGCCCCTCCGGAGTTATCAGAAAGGTTTTCTGATAGGATTTGCCGTCGTAACCGCAGTTAAATCTCAGATTTCCGGTAAGTGCTTTTTCTGTTTCTCCGCCGACGAATCCGCTGTAGGTTGCAGTGAATTCCGGAACGGCTCCGAGAAAGACCATATTCTTACTGTCGGCCGTTACGGTGAGAGCTTTTTTGAAAATGGCCCAGCTTATCTCTTTGTTTGTATCGCTGCCGTCGTCCCATTCGTATCC
>JBMNQN010000005.1:0-90397 GCA_050944155.1 Candidatus Methanomethylophilaceae archaeon | reverse complement strand
TACTCTTTTACGTGCACCATCACCTGCTCGATGGTCTCGTCTTTGTGTTCGGCGGCAAATATGCTGGCCATGAGTGCCGAACTGCCCGTTATCATAGGCGATACGTCCACTCCTACTTTCTCGGCCGTCATCACCAGGGCCAAGCAGAATTCCTTGTAGAACTCTTCTTTGTTTTTGGAATACTTAAGAAAAACCTCTTTGTAGATTTCTTTGAATTCGTCGATGGTGCAGTTCGCCGAGGAGTCGACATGCAGGAGCGGCTGTCCCTTCAGGGAATATATTTTTCTGCGACAGTCCGCGGGGTCCGAAGTGCATTCCAGAAGAAGCCTCGACGTGAGAGAATCCAGATGAGAGGAAACCGTAGACTGGGCCCTTCCGCTCCTTTCCGAAATTTCGGTTGCGAACATCGGCCTCTCGGCAACCATTCTGAGAATGCACGTCTGCAGGGGGTCCGAAACCTGTACAACGGGAATTATGTCTTTTCGGCCGCCAGATATATGTCAAAATTCTCCGAACCCTGCTGGTTCACGTCCATATCTTGTTATGCTGCATCGTCTTTAATTAAATTTACTGTTGAGTATATATCTCGGAGCCCTCTCGGACGTGTATCGAAGCCTGGATGAAACCTCTCCGCGCATCTTTTTAGTGATTCTCTGGGCGGTTTCTGTTCCTTTCGGGTCGGCCGGGATTGGAAAATCGGACAAAAAATATAACGGCACCGCATTATGTTACGGCGTTGGCAAATGAAAGTCAAACTTACTGACGGGGAAAAGGACATCCGTGCCGTTTGGTTCGAAGACGGCAGGGTCAGAATGATAGATCAGAGAGAACTTCCGGGAAATCTGAAATTCGTTTCGTTCGGAAGTTACGGGGAAGTTGCGGAAGCGATAAAGAACATGACCGTGAGGGGAGCGCCTTCCATAGGGGCCGCCGCCGCATACGGCATGTGCCTCGCGGCCCTGGAGAAAAAGGACCTTAAGAAAGCCGCCGCAGAAATAAAATCGGCAAGACCCACCGCTTACGACCTGTTCTATGCGGTGGATTATATGACGGATGCTTTGAAAACCGAAGACCCAGTGAAAGCGGCCGACGTGTACGCTCAGAGTATTGTGGACAAATGTTCGGCGATAGGAAAATTCGGAGAAGGTCTTATCGAAAACGGTTCCAGGGTAATGACCCACTGCAACGCCGGTGCCCTCGCAACCGTGGACGTGGGTACGGCACTGGCTCCCATGAGGGTGGCCCATAACAACGGAAAAAAATTCTTCGTTTACGTTTCCGAAACCAGACCCCGTCTTCAGGGAATGCAACTCACGGCGTGGGAACTTCTCCAGGAGGGAATCGAACACGCGATAATACCCGACGGCGCTTCCGCGTACTACATGTCCAAAGGCGTCGACCTGATAATCACGGGAGCGGACCGCATAGCGGCAAACGGAGATTTCGCCAACAAAATCGGAACGTTCGACAAAGCGATAGCCGCAAAACATTTCGGAATTCCGTTTTACGTTGCCGCTCCGGTGTCGACCTTCGACTTTTCGACGGAGACGGGAAAGGATATCGTGATAGAGGAAAGAAGCGAAAAGGAAGTCACCGAGATATACGGAAAAAGGATAGCACCCGAAGGTTCGAGAGCTATGAATCCTTCCTTCGACGTCACACCCGCCGAAATGGTTACGGGGTTCATCACCGAAGAAGGAATCCTGAAGCCCGAGGAAATCCGGAAGGTGAAAAAATGAACGAAGTCCGCGGGCGGAGAGAACTCGTGAAGTTCTGCAGACTGCTTTACGACAGAAATCTTACGGTTTCCGCCGGAGGCAACATGAGCCTCATGATCGGCGACGGAAAAATTCTGATTACGCCCAGCGGACGGAACAAAGGTCTGCTGGAACCGGACGAACTGGTTCTCATGGATACGGACGGCACGGTCATCGGAGACGGGAAGCCGTCGATGGAATCCAAGATGCATCTGGCACTTTACAGACTGAATGAAGAAACGAGGGCCGTCGTACACTGCCATCCTCTCTGGTGCACTTCCCTGGCGGTCAAAGGCACGGCGGTAAAAACCGAACTCACTCCCGAGGGAATAATTCTGCTGGGAAAGGTCCCCGTGATTCCCTATTTCACGCCGGGATCGGAAGAACTGGCGGAAGCCGTCGCTTCCAATCACAATGCGAAAGCAATGATTATGGCACGCCACGGCGCGATTACCCAGGGGAAAACCCTGGAAGAGGCCTACAACCGCATGGAAGAATTGGAATTCCAGGCAAAACTTCAGATAATAACCGGAAGAGCCAGACCTCTTCCCGCATCGGAAATCAAGAAACTGGATAGGATGTGATTTTTTGGCCGTGCTGGTTACCAAATGGTTCGGCGTGTTTCTGTGCGACGAGAAAACCGGAAGGGTTCTGGACAACATCTTAATGCCCAGGGACGCCGCCGAGACGGCGGAGAAACTGGCACGCATACAGAGGGGAGAGATTCTTCCCGAAGAGAAGGAACTTGCCGAAAAGGCCGGCAGGGTATCCGTATCCGAAAGAAGACAGTCGGAGCTGGGACGCCCCGAATTTTACGATTCGTCCCATATCACGCCCGAAAAGTACGGATTCAATTCCGGATTCATGCATGACGTGATGATACGCCTGGGAAAGCTCAGAACCTCCGAACCCGTGTCCAGAGACAAAAATCTGGTTCAGGCCATAAGATATCTGGACAGTCTTTTCGAAACCTGCAATCTTCTGGACGAGAGACTGCACGAATGGTACGGAATGCATTTTCCCGAACTCGCGGACGTTGCCAAGGACAGAAAATATTCGGAACTCATTGCCGCCCACGGAGACAGGGAAGGTATTATCGAAGAACTGGGTCTTGACATACAGTCCATGGGTGCGGACTTCGGAACCGAGGACATGGATTCCGTCAGAGCCCTGGCGGAAACCGTATGCGGACTGTACGACGAAAGAGACCGCACCGAAGAATACATCGAAGAGATAGTCTCGGAAACCTGCCCCAACATGTGCGCTCTCCTGGGCGGGCCTCTGGCGGCGCGTCTCATATCCCTGTCGGGAGGTTTGGACAGACTGGCATCCCTTCCGTCGTCCACGGTACAGCTGCTGGGTGCGGAAAAAGCCATGTTCAGACACCTCAGATCCGGAAAAAGACCCCCGAAGCACGGAGTGATATATCAGCATCCCGCCGTCCACAGAGCACCCTATTGGCTGAGAGGCAAAATAGCCAGATCGCTTGCGGGAAAGACTCTCATCGCCGCAAAGGTGGATTGTTTCAAAGGAGAATACTGCGGAGACGACCTGCTGAAAGAATTCGAAAAACGCGTAGAGGACGTTACCCGCAGATATCCGGATCCTCCGAAGAAGAAGAAAACGGGTAAATCCAAAAATCCGAAAAGAAGGCCGAAAACACCCCGTGCCTGAAAAGTATTATTATAATAGGGAACATAACAGGCTCAGTTGATACGGCGGAATATACGCCGTCCTAAAACCTAGAGGTCAATAACATGTGGGAAACCAAAGAAATCAGAGAGCTCAAAGAAGGCCGCTATGTGAACATAGACGAAGAGCCCTGCAAAATCGTATCGATAAGCATGTCCAAGCCCGGAAAGCACGGATCCGCCAAAGCCAACATCGAAGCCGTGAGTATATTCACCGGCGCGAAGAAGAGTCTGGTCGGACCCGTCAGCACCAAAGTCCAGGTGCCGATGATCGATAAAAGAAAGGGTCAGGTTCTTACCCTTCTCGGCGACGAAGTTCAGATTATGGATCTGGAAACCTACGAGACGTTCAGCATGCCCATAAACGAAGACCACACCTGCAACCTCGAAGAGGGTGCTGAGATTATGTATCTCGTTGCCATGGGCAGACAGAAGCTGATGTAAACGCATGTCGTACGGACTGACGTATGCGGGCGCCGACTCCGAATATGAGGAAGCCGACGCGTTCCTGTTCGGCGTAAGATACGACCACACGGCCTGTTTCAAAGCAGGTGCCAGAGAAGGTCCTGACGCCATACGCCGCGCTTCCTACAATTTCGAAGAATTCCATTTCGAACACGGAATCGAAAGTTACAGGCCGTCGGTTTTCGATTACGGAAACACCGACGATTTCACTCTTCCGCAGGATATGTACTCGGAGGTCAAATTCGCCGCCGGACCGGCGGTGAAGGACGGCAAATTCACGATTATTCTGGGAGGAGAGCACTCCGTAACCGTTCCGGTTCTGCAGTGTTTCCCCGAAAACGAGATTGCGGTGATATCTATAGACGCGCATCTGGACTCCAGGGACGAATACATGGGCGTGCGGGAGAGCCACGCATGCGTTATGAGGCGCGCCGCGGAACACTGCGGCATCGACAACGTATTCGTAATCGGCGCGAGAGCCATAGGCGAAGAAGAACTGACGCACGAAGAACCGGTTCCTTTCGTAAGTTCCTACGAGGTCATGGACAGAGGAATCGAGTACGCAGTGAAAACCGCCCTTGATTCCGTCAGAAGCGAGAAGGTGTATCTGACTCTGGATATAGACGGAATCGATCCGGCTTACGCTCCGGGAACCGGAACTCCTGAGCCTTTCGGACTCCGTCCGATCGACGTAAAGAAAGCGATAAACATAATCGGCGGAAGACTCGCGGGATTCGACGTTACCGAAGTCTGCCCTCCCGCGGATCCGTCCGGTATAACGTCCATTCTGGCTGCCAGAATGGTCAACGAAGCTCTCGCCGTTTACGGCAAGAACCTGTGATTCCGCCGATTACTGCTGATTCGGTTCGGGAAGATCCAGTACCGCATCCGGGTCGAGGAATTTCGCAACCCGCGTTTCATATTCGTTGGCGCGTTCTACCGATACCGCTTCGTCCTTGGACTCGGAATATATCCTGAAGATGGGCTCGGTGCCCGAAGGTCTTGCCAATACCCATCCGTCGTCGTATATTATCTTAAGACCGTCCGTCGTGTCCGTTTTGATGTCTCCGACGCTCTTTTTCAGATAGTTGATTACCGCCTGTTTCATGTTGTCCGGGCATTCGAGTTTTCTCTTCTGGGTATAGTATACCGGCAGAAGTTTCAGCTGCTTGGACAGCGAGCCGTTGCGGGCAATCGTTTCCAGCATTTTCGCCGCGGTCATGGCACCGTCCCTGCAGTACTGCATATCGGGGAAAATCAGTCCTCCGTTTTCCTCGCCGCCGAAAATCGCGTCGTATTCCTTCATTTTTCTGGCAACCACGGGGGATCCGACTGCAGTGTACTTCAGTATCCCTCCCGCGTCGGTGACCACTTCTTCGACCAGAGAAGACGAACTTACGGGTGTGACGACTTTGCCCTTGCCCTTGGCAAGTTCGGCTTTCGCCAAAAGTGCCAGACTCTTGTCTCCGCTCACGTATTTTCCTCCGTCGGCGATGAATACGCAACGGTCCGCGTCGCCGTCGTGGGCGATTCCCAGAGACACTTTTTTCTTCTTCACCAGGTAAATCAGATCCGCAAGGTTTTCTTCCGTGGGTTCGCTGGGACGACCGGGCGCTTCGCCCTGTGCGTTGCAGTTGAGAGTTACGGTTTTGACGTTCAGTTTCTTGAGAAGAAGCGGTGCCGTCTTGTATCCCGCACCGTTGGCACAGTCCAGGCACGCGGTGAGCTTGGATTTTCTGATCAGTTCCGCATCGACGTTGGAAATTACCGCGTCTATGTATGCCTCTCCGGCTCCGTTAACGTGATCCATTGTTCCGGTTTCGTCCCAGGCAACCGTGGGTATTTCGGTTTCGTACGCCTCTTCGATATGGGTTTCTTCTTCCCTGCTTGCCTCGGTACCGTCGCCCGAGATGAACTTTATTCCGTTAAACTGGGGAGGGTTGTGGGAAGCAGTGATCATTATTCCGCCGCTCACGTCGTCGTGCGTCTTCACGTAATACTGGAGAGCGGGCGTGGGAACGGTTCCCAGATACAGAACGTTCGCTCCGACCGCCATCAGTCCCGCGGACACCGCGGTGCGGAGCATGTCCCCCGACGATCTTGTGTCTGTGGCCGTGGCAACGGTCCCTCCGACAATCTTTCCTATGGCCTTTCCGAGCTGCATGGCCATATCCGAAGTCAGCGACTCGTTGACGATGCCGCGCACTCCGTTGGTACCGAAAAGCCGGGCGGCCATTTCACTTCCTCCTTGCCGTTACAAGTATCATAATCGTGTCCGCACATCCTTTTGCCGTGTCGGAAGCCTCTTCGACCGCATGGACCATGTCTCTCGAAAACAGAATTCCTTTCATGTCCATGGGCGATAGATGAATACGCCTTATGCCTTCCGCATTCATTCCGTCGATTACCCTTTCCTGGTCTTTCACGGCTTCCACGCACCGTATCGATTCGTCGAAATCTCCGGCGGACAGCGCCTCCACGGCGTCTATCAGAATTCTGACTTCCTTCTCGAGCTCCGACGCCATGCCGCGGAGGAACGCCCATATTTCCGGGGGTATTTCCGCGCCGGTTTCTTTCGAAAGCTGAAGATGGATCGAAGCTTCCTTGGACCAGTTGGCAACCGTGTCCAATTTTCTTACGAACCGCAGAAGATCTTCCCTTTCCTGAGGCCCCAGGTCTCCTCCGGTGAGCTTGGCCGAAAGTCTGTCCTCGATACGGTCGGCTTCGCGTTCGTATTCCACGAGTCTGCCGACGCATTTCATCGCTTTGGCACCGTTTCCTTCGGACATTGCGGAAAAGGCGAGTCCCAGTTCGATTACCGCATCCAATACCGTAAGCGCATGGTCTCTCGCCCCGTTCTCAACCATTCCTGCTTTTCTCTTCCCGAACCAGTCAAGAAGATTCTTAGAATCACTCAAGTCTTATCGCCTCCATTAATCCGTCGTACGGCTTCGGGAAAACCGTTGCCGCTTTCTTGTTGAATACCAGATTGACCCCGTCTCCCGCTTTCGGCAGCGGGTCGTCTGCCGATATATTGTATTCCACTCTGTCTCCGGTCACCGCTTTGGCGCGCACTCTGCGGTACGTGCCCATGAACACGGTGCTTTCCACTTTTGCCGCCAACCCCTCGCTCGCCGTATACACATACTCGGGACGGACGGACAGCACGGCAGCATCCCCAGTAGAAAGGGAAGATTTGCGGGCTCTTACCTTGTCTCCGCTTCTTAGACGGACGATGGTTCTTCCTTTTTTGGTCTTCCCGGCAACCGTGCATTCCATCAGATTCGTTTCCCCTATGAAGTTGGCCGCGAATATGGATTTCGGGTTGCGGTATATTTCCATGGGCGTGCCGGTTTCCACTATTCCTCCTTTGCGCATAAGAATTATCCTGTCGGAAACGGACATTGCCTCTTCCTGATCGTGGGTTACGTGAACGACGGTTATTCCCAGTTTTTTGACCAGTCTCAGTATGTCGTATCTCAGTTCGACCCGCACCCTCGCGTCCAATGCGGAAAGGGGTTCGTCGAGAAGCATGGTTTTCGATCCGGACGCCAGCGCCCTTGCGATGGCGACTTTCTGCTGTTCGCCTCCGGAAAGTTCTCCGGGCATCATGCCCGCACGGGCGAGCATTTTCACCAATTCCAGATATTTGCCGGTGTTCTCTTCCCTTTTCTCTTTCGACTCTCCCTTGACTCTGGAACTGTATCCCACGTTCTGTCCGTTGGTCATGTGGGGGAACAGGGCGATGTTCTGGAATACGTATCCTATGTCCCGGTCTTCTATGAGGGTGTCCGTATGATCCTGCCCGCCGATGAATACCTTTCCTTCCGTGGGACGGAGTATTCCTGCTATCATTTTGATCAGCGTCGTTTTGCCGCATCCGGAAGGCCCCAGGAGGGTGACGTATTCGCCGTCTTTTACCTTCAGGTTCAGGTTTTTGATTGCGGTAAAATCACCGAATCTCATAGTTACGTCTCTGAATTCGATTTCGGCCGTCAGAACACCTCCGAATCTTCGTCCGAACCCGTATCTTCGAACAGTATCGCGTTGTGGGGAATCCAATAAATCAGTATTTCTTCGCCCACTTCGTACATATCGTATTTGCGGTTGGGCATCTTGGAAGAAACTATTCCGATACCTTCCACTCTTGCTTCCGCCGTTATGGTCGCACCCTCGTAGAGTATCCTTTCGATTTTTCCTCTGAGAAACGTGTTTACGTTTTCGGCTTCGGCCTTGTCTTCCTGAACGAATCTCGTTTTTCCCATCTTTACCGTGACAAGCACTTTGCTTCCGATTTCCAGATCCGTACTTCTCACTTCGACGCGGGTTCCGTCGGCAAGTTCCGCAACGGAAACATCGCCTTTCGATACCACGGTTCCGCGGAGAATGTTGGAACGGCCCACGAAATTGGCCACGAACGGAGAGTTGGGTTCGTTGAATATTTCCTCGGGAGTTCCGACCTGGATTATTTTTCCGTTTCTTATGATGGCTATGCGGTCCGCCATCTCCAGAGCCTCGTCCTGGTCGTGGGTGACGTGTATGCAGGTGAGCTCCATTCCTTTGACCAGAGACCTGAGTTCTTTACGGAGGTTCAGTCTTAAGCGCGCATCGAGGGCCCTCAGCGGTTCGTCCAGGAGAAGAACTTTGGAACCGGACGCCATCGCCCTTGCCAGAGCGGTGCGCTGCTGCTGCCCTCCGCTCAGGTTTTTCGGCATCCAGTCGCGCTTGTGGGACATGCCCACCATATCGAGCATGCTTTTCACGATCTGTTCTGCATCATTTTCCGGCCAGTTTTTGATTTTCGGAGCAAACCCTACGTTCTCCGCAACCGTCATTTTCGGAAACAGAGCGTACGTCTGAGAGAGCATCGTGGCTTCCCTGGCGTCGGAGGGCTTGTCGGTTATGTCTTCGTCGTTGAAGAAAATGCGGCCGCTGTCCGGAACGGTGAGACCGCAGATCATTCTCATGCAGGTGGTCTTTCCCGAACCCGTTGGACCCAGGATGCAGAGGTATTCGCCGTCCTTTACGGTAAGATTCATGCCGTCGGCGGCAACCGTGCCGTCGAAAGATTTGCTCAGTTCTTCGAGTCTTATCTCAGGCATTTTTCTCTCCTCCCGCCAAAAAATACCTTACTCCGAAGGTCAGAACAAAACACACCGCAATGAGAATCATCGAACACAGAGCCGCTTCCGCGAAATTGCCGCTGTTTACCATGTTCACCAGAAATACCGGTACGGTTACCACATCCGTTCCTGCTATCGCCTGCGTCGCTCCCGTTTCGCCGAGACTTCTTGTAAACGCGAGAATGGCTCCGGCGGCCACGGAGGGCTTGATAATAGGCAGGAGGACTTCTCTGAAAGAACGGAAACGGCTGGCACCCAGGGTGCGTGCGATTTCTTCGTAGGAAGGATCCGTCTCTTCTATTGCGCCTACCATGTTTCTGACCACCAGCGGATAGGTGAAAGATATATGACCCAGTATGACCAGAATCAGCGAGGGCCATCCGGGCGCTGCCATGGCCCAGAAGAGCGACAGCGAGAATCCCAAAGCCGTCGTCGGTATTATGAGGGGGATGTTTACGAGCGTATCCAAAGCCGACCCGAGTTTCGATTCTTTGTTCCTGGCTATGTACATGGCCATGGAAATTCCCATCAGAATGTTTACCGCCACGGCGATGCCCGCTATCAGGAAGGATGTTCCCATCGATTTGAAAAACGGAGCCCAGTCGATACTTTCCGGTATTTCGGTCAGATACATGAAAATGTAAAAGGAAGGAATCAGAACAATAACGAAAAGGAAAACGACGGAAATAACGTCTTTGACTTTCGGGACGGCATTTCTGCTTATTTTTCTCTCGAAGCCTACGAATATGCGGGATTCCGGAAGATTCAATCCGCGGGATATGCGCCTGACCGCAAACAGAAGCAGAAGTGCCAGCAGTATCATTATCACACTGACGAGAATCATCGCTCCGTATCCCTCGGGGGGTATGGAATCTCCCCTTTTCATGAAGGATATGAATGTGGGTCCCGTGAAGAAGAACGAATCGACGCCCATCATGTTGAGGGCTATCATCGTTCCTCCCGTCTCCGAAAGAGACCTTGCGAAACACAGAATGAATCCCGTTACGAAACCCGCTCTGAACAGGGGCAGCGTTATGGTCCTTACCGCGGTCCATGCGGGCGCGCCCAGCGTCCTTCCTGCCGTTTCGTAATTCAGATCGATCTGTTCCAATATGGCGGAAAGAGAACGGACCATGTACGGGAATGTGAAAATTATGTGCAGAAGAATGACCATAACATAGGGAGAAATATGAAGACCCAGACCCTGAATCGTGACTCCCTCGGGAGCTCCCCAGAACATGACGACGGACATTCCGAGAACCGCGGTCGGAAACGCCAGAGGCATATCCATCAGAGTATCGAGAAACCGTTTCCCCCTGAAGGTTTTTCTTACCATTATCCATGCCATCGGAAGACCGACGATGATATCGATTACCGAGACGATGAACGCGATGCTGAAAGAATTGAACACGGCACCGGCCACATACCCGAGCAGTTCCGGATTTCCGTAAACGAGTTTTACGTCCGACCATCTGGCGAACATTTCGAAGCAGACGTAAATCGCCGGGACTACTATGATTCCGATGAAAACAAGACAGACGAAGGCGAAAAGAAGTTTTCCGACCGCAGGATTATCGGAAATATCCGCGGTTATTTCGCCCTTCGGCATAGCAACCACTTTCAGACGAGGGAAATGTGCACAACGTTGCCGCCGCGGAGAATGATTGTGTTCATACGCCTCTCTTCTCCGGAAACTTCTTTGACCGACACGTCGTCGAGCACCATGTTCATGTAATCGTCGTAGGATGCCAGTTTGCCCTCGATGACCTTTCCGTCCTTGAGCTGAAGAATCACCTTTTTGTCTATGGATTTTTCGAGCAGTGCTAGAGGCAACACCATGTTATCGCTGAGACTAAGTGTTCGTCCGATTTAAAGGTATTCGCCGTGGGGTTATTCGGTTTCCTGCGTCCCGTCCGAGGGGGCGTTCTTGGCCTGGGAATCAATCCACTTTTTGATTGCTTCCTTCCCGGACCCGGTTATTCCGAAATACTCTTTGAATTTCTGTGTCGTTCTCAGTTCCAGAGTCTGACCCTCTTTTCTGCCACTTACGAACCCTCTTTCGATCAGTTCCCTCACGTCGTCGTAAGTCCTGCTGCCCAGAACTCTGGAGAGTTCCGACTGGAGAACGGGCTGATTGTACGCGATGGTGCTCAGGGTCCTCATGGTTCCCCCGGACATCTCCGCCCTGGAGAACATTCCCGTGAAATCCGCGTATTCGGAACGCAGCATCATCCTGTATTCGGAACCGAATTTCGCAATGGTTATCGCCGAATTGCGGCTGTCGTATTCCTTGCGCAGGTCCATGACCGCGTAGCGCACCTCTTCTTCGGGTATGTCTGTTTTTAAGGCGATCTCGGAAAGACGGAGACTGCCGGCGCTGGAGAACAGAGCGGCTTCGACAGCGCCTTTGACGTCCACTCAGTTCACCGCCTCTGCGGGCACCTGTCTCGATTCGACGGTACCGTCCGCCCCTTCCATGAGCATTTCGACGTAAATTTCTCCGTAGGGAAGGTCGTCCTGTCTGATTCCAAGCTTTCCGTCTCTGACCAGATGAAGTACCGAAACGAAGACTTTCAGATTTTTCATTATGTCCGCGCAGTAAAGGTCGGTGACGCATATTTCGCCGGTGCCGAGTTTTCTGATTCTTTCCCAGACCGCTTCCACGTCCTTTTCGTCGTCCTCTTCGTGGGCTTTGTTTTCGAACTTTTTGGGTTCGGCGGCTCTGAGAGCTTCCCTTACCCTTTCCCTTTCCAGCTGTACGGCGATTTCCTCCCTCGCTTCCTCGAAGGCGTCTATCAGCTCGTACATGGTGACCGGCCTGATGGGTTCTCTGGCGAAGGCTTCCCTGAACGCAACCTGCGGAACGAACATCTCTTCGTCGTCGTAGAAGAAGTCCTCGGGTATCTCGAACTCCTCTTCGACCGGCTCTTCGGACCTGTCGCGGGTGGCATCGGACTGCATCCTGAGAATCTTCCACGCCATAAGCAGAAGTTTTCCGGCAACGATCATATCGAACCTGTTTTCCCTTACCTTCGCGGAATACAGTCTCACGAATTCGGAAAGATTGATCTCCCAGGGATCGATTCCGTTTTCCAGAACAAGACTGAACACCGAACGTATGGATTCGTCCACCGCGTCGTCCAGCTTTTCGCCGCCTTCGGCTTTGGACAGAATGTCCATGTATCCGCTGATTCTCTCGCTGCTCCCGGCGTCGTCCGTCAGGGCTTTGTGGAACAGAAGGTGCTGTTCCATCTCTTCGTACTGTGCGTTCCCATCCATTTTCATTCCTCCGCTTTAGCCGTAAGGGCTTCCTCTTCGTACTTCGATACTTCCGCGAAATCCGGCTGCATAATCACCTTGCTTATTCCCGACGGCGGTCTCGTCACGCCGATCAGGTGGTCCGCCAGAGCAAGAGTTACTTTCCTCAGCGAAACTTGGATGAATTGTGCCTTCATAGAGCTTTCCCTGACCCTTCTGGCAACCATTTCCGCGTTAACCGAATCGAGGAACATATCCACCTCGTCGAGAACGTAGAACGGAGAGGGCTGGTACTCCTGTATCGCAAATATGAATGCCAGCGCGGTGAGGGATTTTTCTCCTCCGGAAAGGGCTTCCAGTCTCAGAAGTTTTCCGTTCTTGGGTTTCGCGTTTATGGTCAGTCCTCCGAGGAACGGATCCTCTTCCGACTCCAGTCCCATAAACGCCTCTCCTCCTCCAGAGAGCACCGCGTAAATCTCTTTGAAATTCTTGTTGACCGCTTCGTAGGATTCCATGAACAGCCCCTTCTTCTGGGAGTTCAGGGATTCCGTGAGTTCGAGAAGTTCTTTAATCTGGGTATTCAGGCGTTCCACGTCGGAATTCAGACTGTCGTACCTCTGTTTCTTCTCGTCGTAGTCCTCGATGGCGCGCAGGTTCACGGTTCCTATCTTGGACATTATGGATTCGCAGGATTTGATGGCGCGGCGTATCTCTTCCTCGGAGGGAATCGGTGTCTCGACTTCGAACTCTATGGCGGAAATTTCCTCCCTGAGTCTGTCTATGTTCTCCGATATTATTACGGTCTCGGCGGCCATGGAATCGGACAGACCGCTCTTGGTCTCGATCTTTTCCTGAACGCTTCCGCTTTCGCTGTCGAGAGAGTATTTCTTCTGCATCAGAGCGTCTCTCTGGTTTCTCAGGTCTTCGATTCCGCTTTCCATCTCCGACTCTATGTTTCTGAGAGCCTCGATCTCTATCCGGGCCTCTCCGAGTGCGGTTTCGCATTCTTTGATGTAGTCTTCGTTCTGTCTGATTTTTGCTTCGGCGGCCGCAAGCTGTTTTGAAAGTGCCTCCGTCTGTTTGTTCAGTCCGGTGATTTCGGCTTCCAGTGCGTTTTTCTGGTCCTTGTGGCCGGAAAGTTCCCCGGTCAGCGAATATATTTTATCCCTTACGTTCTGAATCTTTTCCTGAAGTTCGGCGGGTGCGATTTCTTTGATGCGTTCCCTTACAGCCGTTCTTTCGTTTCTCAGCTCTTCCAGTTCGGCGGAAACCTCTGCGAGAATTTTCTTGGACGATTCGGCTTCGGAATTCCACTGCTCGCACTGTTTCTTTTTCTCCTCGTATTCGGCGGCGAGAGTCTGTTTGGCCTTGCCGAGTTCAGATATCTGTCCTTTGAGCTGTCCTATTTTTGCCTGGGCGTCCATGCTCTGGGAATTGGATTTCCTCATCTCGTCGTCGAGACGGCGGATTTCGGCACGGATTTCCCTGAGCTGGGACCTGAGGATGTCCAAAGAATCGTTGGCGGCTCTCAGCTTTCTGCCCACTTCTTCCAGTTCAGTTTCCGAAGAAGCGCCGAATTTGAGAACGGCGTCTTTTCTGATGGTACCTCCCACCATGGCTCCGGACGCCTCTATGAGTTCGCCCTGCATGGTGACCATTCTGATTCCGCCCATTATGGCGCGGGCGGCACTCAGGTCTTTCATAACCAGGGTGTCTCCCATAACGTACCAGAAAACGTTCTGGTATTTGGGATTGAATTTTATCAAATCTATCGCGTAACCTTCCGAGGCTTTTTCGGACATTATCGCCTTGGCTCTGGGTTTTCCTCCGGCCATCTTGGTGAGCGGGAGGAACGTAACGCGTCCGAGTCTGTTGTTCTTCAGGAAAGATATTGCTTCGGCGGCCACCGCGTCGTCGTCCACGACTACCGCGGCCATTTTTCCTCCGGCTGCGACGGATACCGCCGTTTCGTATTCCGCGTCGACGGTTGCGAGTTCCTGCACGGTTCCGTGGATTCCGGGCATTTTGCCTTTGTCTCTGAGTGCCAGTATTGCGGCGACTGCAGCACTTCCCCTGTTCATGTTTTCGGAAACTTTCTTTTCCGCCGAAAGACGGTTGTACTCCTGGTCGAGCCTGCGTATGGCGTCCGTGAGTTCGGACTCCTGCTTCTCCAGTTCGGCCTCCTTCCTCTTTTCCTGTAGTACCTTTCCGGAATAGTCTTCGGTGGACATTCCCATCTCGGACTTGACCTGCTGAAGGTTCCATTCCGCGTCCTTTATGTCAAAGGAAGCGGACTGTATCCTTTCGTCCATGATTGCGAGAGCGCGGGCTCCCTCTTCCGCCAGATTTTCCGCTTTGGCGGCGGCTACTCTGGCCTCGTGTTCTTCGGTGCCCTTGGCGTCTATGCTGTCTTCCAGGACGGTGAGTCTGTTGTTGAGTTCGGTGTGCTCCCCGCCGTGTTCGGACATTTCTTTGCGGATTCTTTCGCCTTCGGCCTTGAACCCGTCCAACTCCTTTTGGGTGTCGTCTATGGATATTTTTACGCCGTCGAGGGACCTCTCCAGTTCTTTGAGCGTTATTTCGTTCTCGAAGATGGATTCCTTCACGGAATCGCGGTAATCCGTCTGTCCCGCTATGTCGTCTTCCGCGGTTTCCACGCGGTCTTTGTAAGTTGCGATTCTGATTTTGACGGATTCGATTTTTTCCTTGAGCTCTTTGTATTCGGGACCGACTTTGGCCGTGATTTCTTCGTCTTTTTCGGCGATGGCCCTTTCGTTTTCGGCGTATTCTTCCCTGATTTTCAGTTTCCTTTCCTTCAGGGCCTCGATCTCTTCGCCGATTTTGGCAATCTGTTCCCGGAATCCGTCCATTTTGGACTCTTCGATCTGCAATTGTCTGTGGGTGAGCTGTGCTCTGGACATCTCCAGACGGCTCTGGGCTTCCAGATATTTGCGGGCGTCCTCTCTGTCCTTTTCCAGCTGCTTCAGCTGGCTGTCCAGTTCTTCGAGCACTATGTTTATGCGGTCGAGATTGGTTTCCGCCTCGAATTTCTCCCTGGCGGCGCTTTCGATGTCCGCGTCGTAACTGGCTATTCCGGATATGGAGTCGAGGATGCGCCTTCTCTCCAGGTTACCCATCTGCACTATTTTCGTAACGTCCCCCTGCTGCACCAGGTTGTACCCGTCGGCGGATATTCTGGCTTTGGTAAGAAGATCGTCGAATTCCGACATCGTGGATTTTCTGTCGTTGACGTAGAAATAGGAGTAATAATCGGTTTTGCTGTCGTTGAATCTGACCATTCTGGTCAGTCGGACGGTGTCGTCGTCCCAGGGCATCATACGGTCGGTGTTGTCGAAAACCAAAGATACCGTCATGAAATTTGCTTTGTTCTTGGACTTGCCGCCGTCGAATATCAGGTCGGTAAGTCTGCCCGCTCTCACGGCCTTCGAACTTTTTGGACCCAGAACGAAAAGAATGGCGTCCGTTATGTTCGACTTCCCGGAACCGTTAGGACCCGTAATTGCCGTGTAGCCTTCCATCAGCGGTACCGTTAATTTGCCGCCGAACGATTTGAAATTCTCCATTTCCACTTGCTTTAAGTACACGTCACACCCCTTATCAGGGCAACGTGAGCGCATCCGCGCCCGTGTGCATCCCCAAATGTCCGCGTACGGACAGCTAAAACATGGCCAGAACATTATTTAATATTGTCTACTGGGTCAACGAAATTTCAGTTTCCGACCCGTGGCAATACGTTTATTTCCGCGACCGACTCGGCGACGTAATCGGGCTTGTAATCCGATTCGGGAATGTCGTCTCTCTTTGCTTCCCCCGTAAGAACGAGAACGGATTTTATTCCGGCGTCGTTGGCCATGCGTATGTCCGTATAAAAGCGGTCTCCGACCATCGCCGTTTCGGAAAGAGGGACTTTCATGTACTCCGCCGCCATCTCCGGCATAAGGGGGCTGGGTTTTCCGATTATGACCGCTTTGACATCCGTAAGGGACTCGAACAGCCTTATGAAGGGGGCTATGTCCACGTCGTAAAAATCTTCCGTGGGACACAGGTCGTCGGGATGCGTCGCAAAGAATGCTGCGCCTTCGGATATGAGATGGTACGCTCTGTTGATTCCGGCGTAATCTATCGTTCTGTCGAATGTCAGGAGCACCGTATCGGGATCCGTATCGGTCACGTTGATTCCGGCCGCTGCCATTTCCTCTCTGACTTCGGGACAGGCGAGCATGAACACTCTTGCTCCGGGGCGGTATTTTTTCAGATAGACGGCCGCTGCCACGGCGGAAGTTATGATGTCTTCTTCCCGGACCCGGAACCCCATTCTTTTCAGCCTTTCGTAGTAGTAGGTGCGGGTATGGGACGAATTGTTGGTGACGAACACGTGGGGAATTCCCGCTTCCTTCAGCCTCTCTACGAATTCCGCGGCTCCTTCAATGGGCACGTCTCCCCTGTACACCGTTCCGTCCATATCCAGCATTACGCCGGAAACATCAATGAATACCAAGCTCTTCCCTCACTTTGCGAAGAGTTTTTCTGAGCTCTTCTCTGGCTTCTTTGCGGTATATGCAGGCGGCGGGGTGGTATGTGGGAATGAACCTTATCGTTTTCCCGTTCACGGAAATCTCGGTTTCCGTGTTTACGATATCGCTCATTCTGCCTTCGAATCCCATAAGCGCTCTGCATGCGGATTTCCCCAAGCCTATGACGAGTCTGCAGGATTCCAGTTCGCTGTGCAGAAAGGGTCTGCAGGCCGCCATCTCTCCGTCCGTGGGATCTCTGTTTCCGGGAGGACGGCACTTGACCGTATTGGTTATCATGATTTCGGAACGGCCGAATCCTTCCTCGGCCATCATTCCGTCGAGGATTTTGCCCGATTTGCCGACAAACGGCATTCCCCGGAGGTCCTCGGATTCTCCCGGCGCCTCGCCTACAAAAACTATACCCGATGCGGGGTCTCCGCAGGGCATTACTATTTGGGTTCTCCCGCTCCACAGTCCGCAGAGCCTGCAGTCCGGGGAAGGCTTCAATCCCTGTCCTCCAGCAGTTCCGACGCTTTGACCAGAGAGTGGAGGGAAACTCCTTCGGCTTTGAGATTTTCCAGACCTCCGCCCTGACGGTCTATCACCGATATTATGTCGGTGACTTCGGCGCCGGCTTCCCTGAGCACCTTTATGGCCGTGATGCTGGAACCCGCCGTCGTTATGACGTCTTCCGTAACGACGACTCTGTCGCCCTCGGCGATATCGCCTTCGATCAGACTCCCCGTTCCGTGGTCCTTCTTCTCCTTCCTTATCATCACGTAAGGTATCCCCGTTTCGAGTGCCAGTGCGGCGGCGAGAGGGACCGACCCGAGAACGACTCCGGCTATCCTGTCGGGTCTGTATTCCAGTTTTTCCAGCTCGGCGGCCATGAGTTTCGCTATGAGTCTCAGAACTTCCGGGTTCGTGCTTGCCTTTTTGATATCTATGTAGTAAGAACTTTTTGCACCGGAAGCCAGCGTGAAATCTCCGAATTTCAGAGCTCCGCATTCCATGAGTGCTTCAGACATTTCTTTCATTGTTTCACCACGGTTCTTTTTTGAGTCCGGCACGGTATCCGATTATGTTTATGCCCCTGTGTATTCCGAACATTATCAGCAGAAGGAAAATCAGGGCGAGAATGTTCCATCCCTCCACGTACGTTCCGTAAACCCATCTGCCGTTGAACAGTGCCGTGAAAAGCAGAGCGCCGGCCACGAAATCGTATTGATCGAGAATCGGAGCTTTCTGTCCGCGCTCGAGTCCCAGTCTTCTTTTTATGAAGGCTCCGCACAGATCTCCCAGCACAGCTCCGAACGCAAGGGTGCACACTATCGCGAACGCCTGTTTTGTTTCCCCGTAACCCCAGTGGTTTGCCGGATCGAAAATGTGGGAAATCCCGATCAGTATAAGACCCAGCAGTATACCGGAGAACGCGCCTCCGAAGAAACCCCTCCAGGATTTTCCGTCTCCAAATATCCTTTTTCCTCTCCAGGATTTTCCGAAATCCATCTTGGTTCCGCCGCCGAAAACTACCGCGGCGGAATTGGGAAGCATGGCGGGCAGAAACAGCCACAGGCCCGTAACCATGATTGACAGCGCTCCTAGGACGTCCATCTGATCTCCTCAATCCCGATTGACGAGCCCTTGTTTAATATTTGCCGGCCTGCACATGATTAATTAACCCCAAAACGATTCCTCGGCATGCTCATCCTGGACACGTCGGCATTTTTTACGCTGGACTGGATTCCGGAAGAGGACTTCCTCTGTCCTCCCGGCGTAGCGGAAGAGCTGAAAAAATACGAAGACCCCCGTCTGGCACTGTGGGACGACAGACTGAGAATTTCGGAATGCACTTCCGAATCCGTCGAAAAAGTAAAAGAAGAAGCTGGGAAAACCGGCGACCTGGGGAGGCTCTCTCCCGTTGACATTTCGGTACTGGCTCTTGCGCTGGACACCGGCGGAACGATACTCAGCGACGATTACTCGATACAGAATACGGCGCTGTCCATGGGCATACCTTACCGCGCCGTGGGAACCTCCGGCATAAGCAGGAAATTCAAGTGGAACTACAGGTGCATCGGATGCGGCAGATGGTTCAAAGAAAAAAGCGAAGAGTGCCCGATCTGCGGTTCGCCCATGAAGGCCCACCGCAAAAAGTGAATCAGGGAAAAATCCGTTTGCATCTGACCAGGTTCGCCATGCGTCTTTTCCCCAGGATGCGCATGCACGCGTCGGTTCTGAAATCGGAACCGAAAGCGAAAAAGTCCGCCAGTTTTTTGTTGAATGCGGCGGTTTTCAGAGGCTTTCCTATAGCTGCCCTGAATCCTCTGTCGTAATCTTCCAACGAACGGCCGCTGAGGACGTGGTCTGCCGCGACGGTTCCGCAGATACGGCCGGATATCATCGCCTGTGGAATGCCTCCCCCGTTCACCGAAGCGACCTGACCTGCGGCGTCGCCCACCACCATGCCGTTTCCCGAAACGGTCTTTTCTATCGGCCCTTCGCTGGGAACGTATTTTCCGTTGACTTTTTTTGTCAGTTTGAAATTGTGTTTTTCGGCAAATTGCTCGAAATATTCGGTGGGTTTTCCGTCGGAGAACCTGGGAGCGAATCCCACTCCCACGTTGGCAGACCCGGCTTTCGGAATTATCCAGCTGTACGCTCCGGGCGCAACGCCTCCGAAAAACATGTCGATTACGGGTTCGAAATCCCCTTCGGCAATCGAAGTCACGGCGGGATAGAGATTTTTGTTTGCGGGGAGACCCAGATTTCTTGCGACTCTGGACGTCGGACCGTCCGCACCCACTATGACTTTGAATCCGATGCTGCCTTGTTCGGTTTCTGCAACCCCGTCCTCTATTCTGAGGAAACCGCAGTCTTTCACGAGTTCCGCCCCGGCTTTCACGGCTTCTTCGGCAAGATACTTATCGAATCTGTCTCTGTCCACCGTTCGCCCTTCGAAGGGGAATTCCGTAACTCTTCCGCCGGGCGAAGTGAATCTCATCCCTTCGATGTAGCGAGACACGAGATTTTCGGGAACGTACAGGGTTTCCTCCAAATCGGGCGCGTCCGGAAAAGAACCTCTGGTTTCTCCCACGCTGGGAATCAGCTCTCCGCAACGTACAGGCGTTCCGATCTCTTTTCTGCGTTCGATTATTCTGACCGAGACCCCTTTTTCTGCGGCATAGCGGGCGGTGACGCTCCCTGCGGGGCCTGCGCCTACAACCAAAATATCCACTTTTTCCACAGAATCACCTGTCTCTGTCGATTACGAATTCCCCGAGATTCAGGAGCGCCCTTTTGTAGACGGAATCTTCCAGAATTTCAAGATATCCGTAGGCTTCTTCCATCATGTCCGATGCAACCTTCATGCATCTTTCGACGGAATCCGTCTTGAGTATGAGTTCTATCGCCCTGTCCACAGACGATTGGTCCGGCTCGTCGGTTTCGAATATCTCTTTGATTTTCTCTCCGTAAACCGGGTCTTCCATGGCAAATATCACCGGTAAGGTGGGTTTTCCTTCTATGAGATCCAGCCCCACGGTTTTTCCGGTATTGTCCGAATTTCCCGTTACGTCCAGGACATCGTCCACTATCTGAAACGCTTTTCCCAGTGCCAGTGCGTAATCTCCGAGGGCATCCACCATTTCCATGTCCGTGTCGGCCAAGAACGCTCCGGATTTGGCGGATGCCGAAAATATTTTAGCGGTCTTTCCTTCGATTATCTCGAAATAGTCGTCGGGGGTCACTTCGGATTTGTGTTCGAATTCTTTCTGTACGAATTCGCCCGCTCCCATGGCCGCGGACGCATCCACTATGTAATCCACGATTTCGGGAGCCGTGGCACCGATAAGACGGAAGCCCATGGCGAACATAAGGTCCCCTGTCACTATCGCTTTCCCAATTGTATAAACTCTGTAAAGCGACTTGCGTCCTCTCCTGAGTTCGCCTTTGTCGTTGATGTCGTCGTGAACAAGCGTGGCACTGTGGATTATCTCGAAAGCGGAACCCACTTCCACGGGACGTCTGAAGTCCTTTCCCCCAACGGCATAATGCGAAAGAACGCACAGAGCTGGGCGGATTCTTTTACCTCCGGAGGATATAACGTACCTGCACATTTCGGTAAGTTCCTCGTTATCGGAAACCAGCACCCGGTCCATGGTGGCGTCCACTTCCGCCAGCTCGTCGGATATGCACTCATACCACGGTTCAGACATCCCTTGATGGGAAGTGTAGAACATACTTAACCTTTTTCGGGAGAAATTGCAGGCGTGTATAGCCAGTAAGAAAAAATATTGGTTCCGCCCCGAAGGGCGGAGTTTAAAGTTTGTTTCAGACCGTCAAAAGCTGGGCCGCTTCCATGCAGAGGTGGAACAGAGGTCCGGGGTAAACACCCAGGATAATCATTCCGATCACGCACAGAACCGCCGCGATCGAGAACGCAACGGGAACCTTGAGCTTCTCTTCGGTGGTGCCCTTTTCGATGTACATAGCCTTGATGACTCTGGCATAATAGTACAGCGAAATCGCCGAGTTCAGTATCGCAACGAACGCCAACCAGATCCACTGTGCTTCCACAGCGCTTCCGGGTCCTCCGGGTACGACCGCCGCGGAGAACAGGAAGAACTTCGCGGTGAAACCTCCCAGAGGGGGTATTCCTGCGAGGGAGAGCAGACTGAGCAACATGACCGCAGCCATCAGCCTGGATCTCTTGGCGAGTCCGCGGTAATCGGAAATGTTCTCTCCGACTCCGGCCGTAATCAGCGCTGCGACGACGATAAAGGCTCCGCCCTTCATGAACACGTGGGCAAACATGTAGTACATTGCCCCGGTCAGAGCATACTGGCTCATTATCGCCATCACCATCAGCATGTATCCTGCCTGGGCGATCGACGAATATGCGAGCATTCTCTTGATGTTGTTCTGAACTATGGCCACCACGTTTCCGACGGTCATGGTCACCGCAGCCATTATGGCGAACATGTACTGCATGGATTCGACCATGAACGGCTGGGACGCCTGAAGCGCCACGAACATCACGAGGAAGATCTTCAGGTACACAACGATACCCATCTTCTTCGAACCGGACGCCAGGAACATCGACACGGGGGTTGCGGCGCCTTCATAGACGTCCGGAGCCCAGGTGTGGAACGGAACCGCGGCAATCTTGAAGCCGTAACCGGCAACCATGGTTGCCACCGCAATGACCAAAGCGGCGGTGTATCCCTGAGCGGAAACGGCGGCGGTTACGTCGAAGATGTTCGTAGTCCCCGTGAGGCCGAACAGCATGGAGATACCGTATATGGTAAGACCGGAAGACAATCCGCCGATGACCACGTACTTAAGCGCGGCTTCCGCGGATCTCGGGTCTTTCCTCTTCAGAGCCGTGAGGGCGTAGGACGGTATGCTGACCATCTCAACTCCCACGAATATCACAAGCAGGTCGGTAGCCATAGCGACCGCGCCCATTCCCGCCGTTGCAATCATCAGCAGCGAATAGTACGCACCCTGATGCAGTCTGGTTACCTCGCGGCTGGCGCCGGAAATCAGAATTGCCAGGAAGGCGACTATGTGGAACAGTACGAGCATCAGTCCGGAGAATGCATCGAATCCCAACAGACTGTAATACATTCCCGAATAGTCTCCCAGAAGGAGCAGGACTGTGAACATGCCCGATACCGAAACCGTGATAAGCGATACGGCGCAGGTGAGCGATCTGCGTTTGAAGGCCATCTGTATCCCGGGCACTATAACCGCTCCGAGCAGAAGTATGACGAGCGGCAGCACCGAGGTGTAACCTTCGAACGTGTTCGTTATCCAACTGATATCAATATCTACCATCAATCACACCCCCGGTATTGCGAACACAGCCGCAAAGTCGTGTATGAAGCTCAACGCAAAGTCGGGCCATATTCCGAAGAGAGCTATCAGGACGCACAGAACCGCAAGAGCGAATCCTTCGGACCTGCTCACATCGTGAACTTTCGACATGTCGATCTTGTCCGTTTCCCTTCCGAACAGCACTTTCTGCATGGCCCATGTATAGAAGCCTGCATTAAGAACTATGGACAGGAGACAGAACACAATCAGCCATATGTGGCCCATGGCGTCCGCAGCGATATAGAACGAGTATATCACTCCGAACTCTCCCCAGAATCCGACGAGACCGGGAAGACCCAGAGACGCCATGAATCCGATCATCATGAACGTGGCGAAGGCCGGCATCTTTCCCGCGAGACCTCCGAGCATCGGCATCTCCCTGGTTCCGAGCGCGTGTCCGGCGAATCCGCAGACCATGAAGAGAACTGCGGTCACGAGACCGTGGGCGAACATCTGGAAGACTGCGAACTCCACTCCGATTCTTGCAATTTCCGGAACGGGTACGGCCGTGTGTTTCACATAAAGAAGCGAGGCCGCGATACCCAGCAACACCATTCCCATGTGGTTTATGGACGAATATGCAACCATCTTCTTGAGATCGGTCTGCGCTATGCATGCGTACGCTCCGTAGACTATAGCCAGAAGAGCGACGACCAGCATTCCCTCGGCCCACCAGAGAGCTCCCTCGGGCAGAGCCGCCAGGGCGATTCTGATTATACCGTAGGAACCCATCTTAAGCATGACTCCGGCCAGAAGGACGGAACCCGCAGTGGGTGCTTCCACGTGGGCATCGGGCAGCCATGTATGGAACGGCACAACCGGCATTTTCACCGCGAATCCGAAGAACAGCATGGTGAACACAAGGATCTGGAACACCTCGCCGAACAGTCCGGATGCGGCTTCCACCGCAGCAAACGAAAAGTCCGCTATTGCAAAGCCGGATACAGTCGCGGCCTGGAAGACCAGGGCGAATATACCGATGAGCATAACGAGACTTGCCACGTGCGTGTAGATGAAGAACTTAATCGCCGAGTAGTGTCTTCTGGGACCTCCGTACCAGGAGATCATGAAGTACATCGGAATCAGAGTAACTTCCCACATGATGTAGAACAGGAAGTAATCGGCGGACAGGTATACGCCCATCAATCCGACTTCCATGGCCATAATCAGCGTGTGGAAATAGTTGGCTCTGTCGTTTTCTCCGGCGGAGTACACAACAACCAGGAACACCAGCAGCGCGGTCAGGAAGACCATCAGCAGACTGAGGCCGTCCAGGGCCAGTATGTACGAGATTCTTATGTTGGCCGCGTCTATCCACAGATAATTCTCCGAAAGTACGGAGAAGTCGTCCATGAACATCAGCAGGAACGCAAGGATCAGGGTTATTCCCGAGAATATTCCTGCCACGTGTTTGGCGTATTTCTGTCTCGATCCGCCCGCAAGGAACAGGGTCGCGAAAGACCCTATCAGGGGTATCAGAAGGAGCAGTGTCAGTACGGGTATGTCCGCGAACAGTGTCTGTATTGCTTCCATATCACATACCTCCGAAGAAGTACAGGAGAACCATTATCGCAACGAACACCGCCGAAACGCCGATCATAATGATGGACGCGTAATTGCCCACGTTTCCGGTCTGACCGTACTTCACGGTCTCTCCCGATCCGACAACCGCGCTGGACAATCCGTTCACGGCTCCGTCGATTATGTTCCTGTCGACGTAGTCGACTCCCTTGGCTATTCCGTATCCGAACTTCCACGAAATCCAGTTGTAAAGCTGGGGGAACATCCATCTGTTCTGAAGTGCCCGGTACAGTCCCGATTCTCCTTCTTTGTTGAATCTTCCGGGATTGATGCTGAACCTGCTGTACATGGACCACGCTATCAGTATTCCGATAATCGT
This sequence comes from Candidatus Methanomethylophilaceae archaeon, assembly GCA_050944155.1. Classification (GTDB taxonomy): domain Archaea; phylum Thermoplasmatota; class Thermoplasmata; order Methanomassiliicoccales; family Methanomethylophilaceae; genus VadinCA11. The sequence continues at coordinate 65,788 of JBMNQN010000005.1, read as the reverse complement.
CAGAGCGATTGTCAGATACGTGTAGGGGTTGAGGAATATCTCTTCTATGTAATGCATTGCACCCTGTCCTTCCACCATTCCGACCACGAACGCTCCGAAAGAGTCGGGCGATATGGTGATTATTCCGTCAAGTCCGATCAGTATGAGGAATCCCGAAGCGAACGCCATCACCGCCAGTATGACGAGGGGTACGGTCATGGATTTGGAAGACTCTCCGTGACTGCTCTCGTAAGTGAGGCCTTTGGGTCCGGAGAAGGTCATGTACCACATTCTGAACATGTAGAAGGCGGTCATGAAAGCCGTGATGATTCCGAGAACCCAGACTATCGCGAATATGTATCCCTCGGGACCGTATTCGGACGCCTTCATGACGGACTCGAGAACCAGATCTTTGGACCAGAATCCGCTGAAGAAGGGGAATCCCGCAATCGACATCGAACCTATCAGCATCGTGAAAGACGTTATTTTCATCTTTTTGCCGAGTCCTCCCATGGCGCGCATGTCTTCGGTTCCCACCGAGTGTATCACCGAACCGGAACCGAGGAAGAGGAGCGCTTTGAAGAAGGCGTGGTTGAACATGTGGAACACTCCCGCGGTGTAACCCGCGGCACCCGCCGCGATAAGGGCGACGTCGTTCTGTTCGATTCCGAGAGCCATCAGATATCCTCCGGCTCCCAGCGCCATAATCATGTATCCAAGCTGGGACAGCGTGGAGAACGCCAGGACTTTCTTGATGTTGTAGTTGGAGAGAGCCATGGAAGCCGTCAGTATGGCGGTCACTCCTCCGATGACGCCCACAAACAGCATTACGTTCGCGGACTGAACAAACAGAGGGTAGCTTCTCGCAACGAGGTACACACCGGCCTTAACCATCGTCGCCGCGTGAATCAAAGCGGAAACGGTGGTCGGACCGGCCATCGCATCCGGCAGCCAGTCGTGCAGGGGGAACTGAGCGCTCTTTCCTATTGCTCCGCCGAAGAGGAGGAGCGCGGAAATGATGATCAGGTCCGGGTTCACCGCAGCTATGTTTGCCGGGTCGAAAGTGTTGACGAAGTCGAGACTCCTGAACGCGTAAAGCATCACGAAGAGTCCTGCCATAAAGGACACATCTCCCATACGGGTGACTATGAACGCTTTCTTGGCGGCCGACGCCGCGTTGTCGGAAGCGTCGTCCCCTTCGGGGTGTCTGAAGCTCCAGAATCCTATGAGCAGGTAGGAACACAGACCCATCAGTTCCCAGAAGACGAACATCATCAGGTAGTTGTTGGCTATGATGAGTCCGAGCATTCCGGAAAGGAAGAGGCTGACTTCCGCGAAGTACCTGCGTCTCCTGGGGCCCTCTCCTCCCATGTACCCTATCGAGTAAATGAAGATAAGGAGGGATATCGCCGAGGAGAACATCAGCATGAGACATGTGAGTCCGTCCACGTAGTAACCCAGAGTAAGCGAGAATCCGCCGGGCAGGGCGAACCATTCGATCGACTGGGTTACGTAACCGATACCTCCGTTATAATCCGGTCCCGTCAGGAATTCGTATACTACCATCAGGGAAATCAGGAACGATATCGTAGCTCCCAATATGGCTATGAGCCCTCCCTGGTAGGGGGTTTTCTTGCCCACAAGACCGATGATTACGAAGAAGATTAGCGGAACCACCGGTATGAGCCATGTATACTCTATGAACATTTTACCACCTCAATTCCGTCAGATCGTCTATCACGGTCGTTTTCTTCAGTTTGTAAACGTTAAGCAGAATGGCTATTCCCACCGCAACTTCGGAGGCAGCCACCGCCACGGTAAACAGTACGAAAACCTGACCCATGATTGCCGCATTGTATGCCGCAAACGCAACAAAGTTGATGTTTGCCGCGTTCAGCACAAGTTCTATGCACATGAGCACAATGATTGCGTTGTTTTTCGTCATTATGCCGTATATGCCTATCACGAACAGGATAGCCGAGAACATGAGTATGTACTCAATCGGAATCATCGTCATCGACCTCCTCTTTTGCCACACATATGGCACCTATCATGGCCCCGAACATAATCGTCGAGAGCAGAGCCACAATAGGGCCGTAAACCTCGAAGACCACGTACGACAGAGACCCCTCCAAGAGGGCGCCTCCGACCATGGGTTTGAACGTGGGAAGGGACACCGGGCCGCTGTATGCGACTATGTCTCCCCATCCCGTCACGAATATCGCGAGGGTGAGAATCGCGAGGACCAGAACGGCCGTCGCGATTCCTATGATCTTTCTCTTACTCATCATCGTTATCGCCTCCCGATTTCATGATGTATCTTCTGGTCAGCATGATGCTGAACGCGAAGAGTATCGTTATCGCACCGACGTAAACGAACATCTGCACGATTGCCATGAATTCCGCCTCCAGAATTATGAAGACCACGGCAACCATGACGAACGTCAGCGCAAGGTAGAACGCGCTGTGCATCGCTTCCTTGTCTATTACGACGAACAGCGCGGCGGTTATCCCTATGGCCGCTATGGCCAGGAAGATAATCAGATCCACGTTGTCGCAGAGGTACTGCAGATAGTTTACGAACTCGTTCCATGCATTTCCTATAACCGACACTCAGAGCACCTCCTCTATGTGAATCACGGATTTGGGACAGTCTATTACGCAGTTGTTGCAGACTATACACTTCTCGATGTCGAACACGGGCACCAGCTTGGGTCTCCCTTTGGCGTTCACACCTTTTTCCACCATCTCTACGGCGTCCACCGGACATACTCTCTGGCACTTTTTGCATCCGATGCACAGATCTTCGTCGACGACCGGGTAGTCGACTTCGTAGGGCTTTACCCTCTTGTCGGGGTTGCCCGCATCGATGTCGGACTGGAGGGTCATCTCCAGGTGTACTTCCATTCCGGGAGTGGTGTCTTCGAAGTGCAGCCTGCGGGGATCGTATATCATGTCCTTCTTGAACAGCTCCGCAAGCTCGTATTCCGGAGTGACCGTCATGGCGTTGGTGGGACAGTATTCGGAACAGTAGCCGCAGAACGCGCATCTTCCGACGAATATCTGGGGCCTCATCACTTTCTTTCCGTTGTCGTCGTCAACTTCCACGAGCTTTATGCAGTCCGTGGGGCACATTCTGACGCACACTCCGCAGCCGACGCACATGTCGAACCTGAGTCCGGGACGTCCGCGGTAGTTGTCGGGAATCCATTCCTTCTCGTAAGGATACAGAATGGTCACAGGCCTGTGGAACACCGTCTTGAAGAACAGTTTTATCGATACCCACATAGGCTTGAGAACCCACAGTTTCCTGGCGGGATTTTTAGGATATTTGTCGAGATATTTCAGTGCCATCAGAACACGCCTCCATTCACGAGCAGAACGGCTATCACCAGGTTAACCACGGACAGCGGCATGAGGACCTTCCATCCCAGGTTGAGAATCTGATCGATTCTGACACGGGGGAGAGCGGCTCTGACCCAGATCATGAGTCCGAACATAATCCATCCCTTAAGCAGCTGTATTATTTCGGGGAAGAATGCGTTGACTTCGTCGGAAAGGAACGGAGCTATGTTCCATCCTCCCAGGAACAGTATGGACAGCATCGCACAGGACGCGAATCCTCTGAGATAGTCTCCCAGCATTATGAGTCCCCATTTCATTCCCGCGTATTCCGTCTGCCATCCTTCGACCAATTCGGATTCTGCTTCCGCGAGGTCGAAAGGAGAACGTTCGGATTCAGCAAGAGAACATGTAAAGAACACTATGAATCCGAGTGCCAGCGGGATAATGTACCAGGTGGTCTCGTTCTGAGCCGCCACTATTTCTCCTATGTTGAAACTGCCGGCGAGGAGAGCCACGGAACACACGGTTATCAGCATGGGTATTTCGTAAGCAATCATCGACTGCGCGGCTCTCATTCCGCCTATAAGCGAATATTTGTTGTTCTGAGCCCAGCCCGAAACAAGTATGAAGAAAGGTGCCAGCGCGTAAATCGCCATCACGATAAGCAGACCCGAGTCGTAGTTGACTATGAAGAAACGATCGGACAGAGGCAGCATGGTTGCCACCAGAACGGACGTTCCTACAATCAGGGTGACCGTCCACATGTAGGTCATCTTGTCAATCTTGCGGGGCAGGGTGTTTTCTTTCATGAAGGTTTTGAAACCGTCGGCGACGCACTGAAGGAAACCCTTCATACCTATCATGGTTCCCCTTCTGTCCATAAACCTTCCCAGGAACTTACGTTCCTGCCACAAAGAAATCAGAACACCGGTAAATATGACGAGGAACACAACGAGTGCGAACAGAATTATCGCAAACGCGTTGACCACTTCGTCTGACACGAGGAACGTGGAAAATCCGTTGCCCGGGAACAGCAAATTGAAGAGCCAGGCTACGAATCCTCCGAGTATTTCCCAAATTTTGTAACAGAGGTCGTAACCTATGTTGTATGTGTCCCCGTAAGGATAGTACGGGTTTGACAGGGGGTCCGTAAATGTAATCCAGTCTTTCAATCCCATGATATCACCTGTCCGTTTCTCCCATGCAGACGTCAATCATCGCCATGACGGCGGGGACGTCCGCAACTTTGATACCCTGAACCATGGGCCTGGATGCGCTTATGTTCGTGAACAGAGGCGCACGGACCTTCAGTCTGTAGGGTTTGTCGGTTCCGTCGGAAATCAGATACATTATGGACTCTCCGCGGGGGTCCTCGAGTCTCGTGAACGCTCTGCCGGCAGGTACTTTGGAAGGTACCTTGACCCTGTAGGGGGCGTTCTTGCCGAGAGCCCTGATTTTGCGGACGGCCTGTCTTATTATTTCGCAGGACTGGAACATCTCTTCGATTCTTATCATGTACCTGGCATAGGTGTCCCCGGTTGTAAGCACGGGAACTTCGAAATCGATTTTGTCGTAGTTGTCGTAAGGATCGTCGCGACGGGCATCGAAATCGAGTCCGCAGCCTCTCATGGCCGGCCCGGTTATTCCCAGGTTGGCGCACTGCTCGCGGGTCATGTAGCTTATGCCTTTCATCCTGCCCACGAAAGCGGCGCTGTCATCAATCATTCCCACGAAGTCCCAGAGTCTCTTTTCGAAGCGCTCGGTACATCTCATGACGTCCCTGTCGAAAAGTTCCGTGGTATCGTTTCTCACACCGCCTATACGGGTATAGTTGGTGGTCATCCTCTGACCGCAGAGTCTTACGTTGAGATCCAGCCAGAATTCCCTTTCCCTCATTCCCCAAAGGAAGATGGTAAGGTTTCCGAGGTCGGTTCCCACCGCCGCCAGCCACATAAGGTGGGACTGAATGCGGCAGATCTCGTCGGCGACGATTCTGATGTACTTGGCCTTCTCCGGAATGTCTATACCCAGAGCTTTCTCCACCGTCATGCAGTAAAGGTGGGTATAAGTCATGGAAGCCGAATAGCAGAGACGGTCTGCCATAGGGATAATCCTGGGGTATGTTCTGTTCTCGGTTTCTTTCTCCCATCCGCGGTGGAGATATCCTATAATCGCCTCCGCATCCGTGACCACTTCTCCGTCGACTTTGACTTTAAGAGTCCACAGTCCGTGGGAGAAGGGGTGCTGGGGACCCATGTAAATCCACATGGAGTCCGTTTCCATTCTCTTTTCGCCGGGTTTCAGTTCGGGAGGTACGTCGAAAGTGTCAATCGTGTTGGGTACGACCATTTCATTCCTGCCCCCTTAGCTTGTAAGATTTTCTGAAAGGGAAGAAGTTATAAGTATCCGGCGTGAGCAGCCTTTCGAGCTTGGGGTGTCCGTCGAAAATGATTCCGAACAGTTCGTATGTTTCCCTCTCGTGCCAGTTGGCTCCTTCCCATATGTACGACACGGTGCTTACGTGAAGGTCGTCCATAGGAAGTTTTACATCCAGCTCTATCACCGTTCCGCTGTAATAATTGGTGAGAAGGTAGATGACTTCGAGATGGTCGCCCATGTCCGCACCCATGACCACCGAGCAGTGTTCGAAGGTCAGGTTGTCGTGTATGTAGTTGCACACGTCGAAAACGTCTTTTTTATCCGCCAGTTCCGCGTATATGCGTCTGGTTTCTGTTTTGTAAACTTTGACACCGGGGAATTTGGATTCCAGGAGGGTCTGGATTTCTCCCACGGTAGGTTGCTGATAAATGGCTTCCGTATCCATTTTCAGTCCTCCATGAATACTCCTCTCTGGAAGTAGTCTCCGATTTTCTTCTGAAGAAGCATGAATCCGTCAATCATCGCGTCGGGCTTCACGGGGCATCCGGGGATGAAAAGGTCCACCGGAACAATCTGATCGGTTCCCTGTACGCAGTTATAAGAATCGAACCAAGGTCCACCGGATATGGCGCATTCTCCCATGGCCACGACCCACTTGGGGTTGGGCATCTGTTCGTAGAGACGCCTTATGGAGGGGCGGACTTTCTTTGAAATCCAGCCGTTGATAAGAAGGATATCGGTCTGTCTCGGAGAAGAACGGTAAATAATACCCAGACGTTCGGCGTCGTGTCTCGACGCGGAGGCCGATGCCATTTCCAGAGCACAGCACGCAAGGCCCCAGTGAAGGGGGTGCATGGAGTTCTTCATAGCCCAGGTCCAGATAGGTCCGGTGAGTTTGTCTACGGTTCGTTTGGTTCCTGCGCTGAGAAGATCGTTTATGATGGCCGTAGACCAATCCATAAACTCCTCGGCGCTCATGGCTACCGCGTGGGGGTAGAGACTCATATCCATATTTTTTCCTCCTTCTTGAGCGCGTAGGCGACTCCCAGCAACATTACACCCATGAAGATGAGCATCCAGAGGCGGGCTGCGGTCGAGAAACCGGAAAACGCCAGCACCCATACCATCAAGAACGTCACAACAAGGTCGAAAATGATGAAAATGATTGCAAAGGCGTAGTGTTGGAACCTGAACTGAACATGTGCATCTCCAATCGGTTCCGTCCCGCACTCATAAGTTGACTCCATCCAGGATGTTGTTTTCGTAGGTCTGATATACCTCGACACCAGCCACGCCAACGGTGCAAACCCTAGACATACTGCGGCAAGCACTACCAGCGGAATGTAGTACGTAACGAGTGACATTGAGGGCAGTCGATGCCTTAAAAGTATATAACGGTTAAGCCGGAGAACGGGACGCGCGCGACGCGCGCGGGAACAGGTTATAAACGAGGTCCGCAATACGGATTACGGTTAAAATGAGTGTAAAAATCGGGTTCATAGGTGCCGGCAGAATGGCTTCGGCTTTGATCGGAGGGATAATTTCCAAAGGACTTTGCAAAAACGACGAAATCGCCGCCGCCGCTCCGAGTTCCGAAACAAGAAAAAGAATTTCCGAGGAATTCGGAATAAAGACTTACGAAACCGCCGCGGAAGTTGCCAATGTTACGGATTTCGTCGTCATCGCCGTAAAACCCTCTCAGATTCCCGGACTTTTTGCCGAGAAAGGACTTAAATTCGGACCTTCCCACCTGCTCATGAGCATCGTTGCAGGGCTGAAAATAAGCACTTTGGAGGCGTATGTGCCAGATGTAAAAATTGTGCGAGTTATGCCCAATCATTGCTGCCTTGTCGGAGAGGGTGCCGCAGGCTATTCCAGAGGCTCAAAAGCCGGTGACGCGGACGTAAGGAAGGTACATGCGGTTCTTTCCGCAACGGGTCTGGCCGTAGAAGTGAAAGAAAGCGATCTGGATGCCGTTACGGGAATATCCGGCAGCTCTCCCGCGTTCATGTACATGGTCGCGGACGCGGTGGCCGAAGCCGGTGTAAAGAACGGGATTCCCGAAGACATATCTCTGAAACTGGCGGCACAGTCTATGCTGGGAGCCGCGAAAATGATTCTGGAAACCGGAAAATCTCCCGAAGAACTGAAAGACGGAGTATGTTCCCCCGGAGGAACCACAATCGAAGGAGTAAAAGTACTTCAGAACTCGGATGCTATGGAAAAACTGACGGAAGCTACCGAGGCAAGCATCATAAAATCCAGGAAAATGAGCGGAGAGTAACCCTCGCGCGAGTTTCTTTTACCTAATATGATACCTTAGGGGGTTTTCCTTCCGAGGGGGAAAATAAGTCTCTTCGCAATTCTGAACGTATCCGTCCAAACGGGTTTCGCATTCCAGCTCAGGTCCGATTTCTCGCATACCGTGGAATCCATGATGCGTCTTCCTTTTTCCCGGATGTTCCACAGTTCCGCCTCTCTTTCTTCCCGGTTTTCGACGGCCATGATGGCGTCCACTTCGTGCATCAGAGCGCGGGCCGTTTCCGTACGCTCGTTTCTTCTTTCGTACTGCGTCTCGGAAATTCTGCCCGCTTCGTATTCGCATCCGGCAAGTATTTTGGCCGCGTCGTACGAAGTTTCGGCTATATCGTCTCTGGTCATCAGGTCGGTTTCGTAAGAAAGAGTCAGCTTCCACGAGGGACTGTCCAGCAGAGCGCGGTGTTCCTCCAGCGTTCTGGCATAAAATTTGTATCCCCATTTTTCAGGATTTTCGAAGGCCCTGCTCCCGGGATCCACGAAGGGCGAAAACGGGGAATTGTATATGAGAAGCGGGTCGTCCATGTCCACGAGAGACCACAGTTTTTTTGATGCTCTGGCACTTTCGAGCGCGGAGTCTCTGGACTGGAAGGGGAGGCCTGTCATGTAGAACAGATCGAAACGCTCGCATCCGCTGCGGAACGCGTTGACCACGGTCTTTTCGATGCTTTCGTTGGTGTATCCTTTTCCGAGAGCGGACCTTACCGACTCGTCGTGGGAATCGGGAGAAAATTCTATTGTGTAACCGCCCTCGAACGTACTGTCCAAGGACTTGAAATAATCCTCGCTGGCACTGTCGAAAAGTTCGACAACCACGTGATTTTTTATTCTGCGTTCCTTCACCGATTTCAGGAATCTTTCCGCGTAATCTTTCCCGTTCTGTCTCAGATCTCCCACTATGAATATCGGAGCCCTCATGTAACTCTGAATCAGGTCGAGATCTTCCGCAAGTTTTTCGGGACTTCTGAATGCGGGTTTTTTCCTGCACACGACTTTTCCGTTTGCGTAACGGGAACCTCCGCATTCGGCGCAGTTCAGGGAACATCCGCGTACCGAAAGCGCCATTGTCAGCGGATCGGAATCCCATCCCGACCATGGCAACGCCCCTTTGATGTCCATGTTCCGTATCGTTCCCTTTATCATGGTTCCGTAATCGAAAATCACGTCGTCGAGGGAGTCCGGGACATGGGAAACTTCGTTTGCGTGTATCCTTCCGTCGGAATCTTTCCACACAAGGTTGGGAACTTCGGAAAGGTCGCCCCCGGATTCCAGGGTGCGCATCAGTTCCACCGTGGGAATTTCCGTGGAGTCCCCTCTCATCACGAAATCGATTTCCGGCCTCCGGATTATTTCTTCCCAGAAATACGAAGAAGTGAAACCGCCCAGTTCGATTTTTGCGTCCGGGTGGTATTTTTTTACAGTTTTTGCGATTTCCAAAGCACCGTGGGCATGGGGCATCCAATGGAGGTCTATGAAAAACACGTCGGAATCAAGCTTGGATATCGCCTTTTCCGCGTCGTATTTTTCAGACATGAGCATTCTTACCGCAAGATTCAGAATTCTGGTCCTGAATCCCGCCCTTTCCAGATGGGCGCTCAGCGTCATGAACCCGATCGGATACATTTCGAACACCGGCGACGAGGGAATGACGTCGCTCACAGGTCCGTAAAAAATAGGCTTTTTTCTGAAATCGTACACGCTCGGAGCATGCAGAAACACCGCGTCGTAACGGGACATGTTCACTCACCGTAACGTCTTGCACGCTGCTGGTATGTTCTGATTGCCCTGAGAAAATCTATGTACCTGAATCCCGGCCAGTATACGTCCGTAAAGTACAGTTCCGAATATGCCATCTGCCACAGCAGGAAGTTGGATATCCTGATTTCGCCGGAAGTTCTGAGAACCAGATCCGGATCCGGCATGTCGGAGTTGTACATATGGAACGAAAAGGTGTCTTCGTTGATGTCTTCGACCTCAAGTTCGCCGTCCAGAACCTTCTGTGCCACTTTTTTCACCGCGGAAACGATTTCCTGCCTTCCGCCGTAGGCTATGGCCATGTTGAAAAAGTAGTCCGAATAGTCTTTCGTTTTTTCTTCGGAGTATCTTATCGCTTCCACCACGTCGTCGGGGAGCATATCCATATCTCCCATCACTTTTATGCGCACCCGATTGTCTCTGACTTTCTGACTGTCCGCCATCTCCACCAGAGACATTTTCAGAAGACCCATTATGTGGTCCACTTCGTCCTGGCTTCTTTTGAAATTCTCCGTCGAAAACGCGTAGACGGTCAGTATCTTTACGCCCGTGTCTACGCACCAATCCAGAACCTCTTCCAGTTTGTCTTTGCCCAGATTGTGTCCTTCTTTGGCTGTTTCTCCCCTCTCTTCGGCATATCTTCTGTTGCCGTCCATGATTATGGCTATATGGTTGGGAATTGGGCCGTCGATGACTTCCTTTTTGAGCCTGGATTCGTAAGTCGAATAGGCCTTGTTGCTCAAAATTCTGGACAGGGACATGGAATTACTCAAAATCCTCCGGCACTCCGGCGGAATGCAGTCCCATATCGAAACAGCCTATAGCCGCAACGGCGCCTATTGCTCCTTTTGTTCCGGTCACGGAAATTATCTGAACTCCGTTTTCCGATGCGACTCTGACCGCATCTTCCTGAGTATACAGAACGGATTTTGCGCCCCATCCGAAATCCGCCAGCGCTTTGGGTATTTTCAGACCCTTGAACACCGTGACGGTTGCGCCCTCAGAATAAGATTCTTTTCTGACAAAATCCACGGCGAATTCTATCAGTTTGGGTATGTCCTCTTCGGTAACCGCGAAGGACACGGCAGTGGAGCAGCAGTTGGTGGTTTTGTTGGGAACTTTCGGGTTGAGCTGAATGATTTTGTGCTGAATAAATTTGCCGTACGGGCAGGCTTTTCCCAGCTTCATTCCCAAGACCCAGGTCGCTCCTTTTTCCTTGTTGTCCGTATCGTCTATCCCGATTACCAGACGCACCATCTTGGGGGTGATTATCTCCACTTCGGCGCAGTTGGCGCCCCCTATCTTGAAATTGTCGGGATATACGGTTTCGATAACGTCGGGACATTGGGGTATGCATGCGCCTATTCCCACGGACGCGCCGGCAAGACCCCTCCACCTGGTCCTTACTCTGTCGCCTTCGACCCTGAGCAATGACAGCCCCTGACCTCCGATGCCCGCAGCCACCGGCCCGAAATTAAGCTCTTTTTCGCCTATATCGGTGTTCATTATAATCATGTGCCCGTCCAGTTCCAAATCTTTCAGAATCCCTCCGGTACGGCGGCGGTTGACAATGTCCCACTCCGCCGGACCTCTGGAAGAACACACTTCGATTATCTGCGCCATATTGTTTTCTTCGTCCACCATTGTGTAAAAACCGTGGCAGAACATGGGGCCGTATTTCACCTTTACCTGGTCTGGTCTGAGTATTTCCGGCATTCAATTTTCTCCTTCGTCGTTCTCGTAATCTTCGTCTTCTTCCCCGTAATCGTTTTCAGGTTCCTCGGCGACATATATGCAGTCGGCCGGAACTGCATCGCAAAGGAATACCGTCCGGGACGCCCTGCCGATGGGATAACCCGCTTCGGAACAGGCAGCCGTATCCACGGCGATTATTATCGGCACTTCCGAATGAACCGAACCGGCCACTATCGCATCGTCGTACGTCAGCGAAAGGTGAACCATAGTCCTGTCGCCCGGTACGAGTCCGGATTCCATTACGTCCTCCAGCTCTTCTTCGGTTACGGGATAATACAGCTCTTCGGGAATGTTTTCGGTGGAAAGACCCAGTTCCAGGGGAATCGTGTGACCGTAGGTGGCTCTCACGTCTGCTCCCGCAATCTGGTATCTCCCTTTCGGGTCGGTCATGACCATGGCTTCTATGTGCCTGGGTCTGAGCCATTTCCACCTGCGTTCGTCCTTGGCCCTTATCATGGAAACCAGTTCCCTGATGTCGACGAAGCCCTGTATGTCCATGTTGGGTTCGCCGTTGGCGTGTCTGAGGATTGCGGCCATGCTTCTGCCGAGCCTCTCGACTTCGTAGTCGCTCATTATGAATTTGCCTTCTTCTCCGCAGAGCGGGCACTCTTCGCCACGGAAATATCCGTGTTCTTCGCACTCGCGTATCATTCGTTACACTTCCTCTCGTAAGCCTTCTCCGCCGCAGCGACGGTGTTGGACATGAGCATGCATATTGTCATCGGACCGACGCCGCCGGGAACGGGGGTTATCGCCGATACCTTCTCTTTAACGTTTTCGAAATCCACGTCACCGACAAGACGCGTTCCCTTTTTGGAAGTCGGATCCGGTATGTGGTTGGTTCCTACGTCTATAACGACCGCGCCTTCTTTGACCATGTCGGCGGTTACGAATTTCGGACGGCCTATCGCAACAACCAGAATATCCGCCTGGAGGGTTATCGATTTCATATTCTCCGTTTTGGAGTGAACGACGGTGACCGTGGAATCGGCTCCCTTTCCTTTCTGCATCATGATTGCGGCCATGGGTTTTCCCACGATGTTGCTGCGGCCGATTACTACGACATGTTTGCCTTTGGTTTCTATTCCGGACCTGATAAGCATCTGCTGCACCCCGGCCGGAGTCGCGGGAAGGAAGTCGGGTTCTCCGATCATCATCTTTCCCACGTTAAAGGGGTGGAAACAGTCGACGTCCTTGTCCGGATTTACCGAATTTATGACTTTCTTTTCGTCTATATGTCCGGGCAGCGGCAGCTGAACCAGAAAACCGTGGATTTCCGGGTCTTCGTTGAGTTTTTTTACGGTGTCGAGAACTTCCGCTTCGGTGGACGATTCGGGCATAATGATCGTTTTGGAAACCATGCCGAGTTCTTCGCATTTCTTCCCCTTCATTCTCACATAAGTGTGGGATGCCGGGTCGTCGCCCACGAGCACAACCGCAAGACCGGGAGTGAATCCTTTGGATTTGAGGTTCTCTATCCTTGTCCTCAGCTCCCCGTAAATTTCCTGAGATATCTCCTTACCCGAGATAAGTTCCGCAACCATGCGCACTTAGAACGAACTGCCCCTTATATTCATTATGGACGCGAACGGCCGTCCCCGAAGATTTCTGCGGCTTCGGGAATCGTTTTCGCTTCGTATCCGGAATCCAGAATTCCTTCGAGAACTTTCCTGACGTTTTCGAGATTTTCTGCGGCGTATTTTTCCGTCATGCTCCCTCCGCCGCAAAATTCCGTCATGTGCCAGCTGTGTGTTGCGAGAACGAAAATTCCTTCTTCCATAAACGATGCCGCGTCTACGTAATCCTCCCACGGACGCTTCTTTTCGTGCATGGGCCAAAGGTATCCGTATATTTTCTTTCCCGATTTGTCCTTTCCGACGGGTACTGGTATTTCCGTCACCCCTTCCTCCCGGTGCGGAATCATCCTTTTTTCCAGTCCAGCGTAAACGGAGGAATCGTAAAGGATTCCTTCTTCCGAAAGTATGGAAAGCACTTCCGGAGATGTTTTCATGTAAGGCATTCTCGAACATCTGGGTCTTTTGCCCGTGATGTCTTCCGCGACATCCATCACCTTCGTCACGGCATCCCTTTTTCCTCCCGGAGGGAACAGTCCCGTGAAATCCTCGTGTTCGTATCCGTGAATGCCCACTTCGCGTCCGATCAGATTGCGTCCGCCGACGTTCTGCAGGGTTCTGCCTTCGGCGAAATAAGTCGCGGGAACGCCGATTTCATCCAGGAGTTCCGTCAGGATTTCGAGACCTGTCGCAGAAGCTTCGAATCTGGGCGATATCCCCTTTCCTCTGTCCGCGGACCCGGCGCAGATTTCTCCCGGAACCGGGATGTTGGCATCCCTGTCCACGTCCACGGTGAAACAGAAATACCTCATCTCCGCCCTTTACCTGGCTTTGGGCACGGTGATGTGCTTCAGAAGCATTCCTTCGATATCCATCGGCTGGTATCTTTCGGCAAGGTCTTTCGCGCGTTCCAGTTTCGCCTTGTTGTCGGCGTATATTTCCATGAGGACGTCTCCCGCCTCCACTCTCTGTCCCTTTTTACGGAACAGAATCAATCCAGCGCCTTTGTCGTTGGGGGAACCCGCTGCCTTTGCGATGGCCACGATATCCTTGTTTCTTATCGCGTGCACGTACCCGCTCTTGGTCGATTTGATTTCGGTTTTGAACTTTCCGGGTTTCAGGTCGTCGGATTTGATATCGTAGTCTCCGCCCTGAGCCTTAACGATTTCTCTGAATTTCTTCATGGCCGCGCCGGATGCAAGCAGCTCTCTGGCTCTTGTCTTTCCTTCGCGTATTCCTCCCATTTCCAGAATTATTCCGGCCAGGTCGCAGGCTTTCTCAGCAACGCTGGCTGGGTGCGGGTCTCCTTCCAGTATGCGGATGCATTCCCGGGCTTCCAGATTGGGGCCTATGGCGTTTCCTACAGGCTGGTCCGCGTAAGTGATTGCGCACTCTATGTGCATACCGAGCTTCTCGCCCAGATCCATGAAATCCCTGGCGTACGCACGTGCCGTCTCTATGTCGGGAACTTTCGTACCCGCTCCCATGGGAATGTCCATGAGAAGATACTCCGCACCGATTGCCATTTTTTTGCTGAGTATCGACGCAAGCATCTGGGGTCTGGGGTTTATTCCCAGCGGATGTTCGATTTTAATGACGATGTCGTCCACCGGTGCCAGATTGATCGCTCCGCCCCAGGCCAGAGTTCCTCCGACGCGTTCTCCGATGTCTTTGAGACGTTCGGCGGAAAGAGCCACATCGCAGAAAGTTTCCACGAAATCGGAAGTTCCGCATGCGCTGCTTATCGCACGGGAGGACGTTTTCGGAAGCATGAGTCCCGCGGCGGCGACTATGGAAACCACTATCGGGGTCACCTTGTTTCCGGGAACTCCGCCCATGCTGTGGAAGTCGAATACGGGTTTTCTGTCGAAGATTATGCGTTCTCCCGTGTCCACCATGGAAGACGCAAAGTCGGCAATCTCGTCGATGTTCATTCCGTTTATGTAGAGGGCGGTGAGCCAGGCGGATACTTCGATTTTGGAGAGCTTGTTTTCCAGTATGTCCATAACTACGCCGTGAATCTCGTCGTCGGTAAGTGCCAGACCATCCATTTTCTTGCGGATGGTTCTCACGGATTCCGGTGCCGAAGCGTAATCGACGTCTACGGTGTCGCCTTCCTCCGAACCGGTAATCTTCATCAGATTTCCGGGCATCATAATAGTTCCCTTTTCAACAAGGGTGTCGGATCTGCTGACCAAAGCCCTGGCCATTCCTTTTCCGTTGACTATCTTCACCCTGTCGTTCTCTTTGACTCCGATTTCTATGCAGTCGTCGTCATGGAGCAGTACCGTGGGTTCGGACGAGTCCAGGTCGTAATATTTCACTTTAAGCTTCATTCTTTCAGTCCCCATTTGTCGAGAGCCTGAGACAGCTCTTTGTGGGTTTTTGCGTATTCTTTCAGGGGGATTCCGTCGAATATGGAATCTATCGCCTGGCTCATTGCCATTGCGCCCTTTCTCACTCCTCCGGGATGGCCGGCAACGCCTCCTCCCGCCTGTATCTGAACGTTGAATCCGGAAGATTTCACCATCTTCTCCAGCATTCCGGGATAAACTCCGCCGGAACATACGGGCATGACTTTTCTGTAGGGCTGGGACGGATCGAGGCATGCGTCCAGGTTGTCGTGGTCGCCTTTCACGTCGCCGGTCATCTTTCCGGCTCCGAGGGTTCCTATGTGGAGAGCGTCTCCTCCGCACATTCTTACCAGTTTCACCATAGGAAGCATGGCGATTCCGTGGTCCAGATTTTTGGTCATGGCTCCGTGCATGGTTCTGTGAACGTGAATCGGGACCTTTATCGACGGGTCTTCGGCCAGAGCCTGAACCGCTCCGAATCCGCAGGTGATAACGTCCACCATGAGTTGCGAGGCTCCCCATTCCTGAGCTTTTTCCGCGACTTCCAGAATTTTGTCGCCGTTTGTGCTCACGTTGATTGCGTGAATCATTCTGTGGCCCTCTGACGCCAGTCTGTCCAGGGATTCGGCGATTGCGACGGTACGGTCCTGCATGGGACAGAATTTCTGATTCACGAGCGTCTCGTCGTCCTTGCCGTTGGTGAGCCCTCCCGCGCCCGCTTCGTAAACGTACTTGGCGGTTTCCTTCGGAGAAAGCCCTATCTTCGGTTTGACTATGGTTCCGATAAGCGGCTTCTCGGGTCTGTTCAGTATTTTACGGAGTCCTTCGTCTCCGAACCTGGGACCTTTGTACTGGGACTTTATGCTCGTCGGAAATTCGACGTCTTCGAGCCTTACGCCTTTCAGCGCTTCCAGGCCGAAGAGGTTTCCCGCAATGACGCTGAGTATCTGCGGAACTCCTCCCACATCGATGCTGAAATCCGCGTCCGGGAACGCCACGGTTACTTCGTTTCCCTCTATGGCAAGAACTCTTGCGCCGTACTTTTCCAGAATGGAGCCCGTGAGGGTCGATATTCCCGTCCACGTTCCGGTGGACTGTTCCGCCGCTATGGCTTCCGCCGCCTTTTCGATTGGCAGGTCGGTTGTTACTTTATATCTGCAGACCACGTCGGTATGCGGGTCCGCTTCGTCTCCCAAATGCAGATAAGAATATTCCGTCATATTTTCACTCTCCGAATATATTTCTTCCCAGTTGTCCGACCATTATCTCGTAAACGGAGCCGGGGTGGATTACCCCCACTTCGGTTATGATTGCGTCGATGTATGCCGCCGGAGTACTGTCGAACACAGGATTGAATATCTTCACGGAATCGGGGATCTCTCCGTCGCGCACCACTTCCCCGGTATCTCTTTCTTCTATGGTGACCAGATCTCCGAAAATCGTCGCAGGCGAAAATTTGTACGTTTCGCTGCATACGTAAAACTGAACGCGGGCTTCGTGGGCAGCAAGTGCCAGCTGTGACGTCCCGATTTTGTTTACCAGTGCGCCGTGCGAAGTTATCGTATCGGCTCCCACGAAAACTTTGTCGGTCTTTTTCATAACGGTTCTCACGGCGCTGTCTATGATTATCGTGACGGGGATTCCTTCGGCGGCAAGTTCTCTGACCGTCAGTATTCCCTGCCTCCATGGACGGGACTCGGTCGCGTAGACTTCGAATTCCTTTCCCTGCCTGTGCGCTTCCTTGATTACGCCCAGAGCCGCACTGCTGTTGCAGTGGGTCATCACGACGTCGCCGGATTCGATTCTCTTGGCGCCTATTTTCGCTATCCTGTCCACGGCTTCGGACGAGGCTTTGACGAATGCTTCCGAGTTTCTGCGTACGAGTTCCTTCGCCTCGTTCAGATCGGAAGCGTCCTCGAGTCCCTTCATCGACGCTTTGACGCCGTTCCAGAGGGATACCGCAGTGGGACGGGAGGCTATGAGTATCTCTGCGTTCTTCCCGGCTTCTTTACGGAAATCTTCCAGACTGCCGCCCGTGTAATTTTCCGCAAAGTCTCCCATCGCCGCGGCGGATGCGCGGGCAATTCTCCCCGCACCGCGGATTTTCATGCTTTTTATGTCTTCTGCCGTTTTCTCTGCTGCCGTCACGTCCCCGAAATCTCCTTCTCTTTTTATATACGTGTCTTAGTTAACCGTTCCTTTTCGGATCGATCAGAATATCCCGGACTATTCTGAAAACTTCTTCGAAACCGTACGTCAGATATATTGCGGCAAGCAGTGCCTCAAAAGCGTCCGCCCTCATGTTTTCGTTCACAATCGGAATTCCGGTAACCTAATCTCTGTGACCGTTGCCCACCATCATTATGCCGTCGATATCCAAACCGTAGGAAATCAAAGATTCCGAAATTCTGCGGTTGCATACTATGCTCTGCTTGAAATCGGTCATTTTTCCTTCGCCGTAATCCGTCAGGGAGTACACGTAACGGCAGGCCGCCAGTTCCAGAACCGCGTCACCGAGAAATTCGAGGCGTTCGTTGCTGATTGCTCCCGATTCGTTGGAATAGCTGTCGTGCACGAAAGCGGAAGCGAACAGTCCGATTTGTCCGGAGGGAATGTTCCGGTATCCGAACGGGGGTTTTGCCAGGAACTCCCTTACGTTTCTTTCGTGCAGTTCCTCACAATCCATGTACGGTAATCCCCGACCGATTATTTCAGCCCGCTGACCAAGCAGATTATTACCTACTTCGCCGTTGGAGGTTGTATGGCAAGGAAACGCGTCAGGATGAGAGGTGTACGCCACACTTCCAAAAGATTGGAAGACGAACTCTTGGATTGTTCTTCGGAGCTGGCGGCGAATCCCGGGATTTTGAGACCCATGTGCGCGGGAAACTGCAGGAAATGCCATTTCGACAAAGTTTTCAAAGAAATAGATATTATTTCGACTCATGCGGGCGACGCCGATACGCTGATAAAGAGTGCGTCGAAAGGCGGAGACGACATAGCGAGAGCGTATGCGGGAACGATTTCTCTCGCCGCCGCCGGAAACATTCCTCTGCTCGCAACCGCCAAACTGGGCGATGAAAAAATTTCTTATGCCGTCAGGGGAACGGTGGGTGCGGACAAGCTGATTGGCTGTCAGTATCACAACGACCCGAAAAAGCGCCTGATGCTTTACAACACGTTCGTCAAGAAAAACCACCTTTATCTCTACTCTTTCGGAGACGACCTGGTATGTTCGGATACCAGGAACATGCCGGAAGATTATCTCTGCGATACGTTCGGCGAAACACCGTATAAATTCAAAAACGACGGATTGGACTGCGGACACGAAGCCCTTGCGTCCGTCCGTATCAAAATAAAATCCCTCGGCGAAACAGTCCGTATCTGTTCCGAATGCGCCAAAGACATTTCCACCCTTCAGTTCCTCATTTCCAGAATATCGGCCGTCGATCCTCTGGACGATTTCGAGGTGGCGGTCGTACACAAGTACCGTAAAGAAGGAGAGGACGGAAGAGTTCCGATTACCGGGGAAGACCTGAAAAAGTATGCCGCCGGCAAAACTACCGACAGAAGCCTCATAGAATCGGTTATGAAAACCGGAATGGGAGATCTGAAAAGCAGCGGCGACGCCACGTACATAATAGGAAAACAGAATTACGGTTCGAATCTGGAAAAATTCCTGTCCGAACTCAAAGGACCCGCAGAGGATGTCGAATCCCTCCGCAGATTCCTGTCGGCGAATCCCGTTCCCGTGGTCATAAGAACGGAAAGATCCAACGAAGCTCTGACGGCCCTTTGGGAAAACAATTACTCCAAAATAATCGAACTCAGCACTTCGGCGGAGATTGCGGCCGAAATGGGAGACGTTTCCAAAAGCGTTCCCTCGGACGTTCTGGCGGATGCGAGAAAGAGATATGTTCTGGCGGATGTTTCCGGTGCTCTGCCGACCTTCAGCAGACCCGGTCCGATTACGGTTATGTGCGACTCTTTGGCAAAGGCCGCAAAGGTCGGAGGCGCGGAACTCGTTCTGGGTTCTTTGGACCGCTCTTTCGCAAAGGACAGCCGCTCCCGTTCGATTTCCGCGGCGTTTCTCGCGGCATGCGATCCTTCGGCGAAATACCCCTTCACCATGTCGAAGGAAGAAACCGGTTTCATGGAATATCTGGTTCCTTTCGCAAAAATGCTGATAGAATCGGACCCCGCATCTTACAGAAGCAACATGAACACTATGCTGACGGCCTGCAGTTCCGGAGAATCAGTCTGAAATTCTGATGTCCGCCACATAATGGGAAACGGAGGGGGCGAAGGATTTCACTTCCCTTATACCCAGTACTTCGTATCCGCACAGTCCGGAAAATATTTCGTCTATTCTCCGTTCCTGGGTTCCGACCGCGAAAGTATCGTGGTAATGGATTATTCCCCCCGGACGTATCATTTCCAATGCTTTGGGAACGAATTCCGAAGTTTTCTGAACGTATCCCATGAGTATCCTATCGGCAAATTTCTTCCCGGGAATGTACCGGTTGTCACCCAGAATCGGAATCACTGTGTCGGATACTCCGTTGAGTTTTATGTTTTTCAGAAGGTATCCGTAGGAATCGGGATTTTTCTCGCACGCGAATACCCTTCTCGCGCCGGAATACTTGGCTATGGGGAGCGTGAAATAGCCTATTCCCGCGAACATGTCCACAACCGTTTCCCCCTTGCAGTCGGTGTTTCTCATGCGCATTCTTTCGTCCGTGTTTCCGGAAGCAAACATCACTTCCGTTACGTCGAAATCGTACAGTATTCCGTTTTCCAGCCTTACCGATTCCGTAGTGCTGCCGTATATTATTTCGGTACTGGGTCTTCTGAATTCCCCTGAAATTCCTTTGATGTCCGCACACACCGTCGACGCTCCGAGTACGGAAGCGTACGCTTTTCCGATTTCTTCTCTGTACGGAACGCACGGACTACCGAGTTTGAGAATGACGATTTCTCCCACGTATTCCCACTTTCTGGGAAGGCTGTCCCTGACCTCGGAAGGAAGATGTGCCAGCATGTCGTAAATCCGCTCCATGGGAGTTCTTCTTTCCAGAGAATGCGCTTCGGTTTCGGTCATACCGTATCCCAGCGCTTCCGCGTCCGGCATTCTTTCTCTGACAATCGGCACTATTCTGTAATTTCCTCTCGAAGAGATTTTTGCGGTGCGGTCGGCGATTCCGGAAGAAATCAGCATGGGTATCACGGATGACGCGTCCTCTTCCGGTATTTCCAAAGCGGGCACGGTTTTCAGAAAATCACCTTCAGCGCAAAGGGAAGGAACCTTATCAGATCTCTCTTCGGAACATTCTCGATTACGCTGCTGGGTCTGTCGAAATCTATGTCGTTCAGAGCATTGAGCACCGAATCACTGGTCGCCAATCCGTAAGCTTTGTCCAAATCAGAATCGCTCATTTTTTTGAAGGCTTTCCTAAGCGCATATCCTCTGCGGAGTTCTTTTCCCGTTTCCTTTTTCCAGCCTTTTTCGTACCGCGAAAGAACTTTTGCCGAAAAATCATCGGAAGCGAAGGCTTCGTCCGCGGTTTTCTTGAGAAACGGAGCCGATTTGAATGCGGGATGGAGTCCTCCCGCCGAAACGGGTTTGACCTGTCCTGCCGCGTCTCCTATAAGCATAAGGCGATCGCCGTATGATCTGGGTCTTCCGCCCAACGGAATTTTTCCGCAGTATTTTTTCACAGCCGGCGCTTTGTCCAATCCTGTTTCCGCCAGCAGCTTTTTCATATAGTTCCAGGGAGGGCCCGCGGACCATGAAGTGCAAAGTCCCACTCTGATGCAGTCTTCAAAGGGGACTTCCCAGGAGAAGAACCCGGGGGCCGTTTCCGAACCCAGCCTTATGTTTATCATGTCTTCCTCGCCGGAAGTCTTCCTGACGTCCATCTGATACCCGCGTATATACTCTCTGGGTCTGTTGTCGCCGAGAGTCATTGCGGTTCTGGAAGAATGACCGTCCGCGCCGATCAGGAGAGAACAGTCTTCCGTTCCGGAATCCGTTTTCACGGATATTCTGTTCGATACCGTGTGGCTTAGATATCGCTCGCCGTAACGGTATTCGGCGCCCGCATCCATAGCCTTTTCCGCCATGAGTCTGTCGAGCTCCGCCCTGTCTATGACGTTGACTTTGGGTTTCTTCGATCTTACGGTTATTGCTCCCCCTCCGGGAAAAAATACGTTGGCACCGTAAATCCTGTTGAGAACCTCGGTACGTACCCCGGAAAGGGAAAGAACCTCGTCGGTGAGAAGCCCGGCACACTGAACCGGTTCTCCCGAACAGGAATGTTCTTCGATTACCAGCACGTCGCGGTCCGGGGCGAGCAGTCGGGCCGCCATGCTGCCGGCGGGGCCGCCCCCTATTACGACCGTATCGCGCATGTTCATTTCTTCTTGGATTTCTCGTAATCCGAAACGAATTTTGCGATGCCCTCGTCCGTCTTGGGATGTGCGACCATCTTCAGAAGAATGTCGTAGGGAATCGTGGCGATGTCGCATCCCGCCAAAGCCGCATCCAACACATGGGTGGGGCTTCTGATGCTTGCCGCTATTACTTCCGTGTCGTAATCGTAATTGCCGAAAACGCCGCATATCTGACCTAGCAGATCTGTTCCGTACATTCCTATGTCGTCCAGGCGTCCGACGAACGGAGAAACATATCTCGCACCGGCTTTCGCGGCGAGAAGGGCCTGCTGCGGAGAAAATATCAGAGTCATGTTTACGTCGATTCCTTCGGAAGAAAGAACCTTGGTCGCCTTCAGGGAATCCACACACATGGGAAGTTTGACGTTGATGTTTTCGTGGATTTTCGAAAGTTCGCGGCCTTCCTTTACCATATCCTCCCACTTGGGAGACATTGCCTCGGCGGAAATCGGACCGTCCACTATCTTCGCGATTTCTTTTACTCTGGTTCTTACGTCGGTGCCTTCTTTCGCTATCAGACTGGGATTGGTAGTTACACCGTCCAGTATTCCCCAGCTGTTGATTTCCCTGATCATGTCGAGGTTTGCTGTGTCTATGAATATCTTCATTTTATCATCTCTTTCTCTTCAATACGGCGCGTGCGGCATCCGCTATGTTTTTCGCGGTGAGACCGTACTTTTCGAACAGTTCGTCGGGGCTTCCCGATTCCCCGAAGGTATCTCTGGTTCCGACCCTTGCGACGGGGCAGGGATACTCTTCCGAAAGAGTCTCGGAGACCGCGGAACCGAGCCCTCCGATTATGCTGTGTTCTTCGGAAGTTACGGCGCATCCGGTTTTTCTTACGGATTTAAGAACCGTGTAGGAATCCAAAGGTTTGATTGTCGGTACGTTTACGACTTCGGCGGATATTCCTTCTTCCGCGAGCATTTCGGCCGCATCTAGGCTTCCCGCGGTCATCTGACCGGTCGCAAACAGAGTCACATCAGAACCGTCCCTCATAACGGCTGATTTTCCTATCTCGAATTCTGCGCCTTCTTCCGTTACTACGGGTACGGCCGAACGTCCGAGTCTCATGTAGACCGGCCCGCGGTGGTCCGCAGCGGCCATAGTTGCCGCATAGGTTTCGAAGGCGTCTGCGGGAGAAATTACCGTCATATTCGGAAGTGCGCGCATGATGGCCATGTCTTCGAGAGCCTGGTGGGAAGCTCCGTCTTCTCCGACACTTATGCCGCAATGGGTTGCAACGATCTTTACGTCAAGCGCGGGGTACGCCACTCCCAGACGTACCTGCTCCCAGCATCTCCCCGTGGCGAAAACACCGAACGTGGATGCGAAAACCGTTTTCCCCGCGGCCGCGAGACCCGAAGCAACGCCTATCATGTTCTGCTCGGCGATTCCCACCTCTATGAAATGCTCCGGCCTTACTTTTCTGAATTCCGAAGTTTTCGTGGAACCGGCGAGGTCCGCGTCCAATACCACGATGTCGTCGCGGGACGCCAGCTGTCTGAGGGCTTTACCGTAATAATCCCTCTGTGCGATTTTCCGGTTCAGCATTTCATCTCCATCCGTTCTTTGATTTCGTTTTCCGCACAGCAGAACTCTTCGGGATTGCAGCTCCTTCCGTGGAATCCCGCGTTGTTCTCCATGAACGAAACGCCTTTCCCTTTCACGGTGTTCATTATGATTACCGTGGGAACCGTGCGCGATCTTCTGGCTATTCCGCACGCTTTGATGATTGCCGGAATGCTGTGGCCGTCTATCATAATGGTTTTCCATCCGAAGGATTCGAATTTGCGTGCAAGAGGTTCTATGCTCATCACTTCGTCCGTGGTACCGGTTATCTGCAGACGGTTGCGGTCCACGAACGCGATAAGATTTCCGAGTTTGTATTGGGAAGCGAACATCGCTGCCTCCCAGTTCATTCCGCTCTGCAGTTCTCCGTCGCCCAGAAGGCAGTACACTTTGTGTTTTTTGCCGTCCATTTTTGCCGCCAGAGCAAGCCCGCAGCTCATACTGAGTCCCTGACCCAGCGATCCCGTGGACATTTCGATTCCGGGAAGTTTGCCGCGGACCGGATGGCCCTGCAGTCTGCTTCCGAGTTTTCTGAGCGTAAGAAGCTCCTCTCTCGGGAAATATCCGGATTCGGCGAGAGCGGCGTAAAGAATCGGGGCCACGTGACCTTTCGAAAGTACGAATCTGTCCCTTCCGTCCCATTCAGGATCGGAGGGGCGGTGCTTCATGACCCTGAAGTAGAGGACGGCCATGAGTTCCGCGGAAGAAAGAGAGCCTCCGGGATGCCCCGAACCGGCTGCGGACGTCATCTCGATTACGTCGAGTCTGAGTTTGTCGGCGATTTTTTTCAGTTCGTTCTCGCTGCGGGTCACCCGAACACCTGCATCAGTCGCTCTCTATCCTGGGGGCGAGCAGGTAGTCTACGTGACCGTTGCCGTCGGCCATGTCGAATTTCATGTTTATCGGATAGTCTTTGTCCAACTCGATATCCACGTCGGTTCCCGCGGGTATGGCTTTGACCAGATTCGCGAAATAATCCAGAGGGAACATGCTGCGGTAGACTCCGTCGGTTTCCAGACTCTCCAATTTGTCTTTCTGGACGAAAAGACTCGCCGAGTCCGTGTCGCCTTCGCAGGACAGTTCGAATCCCTCCGGACCTGCCGTAAGCGTTATGTGGTCGGATATCGACTCGGATGCACGGATTCCCTGTTGGAGTTCGTCCACTTTGATTCTGATTTTTGCGGAGAGAGACAGCTGCGGAACTTTCGGGTCGCTCATTCCGGAAGTGTCCACCAGGTGCATGCGACGGGTGATATTGCCGACTTTGAAAATCAGTCTTCCGTGATCGTTGTCCTGTTCCATGGTTATGATATCGCCGGAAGACGCGAGTTTGAGCACGCTTTTCACCTTGTCCAGGTCGAGTCCGATTTCGGTTTCGTCCGCGGAATAGGATTCGAAGGCGCCGGAACCTACGCGGAGCTCCATCATAGCCACGTGCGCAGAGTCTACGGCCTTAAGGCTCAGGCCCTCGGGATCTACGCTGAATTTCACTTCGTCCACGAGTGTGGATATGATGTTTACCAACCCTTTCAGTACGTCCGACTTTATCTCTGCTTTGAACATTGCATCACCAATTTTCAATACTCTCTCCAAGAGTGATTGCACTTGCAGCAACGATATATTCTGGTTTCGGGTTCATCCGCCGCACGGGTTTGCCTTATCACGAAATATGCCTCGGTGTGTCCGCACTCGGGACACTCGATACGGGTTTTGGGGAGTGTTGCTTTATCTTCGTCCCCGATAACCGTTATTTCCTTGTCGACGGAGCCGGTAACGATAATGTGCGACCCCTCGATTTCGACCTCGTTGCCGCATGAACAGCAGACATGCTTCCCTTCCTTCGGGAACATCAATGAACCGCATACAGAACAGAACAATCTTTCACCACTGTCCCTCAATGGGTATCTGTATAAAAATTTGTTCCGATGCGCGCCCGAACTGGAATAAAACAGACGGGTAATCCTTATTCTTTGTCGTCGTCGCGGACTTCCGTACGTCTCAGAATATCGGCGAAGGGGCTCTGGCTCTTCTCGGAAGAGGAGGAGACGGTTACCGACGGATTTTCCCCCACGGTGGTCGTTACGGTCTGAACCGCCGAAGCCGCCGGTCTCTTTTTAAGGAACGGTTCGGGGGCGGAAACCTCTTCTTCCATCGCGTTGACCGATACTTCCGAAGACGTGATACAGTCGTTGTAGGATTCGAAACCGAGAGTCTTGCCCTTTTCGTACAGAGCGGCGGACCTAGAAAGGGGTCTGATGGCTCCTTCCACTGCTCCGGTTGCCAGAAGCGCTGCGGTTTCGCGGCGGACCTGCATCGAAAGCATACCGCCGATACAGCCGAAAGCCACCATCACGCCGTAAGCCGTAAGATATATTTCGGACGAACCTTCGGCGTAGAAATACGTAAGATACGTGCCCGCGTAAGCGCCGAATCCAGTAAGAGTTCCGGCGGCCGCATCCGCGGATACCGAAGGAAATCCCGCCGGAATCAGCAGAAAATGCGAAATCAGCATTACCAGGCCGATAAGAACACCGCCGGCGAACGCGGAAGACAGCGCGCCTTTGAAAAAGGAACCGGATTTGCGCCCGGAATAGTATCCCGCCACGGCCGGACCCAGTACGGGAATCCACCAGAGAACGGAGGCGAGGATGAAGCCGGCAAATACTGCCCTGCATGAATCGTACGGTCTGCCGGCCGAGCCGGTACCGTCCAATTTTTCCGCAAATACTGCAAACCTGCCGGTCATGTGCATCCCCTTTCCGTCATAGACGCATGTTGACTTAATAACTTTCTGCCGTTTCTGTCAGAACGGGGGCTGGTGCTGGCTCATTTCTTGGATTTTTTCTTGGATTTTTTGGATTTCTCCTTTTCTTTGACCTTTTCGAAGACAATTTCCGCCTGTGCCTCGCCGTCCGTCACTTCTTCTTCGTCGAACACGAAAACCGTCCATCCTTCGGATTTCAGTTTTTCTTCTGCCGGGATCTCCGTATCCCGGGGCACGACGTAGACGGCGACCTTGGCTCCCACGAACGCTACGGGAATGCCGTATTTTCCGTGGTCCCTTCTGCATCTGAGTCCCTTGTTCCACGTCGCTCTTCTCACGAGAGCTTCCGGGGACGTGTCGGTGTAGATATCTTCGCCGACATCGTAAGTTTCCTCGGATTCGTTTTCGGTGTTTTCTTCGAAACTCCGTTCCCGCGGAACGGCCTCTGTTTTCCCGGACTCTTTTTCCGAATTTTTCTCGGCGGACTTCTGCTGAACGGCCCTCGCCTCTGCCCTTTTTTCCCTTCTGGCTTTGAGTTCGGCTTTACGGGCCTCTTCCGGAGTCATGGCATTATCTTTCTTTCTGCGTCCCGACGGAACCGAATCCGGGTCGGAATTGTATACGATCATAATCAGCGACGAAAACAGTAGCCAAATCAGCGCGGTGATTATGAATGCCGCGCCGTACATCGTATTGAAGTAATACATCGCGGCCATAATAATTGCCAGTACCAGAGAAATTACAAGCGAAATGTACTGTCCGTTCAGCGCTTCCGAGACTGCGTCGAGAAGCGCGGTGAGAATCAGAAGCGCCGAAAATATCAGAATGAAATTATCTTTTACGGACGGTGCCTGATACCCTACGATAACGAGCGTCAGTCCCGCGAAAACTGCGGTTATTCCGCCGATTATCTGCGCCGCGTTGTCTCTGCGGGCTATGAATCCCAGGCCGAAAAGAGCCCCGAGCGTTCCCGCGGCCATCAGACCGTACCTGTAACTTTCAATCTCCATGAAAACGGACGTATCACTCGATCCGAATGTCCAGTTGCTTACCGATCCCGAAGCCGTGTAAAACACGGCAACGTAAACTATTGCGGCGAGTATTCCGAAGACTCCGAAGTATCCCGCCTTCGTGCGAGTGTATCCCATAAAACTTGTTACGCGGTGATAGTAATTAAATTTGTGGCACATTGAAAAAACGGTCCCTCGGACGGACGGCGCCGCTGATAAGATAAATATACCGTGACGGGATAGCCAATCGAGGCCCCTGCGGTCTCTGTTCACAGTCAAAGGGAGACCGTTGGGTCCCTCTTTTTACAGCCTACGGCAACACAAGGAAAAGATAACATGAAAACAAAATACCGATTTTTAGGCGGTGCCGACACAGTGGGCCGCATGGGTATGGTAATGGAGGGACCGCGCAAAACCGTTCTCGTCGAATACGGAATGGGACCGACCAAACCTCCCGAGTACCCCCTTCCCGCCCCGCGGGTCGATCACGTGTTCCTTACCCACAGTCACCTGGATCACTGCGGAATGGTACCTTCCGTATGCGGAAGACAGCATGCCGAACTTTTTGCCACCCCTCTCACGGCGGAAGTTTCCGAGCTGATGATGAACGATTCGCTTAAGATAGCCAGAGCCGAAAATTACCCCCTGCCTTACACGTCGGCGGATATCGACCGTACCATGAGAAGCGTCGTACCGCTGACTTTCGGAGACACAATCGAAATCGGAGGCGCGGACATTACGCTCTACAGTGCGGGACACATTCCAGGCGCTACTATGTTCCTTTTCGAAGGAGATACGACCACCCTCTATACCGGGGATCTGCACACGGCGGACCAGCGCCTGGTTTCCGGCGCCGAACCCATAAAATGCGAAAATCTGTTCATCGAAGGCACTTACGGAGGAAGAAACCACCCCGACCGCAAAACGACCGAACTTCAGTTCCTCGACAAGGTGAGGCAGGTCGTGGAAAGGGGAGGCACGTGCATCATTCCGTGTTTCGCAGTGGGAAGAACGCAGGAAATAATGCTTCTCCTCAAAGATCTGGGTTACGAGATGTGGGTTGACGGAATGGGCAGAACGGTGACGCGCATGTTCCTGGACTATCCCGAATACCTGCGCGACGTCAAGAGACTCAAATCCGCGAAAAGAAACTTCAACACCGTCAAAAACACCCGCATGAGAGCCCAGGCGGCAAAGGGTCAGATAATCGTCACGACCGGCGGAATGCTGGACGGAGGGCCAGTTCTGGGATACATCGACAGAGTGAAAAACGATCCCAACAGCGCCATACTTCTCGTGGGATTCCAGGCCGAAGACACAAACGGAAGGATGCTGCTGGAACAGCGCAGCATGGTAATTGACGGAGAAGCGTACAAAATAGAATGCGAAATCCAGAGATACGATTTCTCCGCCCACGCTGATCACAGCGAGATAGTGGACTTCGTAAAACGGTGCGACCCGGAAAACGTAGTGATTATGCACTCGGAAACCAGGGATCTTTTCCTGCCCGACCTGCAGGATTACAACGTTATACTCCCGTCCCCCGACGAAGTGTTCGAATTAGAGGTCTAACATGAACGATTTGATTCGTTTTCTTAAAGAAGACATCGGAAGGGGAGACATAACCGCCGAGCTCACCGTTCCCGACGTGAACGGAAGGGCGTCGATAGTATGCGAAGAGGACGCCGTGCTTGCGGGTGTCGAAGAAGCCGCCGAAATATTTTCCATCGCCGGAGCCGACGTCTCTTCTTTCGCGAAGGACGGCGACCACGTGAAAGCCGGAACGAGAATAATGTCCGTAAGCGGACCCGCCCGCGGGCTGATAACTTCGGAACGCACGGCGCTGAACTTCCTTATGAGAATGAGCGGCATCGCAACGGCGGTATCCGAAGCGAACGAGATTCTGAAATCCGCAGGATCCGAAGCGAAGGTCTGCGGAACCAGGAAAACCACGCCCGGCTTCCGCAAATACGAAAAGAAGGCCGTAGCCCTCGGAGGCGGAGAGTGCCACAGGTTCTGTTTGGACGACATGATTCTCATAAAAGACAATCACATCAAAACCTGCGGTTCCGTCCGCGGGGCAATGGAAAAGGTTTCGAAGGCTCCGTTTCAGTTCAAGATCGAGGTTGAAGTCGGCTCCGCGGAAGACGCCGTCACCGCGGCGGAGATGGGCGCGGACATAATCATGGCGGACAACATGCCGCCGGAAGACATACCCGCACTCAGGGACGCGGTCAGAAAAATCAATCCCCGCATTCTCGTAGAAGCTTCCGGAAACATAACCTTGGACAACGTTGCCGAATACGGATGCGCCGATCTGATTTCGATGGGTTCCCTTACACATTCCGTCAGAGCCGTGCAGTTTTCCATGGATTTGGATTAAAGCGGGGTTCTGCGGTAGGGGGACATGTCTTCGTCCCAACCCAGGGAACGGGCGACGATTTCCGAGATGTGCATCACGGGATATTTCGCGGAAATATCCAGTCTGCGAAAGCAGAATACGCACGAAACAACCGCGAAGTCCGCGGTCCTGCGGAACTCTCCGACGGTTTCTTCCAGTATTTCCGAGGCGATTTTATCGTCCACACCCTGCAGCCCTCCTCCGCAGCACATGGGTTTCTTCGGTTCGACGCTGTCGCACCCTATCGACTCGAGAATTTCGGACATCATTTCCCCGGCCTTGCGTCCCCTTCTGCCGTAGGCATATTCGCCGTGGCATCCGGGAAATACCGCCGCAGTGCCGTATGAATATGGATGTGCCAGACTTCTGATTTTGTCTTTGTTTTCATAAAGAAATTCCAGCAGACCGTTTACTTCCGCCACCCCGTATTCCGCATTCACGATTTTCAGTCTCGCTGACGCAGCGTCCCGCCCTTCCTCTGTCGAAAGTATCTCTCCGGAAGAAGTGAGGGAAAGGTTGCACCCTTCGCATAATGTAACGAGTTTTTCGCCGGCGTATTCTGAATGTATCAGACTGCCTACGTCCAGCCACATTTCGGGGTTCATGGATTTCAGTCCCGAAGGTTCGAAACAGCATATGTTGCATCCGGACGGGGGGATTTCTTCGCCCAGAACGTTTGCCGTATACCGTACCGCGGACTCCACAAAGGGAAGTCTGGAATTTACCGTACATCCGGGAAACAGTCTCACGGAGATTCCCTCCCGCCCATTTTCGCGGCCTTTTTCGGAATGTCGGTTCTTCCGCACAGAGGCTCCAGTCCCAGGATCCCGCGGTTCCTGTCGGCCGACGGGGAAACATTCATGGTTCCGCCGGTTTCCGAATAAACTTTTCCGACTCTCCGGAACCTTTCGGGAACGTTTCCCGCTTCGGTCTGTATTCTGCGAAGGCGTATGATTACGGATGCCACGTCGATCTTCTTCGGACACGCGGCACTGCACCTGTGGCACTGCAGACATTTCCACGGATCCCCGTCGTAGGTTCCTTCCCTTACCGACTTGATTGTTTCGTCCGGAACTATGCCTCCGTGCCTTGCGCTGGGGCAGTTCTTGGTACACGAACGGCACCCTATGCATCTCTCCAATCCGTAAATTCCGGCTATCTCCCGCAGGTCCATAGAAACGAATCTCCTCGGAACTATAAAGAACACTTATTTACCCCGAAATCGAATCCACCCTCTCATGACCATGGACTTCAGCGAGTACAAGTGTCAGTTCTGCGGCAAACCCGCCAAGGGTTTTGCCTTCGCGGCATTCGTCTGCGAAGAAGAGGAATGTCTGAACAAAGCCTTCGAAGCAAGAGGAGGCCCCGGCGGCCACATGAAGCGCAAGGCCGCTGGACAGCCCATTATACCGGACGATCCGGACGATCTCTGATCAGTGTCTGAACACGCGGCATCCGGTGAAAACCATCGCCATTCCGTGTTCGTTCACCGCGTCGATTACTTCCTGGTCCCTTATGGAACCGCCGGGCTGTATTATTGCGGTAACGCCGGCCTGTGCGGCTTCGTCGACTCCGTCCCTGAAGGGGAAGAACGCATCGGATGCCATGACGCACCCCTCGGTGGGTTCGTTCGCTTTCATCGTCGCGATTTTGGCCGAATCGACGCGGCTCATCTGACCCGCTCCGATTCCTACGGCTCTTTCGCCTTTGACGTAAACCACGCTGTTGGAAGTCACGTGCTTCACCAGTTTCCAGGCGAACAGCATCGCGTCGATCTCTTCCTCGGTGGGGGCGCGCTCGGATATGACCCTGAGATTGCTTCTGTCCACGGGAACGTCTTCGTCGGTCTGAACCAGCAGTCCGCCCTGGACCTTTTTCATCTTGAATTCCCGTTTTCTGTAAGCAGGTCCTATCGGGGCTCCCGCCTTCATGAGTCTTATGTTCTTCTTTTTGCACAGAATCTCGTAGGCTTCGGGAGAGAAATCCGGAGCCACGACGACTTCGATGAAATGTTTGGACATCTCCTGGGCCGTTTCCGTATCGCATTCCCTGTTCAGAGCGATGACGCATCCGAAAGCGGAAAGGGGGTCGACGGCGTAGGCTGTTACGAAAGCTTCCTTTATCGTGGCGGCCGAAGCGAGACCGCAGGGGTTGGTGTGTTTCATTATCACCGCGGTGGGTTTTTCGAAGTCCGTTACGATATCCAGCGCCTTGTCCATATCCAGGATGTTATTGTAAGAGAGTTCCTTTCCGTGGAGCTGCTTCATCTTCGCAACGGTGTTTCCTTCGGTGAACGGATCCATGTAAAAAGCGGCTTTCTGGTTAGGGTTCTCGCCGTATCTCAGGTCGCCGACCTTTTCGTTGGGCAGAGGGAAGAAATCGGGGAATCCTTCGCAGAATTTTCCGTACATTCTCGAAGCGATCATTGCATCGTATTCGGCGGTGACGGAGAAGGCTTCGGCCATGAGCTTTCCCAGCGTCGGTTCGGAAATCTCTCCTTTTTCTTTGATTTCTTCGAGTATGCCGGGATACTGTTTCGGGTTAGTTACCACGGCTACGGATTTGTAATTCTTGGCGGCCGCCCTTATCATGCTGGGACCGCCTATGTCGATGTTTTCGACTACGTCTTCGAAGGATGCTCCGCTCTTCACGGTCTCCTTGAATGGATAGAGGTTGATGACGACCATGTCGATGGCTTCGATGGCCATGTCTTTGATGGCTTTCATGTGCTCGGGAATATCCCTTCTCGCAAGAATGCCTGCATGAATCTTCGGGTGCAGCGTCTTGACGCGCCCGTCCAGCATTTCCGGGAATCCCGTAACGTCCGAAACTTCCGACGCATTTATTCCGTTCTCTTTCAAAAGTTTGTAGGTACCGCCGGTGGAAATTATCTCCGCGCCGGACGACGACAGTTCTCCGGCAAAATCGACAATGCCGGTTTTGTCGGAAACACTGATAACCGCTCTCTTAATCTTTACCAGCTGAATTCCTCCCCTTCAGATACGCAAGTCCGATGGGTTGCATGACCCCTATACGCTATCCGTACAAATATCTAGCCATCGCCGGTACGCGGGCGTCCCGGAGGACGTCCCGCGATACCGTTTCAAAGGAATTCTTTCATCACGCGGGCGGCTCTGCCTTCCAGGGTCTCCACGCCGGTAACCCTGCTGGCTATTTCCGTGAGAGCTACGATGTCTTCGTACTCGATGGATTCCAGAGTGAATCTGCGGGTGCCCGCCATCAGCTGTTTGAGACCCTCTCCGATTCTGTCGTGCAGATATGTGTAAAGGGCCACGCCTCCCCACGGGATGTCCTTGCCCAGTTCCAGGTCCGGGTATTTTTCGGCCAGGGATTTCGCTTCGATCATGTACGTGAACGGGTCGCTGCCGTACTGCTTTACGAAGTTGGCGGGAAGTTTGGATTCCGCGGACAGTTTGGCATAATGCTTTCCTTTCATCGCTGCCGTAAGCGGAGCGCGGGCCATTCCTATGGATTTGCACACGGGCCCGTCTCCCATATCGGAAAGGGCAAATGCTTTGTACATCTGGGACTCGTTGATGAATCCTCCCGCGAAGGATATGTCGGGAACAAACCTTCCGCTCTCCTTCAGAACTCTGGCACATTGCATTACCTGAGAGTACAGCCATATGGTGGGAGTGCTCAGTTCATTCATGTGCATAACGGGGGACATGCCCGTTCCGCCTCCGGCAGCATCGAACGTAACGAGATCCAGCTTAGCTTCCGAAGCGACTTTCATCGTGAATGCCACGGCTTCGGGTTTGTAGGCTCCTGTTTTGAGGAAAACGTTCTTGGCGCCCATGGATCTGAGATTTTCCACGTCTTCGACGAAGGAATCGTGCTCCGGGAAGCCTACGCGGCTGTGTCTCTCGAAGGTTTTGAAAACTCCGGCTTTGAAGGCCTCCTGAACGGACGGGTCTTCGGGGTCCGGCATGACGATGTAGCCGCGGGCCTTGAGTTCCAGGGCTCTCTCGAGAGTGGAAAGTCTTACTTCCCCTCCGATGGCTTTAGCACCCTGTCCCCATTTCCTTTCGATTACGTCCACGTTGAGTTTGGAAAGTGCATACTCGTCCACGCCTCCCTTGCGGTCTTCCACGTTGGTCTGAACGACTATGCATCCGTGTTCGCCGTCCCAGAAGTCGGTGTATGAAGATACGCGGAATGCGAGGTCTTCGGAACTCTGAACTTTACCGCCGGAATATACCGCTGCACTGTCCATTCCGCAGACGTTTTCTCCTATTACCTGGCACACTCCCGCCATCGCCGCGCCGGAAGCGAGCTCCTTCCAATTCTTTTTGGCTACCGCGGTGGATCCCAGTCCGGCGATGTGAACCGGTACGGCCATCTTGATGGGGTTCTTTCCTCTGGAACCCACGACCGTATCGATTTTTGCGTTTTCGAAGAATGCCAGATTGGAATCCGGCTCTATGCCTTTGGCTCCGAGAAGTTCGGACATTATCTGGAAATGGGACCAGTCCAGGAAGTAATCCTTGTTGGACGCGGCCGTGCTTTTTCCGAAATGCTCCGGGCTGGGGTAGAGAACCTCTCTTCCTCTGATCGCGCCTTTGCTTACTTCGCACATAACGGGACAGTCTTCGATGCACACGGGGCACATTCCGTTGGTGGGACACACATCTTTGGCCCTCGTGGTGGTTTCCGTTGTCGATTTGGAATTTTCGATTGTATACATTGGATTTCCTCCGGCAGCCTTCCCGCTGTCTTGATGTGTGATATATTTTCACGATTTAAATATGCCCATGAACGGCTTATTTTTAAGGATGGAATAGACAAATGTCTAACGATTTCCCGTTTTAATGATTGAATGTGAATCAAATAACCAACCGTGAAAATGATACGCCCGGGGAGAACTATGATTATCTCCGCGTACATTCGGGTTCCGTGAAAAAGAAAGATCTGGAAATCGCTCTCGGAAAACTGGAGGCTTTTTCCGACCCCGATCCCCGTCTGGAACAGTATCCCACTCCTGCTTCGGTGGCCGCGGACATTCTCTTCCGCGCGTATTCCGACGGAGACGTGGAAGGCATGAAAGTGATCGACCTGGGATGCGGAACAGGAATCTTCGCCGTCGGAGCCGCCCTCCTGGGCGCCGGACTGGTTATCGGTTTCGACGTTTCGGAAAAGGCGATAGAGACGGCAAAAAAGAATGCAGTCTCCGCCGGCGCGGACATAGAATTCGTTGTTTCGGACGTATCCGATGTCTCCGAAGGTGCGGACACGGTTTTCATGAATCCGCCGTTCGGCTGCCAGACGAGAAGGGCGGACAGACCTTTTCTGGACAAGGCAATGGAATGCGCCGAATGCGTGTATTCTCTACACAAGGCCGAAACTTTTCCCTTCGTGGAAGAGTACTGCGGAAAGAAGGGCAGAAAGGCGTCGCTTTGTAAAGTTTATAAGTATGATATTCCTCATACTTTCGTATTTCACAGAGAAGCGAAACGCAGCATAGAGATGGCTGCGGTCAACATAAGGTGATTTTATTATGACAGGAAAAATCGAAGTGTTTCCGGGAGACGAAGTTGCGGTCGAAGAAGAATATCTTGCTTCCGACGGCACCTTCGCGGAAAACGGGAAAATATATGCATCCCAGATCGGAGAACTGATTCTGGATAACGAGGAATGCGTCGCAAGGGTGGTAACCCCCAATCCGCCCAACATCCTGAAGGAAGGGGATATCGTATACGCGGTGGTTGCCGACATAAGGAACACAATGGCAACCGCCGACGTAGTAGCCAAAGAAGGCACGGAGAGACAGGTGGGCGGAGACACATACGCAACGATTCACGTTTCCAAGATTTCCCCGGGCTACACGGACGACGTGGGAAAAGAACTCAGAAAGGGAGATTTCATAAGAGCCAGAGTAACCGAAATTTCACCTTCGCTCCAGCTTACCACCAAGGACCCCCACCTCGGAGTGATCAGATCGCTGTGCGGAACCTGCAAAACCGAAATGGTCCCGAAAGGAAAAGGACTGTACTGTCCCGAATGCAGATATTCCCTGTCCAGAAAGCTGGCCGACGACTACGGAAACGTAATCCTATGAGTAACGAAATAGACATACTCAAAGCCGAAATCCTGCAGCTGAGAACCGAAATAAACGACCTCAGAGAGATGGTGGGAAGCATCTACCTCATGCTCGCCGAGGAAGAAGAATCGGAATACGATACTTCCTACCCTCCGGGGAGGTTCGTAACCTGAAACTGGTCGCCCTGATTTCGGGCGGAATAGACTCTCCTGTCGCGGCGTACCTTACGGCAGAAGCCGGAGGGGAAGTCATACTGCTGCACATGGACAATTCGCCTTACTGCGATTCGTCGTCACTTCGCAACGTAAAAGACCTGGCGGAGCGTCTGCGGGAAGAAACGGGACAGGAAATGCCCCTTTATTCCGCCGCCCACGGTCCGTCCCAGACTTCGATAAAGAAAACGTGCGACCCAAGATATCAGTGCGTTATGTGCAAGCGCACAATGCAGAAAACCGCGAAACTTTTCGCCGAAGAACACGGATGTTCGGCCATAGTCATGGGAGATTCGCTGGGACAGGTGGCATCGCAGACTCTCGCCAACATACGCGCGGAATGCGCGGATCTGGATTTTCCGATTGTAAGACCGCTTATCGGCCTGGATAAACTGGAAATCGAAGAGATTGCCAAAAAAATCGGCACTTACGAAATATCCGTCCGTCCCGCCGAAGGCTGCACTATCGTTCCGAAAGGACCCGTAATCAACGCAGGAATGTCATCGGTAAGAAAATTCGATAAAACCGCGGATACCGACGGTCTTGCTTCCGCTTCCTGCGGTTCCGCAGTCCGGATTTCCTGACTCAGTAGTAATGGAATGCGACACAGTGGTCTACGTCGTCCGAATCATAGAGCATACTGAGCGTGATTCTGGAAACGTATCTGGCCTGGACGGCGGAAACATAGAGAGTGTTTTTGCCGATCGGTATTTTGATATCGCTTGTCTTGGGGCCTTTGACGGTTACGGGAACCAGAGCCGGGCCGGTGCAGGCGGTACACAGTCTGTAATCGACGCCTCTCTCCTCGATGAATCTTTTAACATCTTCGTCGACGGTTATAGCCATAAACGGCGATAATGCCTTCCTGTTATTAACCCCTTCGAGCGATATCGCCCGTTCCGTAATCGCAGATGGGTGCGGATGCGTGTTTTTCTTTCTTCTCGAAATGGTCCGCAATGTCCCTGCACGGAGTTTTCGTGGGAAAAGAATTCAGGCCCGGCATGACGGCCGCCCGCCTGTCCAATATAATCGCGGCTCCCACGTCGTTTTCCGACCGTATCAGCCTTCCGATCGCCTGTCTCATCTTCCTTTCCGCGGGAATCCTCGACGCGTATTCGAAACCGTCTCCGAATCTTATGTCACAGTACCTCGTAAACGCCGCATGCTTGGCCGTGGGTTTCGGGTACGGAATTCCCACCAGAACCGCGACCTCCAAATCTTTGTCGGGAAAATCCAGGCCCTCGCTGATTCTTCCGCCGGTGACCGCGAATATTACGCTCTGGGGGGTGTTTCTGAATCCTTCCACTGTCTCCATCAGATCTGTCTGGGTCATTCCTCTCCGTTCAAAGAAAATATCTCTTCCGATACCGTCCGGAACTCCGTCCCTTATGAAGGTGTCCATAAGCCTGTACGAAGGAAAAAACACGGCGGTGTTACGGTTTACTGATTTTACGATTTCGACTGTCTTCCGTTCCAGCGCAGCCAGATTTTCGGGATTGATCATCTCGTCGTATTTCGTGGAAATGTCTTCGACATGCCTTACCGTGATGTTGGAAGGGTCGAACGGGGAGGCGAAGAAACGGGTTTCCGCATCTTCCAGACCCAATTCGTTTACGTACAGATCCAAAGGTGCCAGAGTACCCGACATGTGTATCGACGAGTGGCACATCGAGAGGGGCCGGGACGCCTCTCTGGGATCCATGCAGTAGAGTTTGAATCTCACATTTTCTCCGCCCGTAACGAGTCTGACGTAATATCCGTCCTCCGTTGAATACCAGTTTCTGAGAAACCTGCCCAGGGACCCTATGTAAGAACGGGGAAGTTTTTTCTTCTGTTTTTTGGACTCGATAATGATTTCGCCCAGAACTTCGAAGGAATCAATTATGCGGGAAATGGTTCTTGACGTTGTGCCCAGACGTTCCATCAGTTCGTCCTGGAGAAAATACGGAGGAATAAGACCGTCGTCTTCGATTATGTATTCCGTTGCGGCTCTCATTATTTCTCCGATTACGGACGTAACGTCGGTTATTTTCAGACCCTCCGCCACTTCCGGGTCGCCCTGTTCCCTCGCCTCCTTTTCCGCAAGTGCCAGTGCTTCCAGGCTGTACTCTGAGGTCATGACCTCCCTCAGGTAATCGGGAAGGTTGTGGGCCTCGTCTATGACGACAATTATCGATTCCAAAGAGACACCGGTCCATTCCGTGAAACGGTAAAGTATCTGAGGCATGAAAAAGAACGGATACGGAGCGGCGATGACATCGGCTTCGGGCAGAATCCTTTTCATGGTCTCGTAGGCGCACATTTCCTTTTCCGCGCAGTATTCCGAAAATTCCTCCTGCGTCGGATGCTTTTCCTTAACGTAAGAAACCAAATCCAGGATGTCCGCGTTTTCGGCGTTGGAAAAATATCTGCAGGCGCAGATTCCGTCTTCCTTTTTCTTGTATTCTGAACAGAGTTTGGAAAGTTCTTCCGGCGAACCCGAAGCAAGCTCCGGATTGCCGGACATCATGGGACACATGGAAACGCTGCGTCCCTGTATCGGTGCACATACCAGAGGTTTCTTCTCTGAAATACGGGAACATTCGGTAACAATCTGTTTCTGCTGGGACTTTGTCCTTGTCAGATAGATTACTTTGCAGCCGACAGCTTCCGCGGCAACGACCGAAGACGCGAGAGAAGAGATCGTTTTCCCGGTACCGGTTCCGGATTCTATTACGGCAGCTCCTCCGACTACGGCGGTTTCGTACAGAAACCGGACCATTTCTCTCTGACCGGTTCTGAAAGGATATGGGAATATGTCTTCCGGCGTCAGCCGCTTCTCTTCCATATGTCATCGGGCAGCTCGTCGTAGAGAGACTGCTCCTCTTCTTTTTCGGGTTCTTTCGGCACCGTCTCGGATATGAGCTCCTCTATTCTGTTTTTCCTGAAGAGCCAGTAGTGTATTCTCCACTCCCTTCCGTCGTAGAGGGTGGTCTCTTCCCTCTCGGTCGTGAGTATTCCCGCGTCTTCGAGCATATAGAACGCGTCCCGGTCTTCCGGTTCGAGGATGTTGTCTATTATTCTGTCCGAATATCCGAAGAAATTGAGAACGTGAAGAACCAGCTGGTAGGCCTGCTCTTCTTCCATCTCGGAGTTTGCCTCTTGAATTCCGTTTCTTATCGCCTGGGTAAGCTCTTCGACGGTGATTATCGTCTTCATTTTTTCTCCTCAGTTTTCAACCAGATCTATGAATTTGGCATCTTCCGCGCCGGCAGCCCTGACCACGTCTCCGAGGGTTACCGAGGAAACGTCCTGGTCCACAATCAGAACCATCATAGCACTGTCTCCGTGTCTTCCCACGGCCATCTGCGCGATGTTGATTCCGGCGTTGCCCAGCGCGGTTCCTATGCTTCCGATTACGCCGGGGGTGTCCTTGTAGCGTACGTAAATCATATCGCCGGACATGGGAACTTCGAAACTGTATTCGTCGATGCCGACCAGTCTCGGCTGTCCTCCGAATACGGTACCGCGAATTACGCGGGATTTCCCGCCGGAAACCGTTTTGACTTCGATTATGTTCGTGTATTCCTTGGCTTCGTCCGTAGAGGACTCTTTTATCGCGATTCCTTTTCCTTTGGCTATGGACAGAGCGTTGATGAGGTTTGCCTGTCCGGAACCGATTATGTTTTTGAGCGCTCCTATTACCGTATAAATGGTGAGGAGTTTGGTCTGCTTTCCGGCAAGTCCGCCGCAGTAGGTGATTTCCAATTCGTCTATGGGCGCACTGCCGTTAAGGTTCTGTGCCAGCACTCCCATGCGTTCCGCAAGGGGAGCGTAAGCTTCGGTTTCCGGATCCAGTTTTCCGCGGGGAGCGTTTATCGCGTTTGCCACGGTCCCGTCTTTGAGATAGGCGACGACGCATTCAGCAATCTCGGTGGCAACCCTTTCCTGCGCCTCCACGGTGCTGGCTCCCAGATGGGGAGTGGTCACCAGGTTATCCAGTTCCAGAAGTTTCTTTTCGTATTCGCAGAGAGGCTCTTCGCACCATACGTCGAAAGCGGCTCCGGCAATCCTTTTGTTTTTCAGAGCCTGGTACAGTGCCTCTTCGTCCACGATTCCTCCTCTGGCCACGTTGGCAAGCCTCGCGTTGGGTTTCATCATTTCGAACTGTTCCGTCGAAATCATATTCTTCGTGTCGGGAAGCAGAGGAGTGTGAATGGTCATGAAATCGGAGGTCCTGAGAACTTCTTCGAGGGTAGTCAGACGGACTCCCAGATTGTCTGCGACTTCTTTGGGCAGGAACGGGTCGTATCCGATCATCTTCATGTTGAAACCCTTGAATCGTTTGATGACCTCGCCTCCCACGCGTCCGACTCCTATGACGCCCAGAGTTTTTCCGTTCATTTCGACTCCGGTGTATTTGCCTCTCTGCCACTCGCCTTTGTGCATGGAAGCGTGGGCGAAAGGAATGTTTCTGGCAAGAGAGAGCAGCATGGCAACCGTGTGTTCGGCAGCCGAAAGAATGTTTGCGGACGGAGTGTTCATAACGAGAATTCCTTTCTCGGTCGCCGCGGGTACGTCTATGTTGTCTACGCCCACGCCGGCACGTCCGACCACTTTGAGATTTTTGCCGGCTTCGATTACCTTTTTCGTAACTTTGGTTCCGGACCTTACGATTAGACAGTCGTATTCTCCGATAATTCCGCACAGTTCGTCTTCGGTAAGTTTGGTTTTAACATCCACCGGGAATCCCGAGTCTTTGAGAATCTGCAGACCTTCTTCGGCAAGGGGGTCCGAGACCAGAATTTTAGCTTTCAATCCATCTCCTCCAATACTTCATCCATGACGGACAGGAGTTCTTTGACCCTCGCCGGAGTCAGATCGCCCATGTGTCCTATTCTGAAAGTTTTTTCTTTGATTGCTCCGTAGCCTCCGGATATTTCGTATCCGCGGGCTTTCAGCGCCGTGTGGAATTTATCGAAATCCAGTTCTCCCCGGTTCAGAACGCCTATAGTGTTGGAACGGGCGCCCTCTTCCGGAAACACTCCGTCGAGTTTGGACGACCATTTCCTTACCAGGTCGGCCATCTCTTTGTGCCTTCTGTACCTGGACTGCATTCCCTCCGCAAGGATTCTGTCGAGCTGGAAGTCCAGCGCGTAAATCAGCGAAACGGGAGGGGTCGTGAGAGCGTAATCCACGTCGCTCTGTTTCTTTATCTTCAACAAATCGGTGTAAAATCCGCGGTTTTTGACCTCGGACGCTTTTTTCAGCATCTTTTCCGAACATACCATAAGTGCCAGTCCGGGAGGGAGTGCCAGAGCCTTCTGGGTTCCGAAAACCAGCGCGTCCGGTTCCAGCTTTCCGACATTAAGGTCCATGGCGAAAGCGGAAGTCACGGCGTCTATGAATACGAGGGCGTCGGGATTCTGTTTCCTTACTTCGTCCGCTATCGCACAGGAATCGCAGAAAACTCCGGTTGAAGATTCGTTGCTGACCCAGTGAACGGCTTCGATGTCCTTTCCGACTTTCCCTTCGATGCATTCGGGCCTGATGTTCTTTCCCGGCGGAACGATTACTTTCTCGACGGTTTTTCCGTTGAGTTCGGCGGCCTCGATGGACCTGTCGCCAAACGAACCTCCGGTTATTCCGAGAGATTTTGACGAAATTCCGTTTCTCATCGCACCTTCGATGAAGACTGTGGCGGAACCGCCGGCAAGGAAAACATCCTGATCAGTTCCCAGCGCCTTCCTGATTTTTTCGACAACGGATTGGTGCAATTTTTTGTATTCTTTGGACCTATGGGTGATCATAGGTGCGGTCATGGCCTGCAGAACTTCCGGTTCCACGTTAACAGGCCCTACTGTGAACAACTTTCTGATCAAACGGAATCCCTCTATACCGCACGTGCGCGCGGAGCGTGAACGCCTATAAACTAACCTATATTTATTTTGGCGGACGCTCAGTACTCGTCGAGGAACTTCTTGATTCTGGCAAAACCTTCGCGTATTTGGTCTTCGCTGGTGGCATACGAAATCCTGAAGAACCCTTCTCCCGCGGGGCCGAAAGCCGAGCCTGGAGTCACCGCCACGTGAGCGCTGTCGAGAAGCTTATGTGCCAGCACCGAAGATTTGATGTCCGCGCTGTATTTGGGGAACAGGTAGAACGCTCCCTGGGGAACGTTGACGTCCAAACCCTTCATATCGTCGATCAGATCGATAGCCAGATCCCTGCGCTGTTTGAAAATTTTCAGGAA
This sequence comes from Candidatus Methanomethylophilaceae archaeon, assembly GCA_050944155.1. Classification (GTDB taxonomy): domain Archaea; phylum Thermoplasmatota; class Thermoplasmata; order Methanomassiliicoccales; family Methanomethylophilaceae; genus VadinCA11. Next base: position 23,626 of record JBMNQN010000005.1, on the reverse strand, counting down.
TCTTTTGCGTTCGTCCTGGGGCCCTACGAGGGCTTCCACCGCTGCCTGCTGGGCGAACGACACGCAGCAGGATATCGAATGGGACTGGAGTTTGTTGATGTTGATTATGTGTTCCTCGTCGGCTATGGCCCATCCGACTCTCCATCCGGTCATCGCATAGGTTTTGGAAAATCCGGATACGGTTATGGTTCTCCCGAACATTCCGGGGAACGACGCCATGGAAACGTGCTTTCCTTCGTAGATGACTTTCTCGTAAATCTCGTCGGAGAGAATCATGATGTCGTGTTCTATGGCTATCTTGGCAATCTCCCTGAGAACTTTTTCGGGAATGACGCACCCGGTGGGGTTCGACGGGGTGTTGATTATCATCATTTTGGTTTTCGGGGTGATTGCCGCCTCTATAAGTGCCGGGTCTATGACGAAATCGTTTTCGAACTCGGTGGGAACGAATACGGGTTTGGCGCACGCGAGACGGATGCACGCTTCGTAGGATGCCCAGGCGGGGTCGGGAAGTATGACTTCGTCCCCGGGATCGAGATATGCCAGACATGCCATGAAAATCGCGTGTTTGGTCGGAGTGACGAGAACGTTGCCGGGTTTGCATCCGATTCCGTTTTCCCTGCAGGCGATTTCGGCCACCGCGGTTCTCAGTTCGGGAATGCCCGGAGACGGCGTGTAATGGGTGAATCCGCTGTTAAGGGAATCGATACAGGATTGGACGATATTCTGAGGAGTGTTGAAATCCGGTTCGCCCATGGAGAACGAAATTATGTCCTGTCCTTCGGCCTTGAGTCTGCTTACTTTATTTGAAATGGCAACGGTTTGCGATGCGAGTATATCCTGAACCCTTCTTGATACCATTTTTGCGCCCCGAGTCGCCATGTCAGAGAACTATATCTATATAATGGCTGACTCAGGTCAGAATTTCCTTCAGCCTTCCGTTTTCGGCTGCGTTTTTGATATCCAGAGCCATGCGCCCGCCGGTGCTCAGACCCGGATATACCAGGTCCGCGTACGGAGAACCGGAAATAAACGGGTTCGTTCCCGCCACTATGCGCGCGGAGATTTCGAACACCTTGAACTGAAGTTTATCGCTTACGACCGTCTCGAGACAGAACGGCCCCCATATTCCGCCGAACATTTCGAACGCACGGTCGACGACCTTCTGTCCCATTTCGAATGCTTTGGGAAGAAGGGACTCGCGGAGAACCACGGGGGTGTTTCCCGTAACGACGAAGGACGGATACAGTCCGTGCCTCTTCGAATCTTCGAGGGAACCGAGTTTATACATCTCATCTATGTTGCTCTCGTCCCTGCGGTCCATGGACAGCAGTTCCAGGGATCCGCCGTTGTCGCACAGATATCCGTCGTGTTTGAAACGGTCGTAGAAGTAGTGAATGTAATAACGGGTACCCAGACAGTATTCCTGCACCGTATAGGGCTGGGTATTGTCTATGGACATCTTGAAGTCCGGGTAATCTTTCGCGATGAAGAATCCGCGTCCGCCTTTGGCTCCGTGGTATTTCACCATGACCGGTTCGCGGATTTCCCTTGCGTCGGATATGAGACGGGGCATGGGAACTCCCGCCGAAGTAATCCATTCCCTCTGCTTGGATCTGTCGGATTCCCAGAAGAGAACCGCCCTGTTTCCGTACGAGGGCACGGCGAAGTCTTCGAATCTGCGCGTTCCCATGTATTCGACGAAGGAACCGTGGGGTATGATTACGGTGTTCAGGTCGTGAAGTTCGCCGATGCGTTCTTCCATTTCGTCGAAATCGGAGTATTTGATTATCTTGTCGGGTTTTGCCAGCGGAAACGCGTCGTAATATCTGGTATCGTGGGAAACCGTAAGACCCAGAGTCTTAAAACCCATCTTGCGGGCTCCGTGAAAAACCTGCAGCGACGAGTGGGAACACAGAGTCGCTATAGTGATGTCAGAAGGATCGTAACCGTCGAGAATTTCATCGATCTTCTTCTTAGGAACCATATTCGATTATAGATATCGTGGATTTAAACGTTGGGACTGCCGGAACCCTGCGGTCGGCGGTACGTCTCCCCGGGGAACGGATTCGGCCGATGTTCCGCATATCGGAAAAGAATGCGGGAAATTGCGGAACCGTACCACTTTCGGCCCGTTCGGCGACCCCTAGGTTTAGGTTTTATACCATTAAGAACCTTGGAGTCGTACCGCTTGGGCGGAGGTCGATAAAATGAACGAAGAAGAGCTGACACCCCATTTTGAAGAACTGAAAAGGGTGCTTAAAGACAAAGTCGACGACGAACAGATAATGAGCGAACTCAAAAAGTACGTCAATGAATTCCACGTGTCTCCGGATGCCGCGAAAAGAGGAATCCTCCGTAAATTCGGAGCCCTGGAACAGAATCCTTTTCAAAGCACCGCAGTCACCAAGAAGATAAGCGAACTCAACGGAACGGAGCAGAGCGTGGACCTGCTTCTCAAAGCCGTTTACGCCGAAAAGAAAGAAATCACCGTCAGAGGAAATCCCAAGACGATCATCTCCGGAATCGTGGGCGACGAAACCGGCACCGCGTCCTTCACCGTATGGGAGGGCGAGAGCACAGAGATAAACAAAGGCGACGTCTACTGGTTCAGAAGCGCCTACATAAAACTCTGGAACGATAAAATACAGATCAACATGGGTTCCCGCGGACGCGTCGAACCCGCCGAAGGAATGCGCGTAGACGTTCCCGACAGGGTCATCTCCATGGAAGCTTCCGAAATTAAAATCGGAAACATAACCGGAGGAATGGGCAACGTTACGGTCACCGGAAAAATCCTTTCCGCGGAAGAAAGAAACATCATCGTGAAAAACGAACCGAAAACGGTGTATTCCGGAATAATAGCCGACGACACAGGAAAAATACAGTATTCCGCATGGAACGATTTTCAGCTGAAAGAAGGCGAGACCGTGTGCATTAAGAACGCATACATCCGCAGCTGGAAAGGCATTCCCCAGCTTAACATGGGAGACCGCTGCGAAGTCAGCAGGGTGGACGACACGTTCGGAGCCTCCGTCGGAAAGACCGCAGCAACCAGGGAAATAGGGGACATAGTCAAAAACGGCGGCGGACTGGACATAAACATAGTCGGAACGGTTATGGACGTCAGGCGCGGGAGCGGACTCATCGAACGCTGTCCCGAGTGCAAACGTTCGATTATGAACGGAGAGTGCCAGATGCACGGAAGCGTGGATTCCGTACTGGACCTCAGACTGAAACTGACCGTCGACGACGGCACCGGAGCTCTCAATGCGATAATCAACCGGGATCTGACTGAAAAACTCACCGGAATCACGCTGGGAATGGCGGAGGGTCTGGCAAAGGCCAAAGGGAACATGGATTCCGTCGGCCGCGAACTTGCGAAGACCGTAATAATCAAAAAGATGTCTCTGACGGGAAACGTCATGTGCGACGAGTACGGACCCATGATGATCGTGCGCGACGGAGAGATCGTTAAAGAGGACATAGTATCGGAAGCGGAAGAGCTTCTGAAGAAAGTGGAGGCAGCCCTATGATAGCCCGCGAAACCGCATGGAGAATGTTTGCGGGAGAGCTGAACAGTTCTTCCGTCACCGTCAGGGGAGACGAGGAAAAATCGCCTTCGTATCTGATTACGAGACTGGGCGCGATGGTGAACCGCGTTCTTGTGGCGGGAGTCCTCACCGAAAAGGAAAACATAGGAAGCGAAGACGAGCCCCTGTGGAGAGGCCGCATCCAGGACGTTTCCGGTAATTTCTTCATAAACGTCGGGAAATTCCAACCCGAAGCGGCGGCATCCATCGCCGATATAGACGTTCCGGCTTTCGTCGCCGTGGTGGGAAAAGTTCGCACGTATACGTCGGACGACGGCCGCGTCTTTGTTTCGATCAGACCGGAAACGATTGTTCAGGTGGACGAGGAAACGAGAAACCGCTGGATTCTCAGTTCCGCGAAATCCCTTTGGGAAAGACTCGTCAAAATGAAAAAAGCCGTTGCGGTGAACAGCACTTCTTCGAAAGAACTGATTGCCGCGGGATTTTCTCCCGAAGAAGCCGAAGGAATCGATTCCGCCCTCAACAACTACGGAATGCCCGATTCGGGGCCCTATATGAAAACGATTCAGAACGCCCTGAGAATGCTTCTGCCCGACAGCGAAATCGACTTCGGATTCCCCGAAGACATTGACGACTCCCCGGACGAAATCGATTTGGATCCTGTGCAGTCCGCGGCAGAGCGCAGGGATATGGAAGATACGATTCTGCGTCTGATCAGCGAATTGGACATGGACGGCAAAGGGGCTCTGAGGGAAGAAGTCGAAAAACACGCTGAGGCCGAAGGCATCACCGCCGCCGAACTGGAAGAGATATCGGATGCGCTGATGGACAACGGAGCGATTTACGAGCCGGATCTCAAGAGACTGAAACGCATAGACTGATCAGCGGTACATCGCGACCGACGCGTATCCCACAACCTCGTTGGAACTTCCGCCGAGAGCATCGTGGGAATCGGAATATTTCAGCAATTCCGCTTCGGACGGAGCGGAAGCTCTGATTGCAGCGGATATGGGGCCGTAGCCGCAGGCGGATATTCCGTTTTTCCTTACCGTTTCGATAACCCCCTCGGCATCCAGGGCTTTGATTTTTTCCAGAACCAAAGAACCTTCGGATGCTGCTCTTCCCTTGGGTATGTAATGGGAAAGGTCGCTGGAAGCGATGATTATGCAGTCCCTTCCCGCGCATACCCGGGACAGTATATCGGCAAGAACGCCGGCGGTACGGGAATCCTGACGGGAAAGTATGACAGGGATGATGTGCGGGTCGGGATCGATGTACTGTATGAACGGCACCTGCACCTCCACTGAATGTTCCAGCATGTGGGCGCGGGGACTGTCGGGAATGTATTCCGCAAGTTCCGACGCCACGTCTTTTTCTATTTTGCACGGACCCAGCGGAGTCAGGTATTCGTCCGAACACATCACGGCATCGTACGGAACCCCGTGATGGTCCGGACCGATTATGACGTAAAACTCAGGCAGACCGTCCTCTTTGATTTTTTTGTAAAGGTGCGCAGCGTTCATTCCCGACGCCATGTATCCGGCGTGGGGGGACACCGCTGCAACGATTTTTCTTGTGTTTCCTTCCGGACCGGGCATGCCGGGACCCAGCCTGTGGCGGAAACATTCCTCTATGCTTTCGATAAGTTCCTCTCTGCCCGAAGGATAGAATCTGCCCGCTACTGCCGGATACCTCATGAAAAAAGGTAAGGGGGTTGAAAGGGAAAGAGTTTCGCTTCAGAGCTTGGCTTCGAAGTCTTCGATTTCCAGCTTGAAGTCCGCGGGGTCTTTGAGATCTCCGCGCTCGACGAGTACCTGCCTGGCAAGGACCCAGTATATGCAGGCGAGAGCGCGCCTTCCCTTGTTGTTGGTGGGTATGATCAGATCGACGTTGCGGGTCTCGTTGTTCGCGTCGCACATTGCGATGACGGGTATGCCCAGGTTAATCGCTTCGTTGAGCGCCTGTTTGTCCGCCGCGGGGTCGGTCACAAGAATGACGTCGGGCTCGATGTACGCGGGACTTACCGGGTTGGTAAGAGTACCGGGAACGAAACGTCCGGCGAACGCGGGAGCGCCTATCGCTTTGGAAAATTCCCTGGCAGGCCTCTGTCCGTACTGTCTCGCGGACACGACGAGTATTTTCTTGGGATCGAAACGGGCAAGCATGGCCGCCGCAACCCTGACCCTGTCGTCGGTTTTCTGGACGTTGAGAACGTACAGGCCGTCGGATCTGACTTTGAAAATAAAATCTTTCATGTCGGCGCTTTTCTGCTGCGTTCCTATGTGGACTCCGGATGTGAGGTATATGTCCTCGGGCACCAGGAGTTCTGTTTGGATTTCGACACTGTCTTCGCTCATGTGAATTGCCTCTCAGTTCCTGACCACCGTTATGGGGACCAGGTCTTTTTCGAATTCCATCAGAGCTACGTCGATGGGGTCGATCATGTCCGCAGGATAATCTATGAGCACGGGTGCACCGAACGCTATCTGCAGAGCTCTCGAACCGATAATTCTTGCTTTTTCAAATCTGGTGTATTTCATGGTCACCACGGGGAATGTCCCTCTATCGGGACCGCCGATATAAAGCTTTCGCGAAAATGCACGTTTCCTTATTTTTTTAGTTAGTGGAAATCAAACAACGCGCGCGAGGGAGCAAGTTTATTATTTCGGACGCATACATAACGGCCGTATGTCCGAGCTGGAGATCTGTGCGGCCACCTTCTTCCGAAACAAGGGAAAAGACGTGGTTACGGAAACCGAATTCGTCATGACCGTTTCTTTGGATTACAGATGGATGTCCGGCGAAGACGCCAAAAAACTCATCGCGGCGATGGTTTCCTCCGGTATTCTGGAAAGAAAGGACGGTTATCTCCGCCCGGCACGGGAATTTACTTCCGAACTGCCCGTAGCGTACCGTCCCTCCAAAGATCTCGTGGCGTCCCTCGGAAAACCTCCCTCGGAAAAAAAGAACGTTTTCCCGGAGATGATCGTCGCCGCGGAAAAAGCGGGAATGAAAAAGAAGAGTTTCATCGCCGCCTGCAACATGCTGCAGAAAGACCTGGAGATTGACATCGAAGTCGCGGGACTGCTGGTCCTGAGGGATGCGGGCGCGGACGTTTCCGGTCTTTACGAAACGGTAAAAGAAACCGTGATTTCCAAGTGATTTCATTCCTTTTTGATGAAATCTCCCAGAGTCATTTTTCCGGAAGACCTTCCAGTTCCCGAAACGACTCCCGAAGAAACCGCTTCCAGAAGAACGACATCCAGCGCTTTTTCGATTTTTTTGGCCAATTTGTCGTCCGGAATCAGTTTTCCCGCTTCGATTTTTGCTATGGTTCCCTTTTTCTCGCTTATGGAGTCCGAAAACTGTTCGAGATCCATGCCCTTGGCTTCCCTGGCCTCGCGGATTATTTTAGCGTAATCGCCTCTTACTTCCACGGTTTTGGCTTCCGCGTAAACGTCGCGGGTTCCCATGCGCCTTTCTCTTTTTTCCAGCCTCTGGGCTATGACGGTTCTGCTGCCTCCGGTGGACGGGCCTGCGGAAGCGCCCTGGGAGGAGGCTTTGTAGTCGTCGCCGAACTTGGCACAGTCCGTACAAACGTCCATCTTGGCTCCGGCTACGATTACCGTTTTCGTAAACGGCACTTTCTTTCCGCACATTTCGCAAAGCATCGGTTGTTCTAAAAGTAAGGCGTATATTAATATCCGCCGTCCTGACGAAAAATTCGTCAAAGACGAAACGTAATAAAGACGGAGCGCATAAACCCCGATGATAGAGATGGCTAACCAGGGCGAAGAACAGACTGCGGAACTCAAGGCGAAGATAGTGTCGCTGGAAGAGAGAAACGTCCGCTTGATGGAGGATCTTCAGAACGCCGAAAACGAAAAACGGTTCTCGGACAGCGAGCTCTTCAGACTCCAGAAAGACCTTGCCCGTGTCCGAACCGAACTGGAAAGGCTCAGAAGCCCTCCGCTCATAATCGGAACTCTGAAGGACATACTGCCCGACGGCAGGGTCGCCGTAAAAAGTTCCACCGGCCCCGACTTCGTGGTCGGGGTTTCCGAATACGTTCCCAAAGAAGACCTGATAGTGGGTGCCAGAGTTGCACTAAACAAGCAGACTCTCGTGCTGATGAACGTTCTTCCCGCATCCCTCGATCCGATAGTTACGGGTGCCGAAATAATCGAAAAGCCCGACATTACCTACGAAGACATAGGCGGACTGAGCCAGCAGATGATCGAACTGCGCGAAGCCGTCGAAGACCCTCTCCTGAGGCCCGAACTTTACGAAAAGGTCGGCATAGAACCGCCCAAGGGAGTTCTTCTCGTGGGTCCCCCCGGAACGGGAAAAACGCTCATGGCCAAAGCCGTCGCCAACGCCACCGACGCGGCATTCATCAGACTCGTGGGTTCCGAGCTCGTGCAGAAGTACATCGGAGAAGGTGCCAGACTCGTCCGCGAACTCTTCGAACTCGCCAGGGAAAAGGCTCCCAGCATAATCTTCATCGACGAACTCGACTCCGTGGGTGCCAAGAGACTCGATGCGGCAACGTCCGGAGACAGAGAGGTTCAGAGAACCCTTATGCAGCTGCTTGCGGAGCTCGACGGATTCAAACCCACCGGAGACGTGAAAATCATAGGGGCGACAAACCGTCCCGACATTCTCGACGACGCTCTGCTCAGACCCGGAAGGTTCGACCGCATAATCGACGTGGGTCTTCCGGACGTCGACGGAAGGATTCAGATTTTCAGGATACACACTTCCGGCATGAATATCGCCGACGACGTGGATATAAAACTGCTCGCGGAAACCACCGATACCGCGTCCGGTGCCGAAATCAAAAGCATATGCACCGAAGCGGGCATGCTCGCCATCAGAGACGGCCGCGACACCGTCACCATGAGCGACTTCATGAGAGGAAAGGACAAGGTCATGGATGTCGGGCGCAACAAAGTCAGAGCCGCCCCGGCATATATGTTCGGATGATCAGAGGTCTTCCGCGTCCTCGCCGGCGAAAAAGCACAGCTGTATCGCTCCGTAGAGCTCTTCGAGACCGGAGGCTTCCTGCGCGGAAACCGCTCTGATTTCACCGAACAGACCTATGTTTTCGACTGCCTTGAAAAGTTCCGCCCCAACCACCGTACGGGAGTCGTGCCCGCTTTCGCACAGCGCATAGTACAGGGAATCGGAATCCGAAAACCAGGTCTCGATTCTCTCGAGTTCTTCGTCGGAGAGGGTGTCGGCTTTGGAAAGAATGCCGAACGTGGGAAGATTCAGTCTGAACTGAACCAGCGCGGACAGCATCATGGACGTGACGAAACCGTTGGCTTCTTTGCACAGACTCGGGTCCGAGAGATAAAACAGCATGGAATTCGCCGTGCCGAAAGCTTCGACGATTATTTTCGAAGACTCTCTGAAGGAAAACAGTTCCAGCTGTCCGGGAGTGTCTATCAGGAGATAATCGGAACTCATGGAATTCACGATATCGGTCATCTTCGAAATGTTCATGGCCATAAGGTCCGCCGCGACCACCTGCGCTCCGTTGGGCCCCAGACCGTACTCTTCCATCACTTCTGCCGTGTTCACCCATTCCCGTATGTCCACGTCCGGAACGTAAGGCAGCGCATCGCTTCCGGGATCCAGATTCAGTACCAGCGAATCGATGCCCCTCTCGTCGAGCCAGTTCTTGTAGGAAGCGACAAGGGTGCTTTTTCCGCATCCCGCGGTTCCGACGAAAAAGATGTTCTTCATACCTGCGTACACACCGTCGCCCGATTTAAGGATGCTCTTCTCCGAAACGTGCCGGACGGTCCCGCGGAAAGGGGTTCCGCGGGCTGAACGGGGATTACCGTTATTAACCCGTTGACTAATTCGTGTGTTATGAATTCAGAGAAAAAGAGCAGCGCGTTTTATCCGATGCTCGGAATAATAGCCGTATTCACATTCCTTATCGCATGGCTTTTTGCCATTGCCGACAACGCCTCGTGGATTTTCGGAGAGGACATGATTCATGTGCTCAGAACATCCGATTCCGGAAACTATCTGGTATTCGGACTTGCCGCTTCCGGAATACTCCTTGCGATTTCTTCGATAGGCAAGATAACCGGCGGAGAAGGCCGTTACGCCAGAACTGCCGAAGGAGTGTTGCTGCTCGTAGCGGGAATAACGATGGTATGGATCGGATTCTTCGACCACGGAGAAAACATCCACACGTATGCGGCCATTCTGGCATGCTTCTCTTTCGCCGCAGCCATGATTGCATCGCTGATTGACGATTTCGGAAAGAACCGCCACATGGTATGGGGTTCCGTCACTTTGATTATCATCGCGATGATGGCTGCGTCCTACATCACGCACGCAGACGCAAAAGTTCAGATGGCCGAGATACTCGGAGTGCTGATCTGGACCGCACTCAGATGCGTAAAGGGCTTTACCGAGTAAACCAACATATATAGATTAAGACGGATTACGGGGGTACAGATATGACAGACAGACCCAAAATCGTGAAAAAAGGTTTTGCGCTAGGCATTATCGGCGGAATCATAGCCTTCATAGGCATAATTGACGCGTTCGATTTCGAAACCGCGGCAATAGTCGGTACGTGCGTAAACATGCTTGTTTCCGTTCTGTTCTTCGCCGCCGGCGGTATGTTCTGGAACCACGGCCCGGGCAACTGGGGATCCGCGGTTTTCCTTGCCGCTCTTGCCACCGCCTCCGCCATAGGCGCGGTCATCTACGGATCGCTCAATGTCTGGATCGGAGCGATACTGACGGTTATCGGAGTAGCCGTCATATTCATCGCCGCCAACGCAAGAACCGGACGCTGGATCAGTACCGACAGACTCGCCTGAAAAGACGGAAATTCCGTTCCGTTTTCCGGCCGAGCATATTACTTAATATGCGGTATCTACAAAAAAGCCAGTATGTTTATAACCCTGGCAGAACATAAACGGACGTGGACGAAAAGTACATATTCGCACTGAAGCGGATTGCCCTTCTCGGAGGAATGGACGACTACATCGTGATTTCCTCCAGAGAGCTGGGCGATGCGCTGGGCATGAGCCAGCAGTCTGCGTCCAAGCGCATTTTGGAGCTGCTGGACAACAAACTCATTCTGCGCGACCTCGGCGCGAGAAGGCAGCGTATCAAACTCACTCAGAGGGGGATCGACGAACTGAAAAAAGAATATACTGATTACCGCAGGTTATTCGAACTGACGGACCACATACTTCTCAAAGGTAAGGTCACTCCGGGAATGGGAGAGGGCGGATACTACATATGCCAGCCTGAGTACATGGAACAGTTCCGCAGCAAACTGGGATTCTATCCTTTCGAGGGAACACTCAACATTCTCGTGGACAAAGAAGACGTGAGCAAGCTGGAAATACTCAGAAACTCCGGACAGCTCATAAACGGTTTCGAGAGGGACGGAAGAACTTTCGGAAACGTTCTGGCATACAAAGCGAAGATACGCAACAAGAACTGCGCCGTGGTGGCTCCCGAAAGGTCCCACTATTCGGACACTATCGAAGTGATATGCGAGTATCACCTGAGGCGTACGCTGGGTCTTAACGACGGAGATCCCATCGAGATCCGCATAAACATCTGATTTATCTCAGATTTTTCATTACGGACCTGAAAATCTGTATTCCGTCTCCCTCTTCCGGACCGGGGTTGCGGGTCCAGTCGGGACGGGTGTAGCGGGTCATCACCCTTTCCGGATGGGGCATCATACCCAGTACGTTTCCGGCGGGGTTGCATATTCCCGCTATGCCTGTGGGAGAGCCGTTGGGGTTCCACGGATACACCGCGGGACTTCCGTCCGGATTCACGTAGCGGAATACAATCTGATCGTTATCCTCCAGTTTCTGTATGAAATCGGGGTCGCTGCTCATGAGTTTTCCTTCGGCATGGGCGACAGGAAGCCTGAGCAGTCCTTTTTTGGGAACTTCCGAAACGAAAATGCATTTTCCGCGGCTTTCGTTCCTGAGAACCGTGGACCTGCATTCGAATCTTCCCGAATCGTTGGTGTACAGGGAAGCCGTAGGCACTTCGGACATGGTTTCGTCCATCGCGGGAAGAAGACCCAGCTCCACAAGAATCTGGAATCCGTTGCACACTCCCAGTACGGGCTTTCCGGCTTCCACGAAGTCCTTTATCTGTTTTCCGACGGAACTTTTCATCCTTGCGGCGAATATGGCTCCCGCTCTGACGTAATCGCCTGCGGAGAAGCCTCCGGGGAACGCCAATATGTCGTAGTCTTCCAGACTCCTTCCGCGTCCCGCGGGAGGGTTTTTCTCCATCTGTTTAAGATGTACCATTTCGGCGGATGCGCCCACCGTTCTGAAGGCTTCGGCCATCTCCTCTTCGCAGTTGGTGCCTTCGATTCTCATCACGCATACTCTGACGTCTTCGGGTTTCATGCCTGTTTCCCTCCCATGATGTCCCAGAGGGGATTACTCCACGCTTTGCGGAGTTCTTCCGTGTCGATTATCGCTCCGGAATCCCTAATGCTGAGGGAATTTCCTCCGGTTTTTCCGATGTGGTAGGCGGATCCGTTCATTATTTTCTCGAATTCCGCGGCGTTTTCCTCGGAGACTTCCGCAATCCAGCGGGTGTTGCTTTCCGAATAGAGTTTCCTGCGGGGAGACAGGTCTCCGGGTATGCCCCTCAGATCGAGAACCGCTCCCGTCTGACCGGATATGCACATTTCCGCCACCGCCACGCCCAGTCCTCCGTCGGAACAGTCGTGACAGCTCAGTATGAGTCTTCTGTCCATCGCTTTGAGTATCTTTTCGGTCAGGTCTCTTACGTTTTCAGTGTCCACCGAGGGAACGACGCCCTGTTTTCCTCCGAACAGTCTGTAAAGCAGAGACCCGCCCATTTCGTCCTTGGTTTCGCCTATGACATAAATTCTGCTGCCGGATTTCTTGAAATCCGCGGTAACCGCTTTGGACACGTCCTCCATTATTCCGGTACACATTATCATGGGCGTGGGAAGAACCGCCGCGTCCGGCGCTTCGTTGTACAGACTCACGTTTCCGGACGGTATGGGTATGTTGAGCGACCTTGCGAAATCGCCGATTCCTCTGACCGCTTCCCTGAATTCGCCCATCCTGTCCGGTTTCTCCGGGTTTCCGAAGTTGAGACAGTCCGTCATCGCGTGCGGCATCGCACCCACGGCAACGACGTTTCTCCACGCCTCGTCCATGGAGGACATTCCTCCGTTGTACGGGTCGAGGGATGTAAACCAGGGGTTGCAGCCTATGGCCGCCGCAAGTCCTTTCATGCTGGAATGCACGGGTCTGAGAACCGATGCGTCTCCCGGACCCTCCGCGTTGACTTCGCCCACCAGCGGGAAAACCACGGTGGAAGCTCTCACTTCGAAATCGTACTGCCTTATCGCCCACTCTTTGGAAGCGACGTTGGGGTCGGCCAAAAGTTTGAGAATGACGGTACGGTCGTCCGGAAGTTTCGGGTCTCTTTCGTCTTCACGGGTGGAAACTTTCGGTTCCGTATAGGGTCTGTGGTAAAGCGGACCGGTGGTCAGGAACTTCTGGTCCATGTCGAATATTTCGTCTCCGTTCCAGAATATGCGGGTGCGTTTCGTGTCCGTGGTTACGGCAACCGGCGTAGCTTCGACGTCCCATGCTTCGAATATTGCCAGTATTTCGTCCACGTTTTCGGGTTTGCACGTACACATCATACGTTCCTGGGATTCGGATACCCAGATTTCCCACGGAGCGAGTCCCGTTTCCTTAAGGGGAACTTTTTCCAGATTCACGTCGGCTCCGCATCCCGCGTCCAGGGCCATTTCGCCCACGACGCAGCTCAGACCTCCGCCTCCCAGATCTTTCATTCCCGTAATCAGCTTCTTGGAACTCACTTCCAGGCAGGCGTGCATCACCGGCTCTTTTATGATCGGGTCTCCCAGCTGAACGGCACCGCGGGAATCTTCGTCGGAAGTTTCCGTAAGATCCTTCGAAGCGAAGTTGACTCCGTGTATTCCGTCCCTGCCGGTACGGCCTCCTATGAGTATCATAACCTCTCCGGGTCCCCCCGCGCGGTTCACTTGCAGCTCGTCCCTTTTCACAAGACCCAGACACGCCACGTTTACGAGACAGTTGGACGTGTAGCGTTCGTCGAAATACAGAGCTCCGGATATTGTGGGGATTCCCACTCTGTTTCCGTAATCCCTTATTCCGGAAATCACTCCGCTGAGCAGGTACTTCGGATGTTTCGTTCCGGGAGGAAGTTCTCCCCTTCTGTTAGGGTACCCGAAACACAGCGGGTCCGCCAGAGCGATGGGCTGTGCGCCCATGCACACGACGTCCCTTAGGATTCCGCCGATTCCCGTGGCGGCTCCCCCGTAAGGTTCCACCGCGGACGGATGGTTGTGGCTCTCGATTCTCAGAGCGTATCCGTATTCGTCGTCGAACGCCATCACGCCGGCGTCGCCTCTGGAAAGAACGTCGTCCCGGTCGATGCCGAAAACGAACTCTTTCAGCACGGCTTTGGAACTTTTGTAACAGCAATGTTCGCTCCATGCCTGTCCAAGGGATTCCAGTTCTATGTCGGTGGGATCCCTTCCTTCGCCGGCAAAATACTCCTTAATGGTCTGCATCTCCTCCAGAGAGAGGTTAAGCGACATGGCTTCCGATATTTTCACGAGATCTTTGTCGGATGCTTCCCCGATTTTTACGTCTCTCAGTTCGTAGGGCCTGTCGCGTCTGATCATCAGGCTTTCGACCATCGGATCATCTCACGGTTACTTTGAAATTCTGAATCACCGGATTCGCGAGGAGTTTTCTGCACATCTCCTCGCCTTCCCTGACTGCTTCTTCGGGACCGCAGTCAAGTTCCACGTCGTAGACCTTGACCGTCTTCACTTCCCCAATTCCTTCGAAACCGAGAGCCTCCAAGGCTTTTTTGGTGTTCCTTCCCTCGGGGTCGGCTACGCCCTTTTTGAGTTCGATGCGGATTTCCAATACTGTCATGACAACTCGTATCGCACACGGCTTAATATGTTATGCGCCGAACCGGGAAAAAGTCATCAGAAAGTCCGTTTGCGTCCGAATATCAGATAGCCCGTGTGACTGAGCATCTCGTAGGCAGGTCTTACCCCTCCCGGATGCACGTCCATTCCCCGCTGTATGTTCTCGACGGCTCTCACGCCGGCGAACCCGCGTTCGCGGAGTGCCAGTACCGAAGATTCCATCTGATTCATGTTGGGAACGTAGATGCAGATTCTGCCTCCCGAACGCAGATGGGGAAGAAGATTGTCCAACGCGAGCCACGGGTCGGGCATGTCCATGGTAAGAACGTCCGCAGTCAAATCCAACGATACGGATTTGGCGTCGCCCATTACGCATTCCCAGCGTTCTTTCCACCCGCTGCGGGAAACGTTTCTTCTTGTTATTTTGGCGTTTTCTTCTTTCAGTTCGACGGTGACCACTTTTCCGCTGCACGCGGTTGCGTGCAGAAGGGCGGTGGTGAGACCTCCCGAACCCGCTCCCACTTCCAGAACGGTGTCTCCGCACTTTACGTCGCAGTTCAGAAGAATCGAAGCCGCGTCTTTCGGAGTGATAATCTGTGCTCCCCTGTCCAGGGAATCCATAAGTTCTGTGACACCGGGACGGAACAGGAAAAATTCTTCGCCTGCGAGAGAAAACGCGGAGCCGTCTTCGGAATCCATGAGTCTTCCGCCGTCGAGCGTGCCCAGCGAAGGTATCTTGATCATGCCTCCGGACATTCTGAACCAGTGTCTTTTTCCCGAAGAATCTTCGGCATATACGAGTTCGTTCTCCCTGAACGCCATATTATCATCACATGGGGCGGGCCGCGTACGCACGTTTCCCTGCGTTTTTGCCGCAGACGGCGCATTTGCCTTCGGTTTTTTCTTTTCCGTAGGGGGTTCCCAATATTTTGAATCCGGTGGAATCCTCGAATTTATGGCCGCATTCCTCGCTTCCGCACCAGAAGAATCTGAGAACCGGAACGTTCTGGATCTCGTCCGAAGCTTTTGGTGCATCTTCGTACGAAGATATGTCGGTGACCATGGATTCCTGAACTTCTTTGGCTCTGGCGTAAAGAACGGAAGAAATATCATCGAAAAGCAGTTGGATCCCGGAAACGAGAGAATCCAGGGATATGGTTCCCTTCTCGCCCGTGTCCCTTCTGGCGAAGGTGACGGACTTGTTTTCCAGGTCTCTGGCACCTATCTCGATACGGAGAGGGACTCCGCGCATTTCCCATTCGTAATATTTTGCTCCGGGCCTTGCGTCGCTGTTGTCCAGTTTGGTTCTTATTCCGCTTCTGTTGAGGACATCGGTGACCATTCTGCACACGTCGAGAACTTCCTCTCCGCTCTTTTTCGAAATGATCGGAATGACTACGACCTGATACGGCGCTATGGGCGGAGGGAGAATCAGTCCCTTGTCGTCGCCGTGTATGCCGATTACCGCACCGAGGAGACGTTCGCTCATTCCGAAAGTCGTCTGATGCACGTGTTTGTGCTCTCCGTCCAGATCTTCGAAGGTTATGTCATAGGGTACGGAGAAATTGGTGCGGTAATGATGTATGGAACCTATCTGCAGCGTGCGTCCGCCTGGCATGACCGTGTCAATGCCCACCGTATAATGGGCGCCGGGGAATTTATCCCAGTCCGTGCGCACCAAAAGAAAATGGGGGAGACACAGTTCCCTGGAAATTTCTTCCAGCATGCGTATGTCTTCCTCTATCTGGCACTGTGCGTCTTCCTCAGAAACGTGGCAGGTATGGGATTCGAAAAAGTGGATTTCCCTTACTCTCATAAAGGCGCGGGTCTGCTTGGTTTCGTAACGGAACGTGTTCACAATCTGGTATATCTTGAGGGGGAGGTCCTGGTGGGATCTTATCCACAGAGAAAACATGGGGTACATCGCGGTTTCCGAAGTGGGTCTCACGACTAGCGGGACGTCCAGTTCGTTGTTTCCCGCACGGGTTACCCAGTAAACTTCCGAATCGAAACCTTTGATGTGCTCTTTTTCCTTTTTGAATTCGGTTTCCGGAATCAGCAGAGGAAAATTCACTTCCCCGTGGCCGGTGGATTCGAGCTCTCTTCTGATGTACGAATCGATCATCGTCATGATTTTCCAGCCGTACGGGGTCCAAACGTTCATTCCCTTAATCGGGTAGCGTTTGTCGCTGAGTCCGGCCGTTTCGACGATGTCGTTGTACCACTCGCCGAAGTTCTCTTCCTTCTTCACGGATTCACCTCCTGAGGGCGTCGGCGATGAGAGGTGCCACGGATATGTGGGACAGCTCGTTTTCTATGGTGTTGCAGCAGAGAACCGTATCCAGGGCGCTCCCAGTGAGACGCTCCACCGCATTGTTTACGAACACGCCGTGGGTACATGCAACGGATATGCTTTCCGCTCCCGCTTCCCTGAGGGCCTGGGCGGCTGCGATTATGGTTCCTCCGGTGGAAATCATATCGTCTACGATGAGAACGTTCATTCCGCTGCAGTCCATCTCGGACGGCATGATTTTGACTTCCGAACCGGAAAGACGCACTTTCTGAAGATGGTCGTATTTCAGACCCAGGCGGTTTGCGACGTCCCTGACTCTGGAAAGGGCTCCCACATCAGGGGACAGGACCAAATCTATATCCCTGTCCTTGAAATAGTCCGCGATTGCGGAGGCGGCCTTCAGATCTTCGTGTTCGCACTCGAAGTAGTCGAGAACGGCTTCTTTATGAATATCCACGGTTATGACTCTGTCGCAGTCGAGACCCAGATGTTTGGTCATCACCTTGGCGCTCTCGGGTTCTCCGGGTTTGAAAACCCTGTCCTGCCTTGCGTATCCGAAGTAAGGAATCACAAGAATCATTTTTCTGGCACCGAGTCTTCTCACGGCGTCCTGGAGGAGAAACATCTCGATGAGATTCGAATCGGGATATGTGTTCTGAACGATTACCACGTCATCGTCGAGCTCGCTCTGGTCGATTCTGGTATAACACTCTCCGTCGGGAAATTTGGTTGTCGCTGCCTGAATGTAAGCGCAGCCCAGAAGACCCGCCAATTCTTTCGCAAGATCCCTGGATGAAGACCCGCCCACTACTATCATGAAACCGCGATTGAATGTCGGCCTATTATATTATTCGCCGAGGGGGACCGAATAACGTTAAATCCGCCGTTGCCATCGAGTAAACATGGCCGGAAACTGCACGGTATCCGAGGAAAAAATCGACAGATATCTGGACGTCACGAAACGGGCTCTGGAAAAACTCAGAGTTTCTCCGCCGGAAAGGTCTTTCGGAAAACGGTTGGCGGACGACTTTCTGGAAATGGCGGAATCGTATTACAAAGACGCAGTCCATTTCCGCAACAGCAGAGATTTCGTGACCGCTTTCGCCGCCGTGAATTACGCCCACGGATGGATAGACTGCGGAGCGAGAATAGGTCTGTTCGATACCGGCGGGGACGACGTTCTTTTCACTCTCTACGAATGATTTTCGCCTGTTCGGACGTTGCCCTGCAGGAAACCACGTAAGCATCCGGAAGAAGTTGTCTAAGAACTTCTTCACTGGCGGAAGAAAAAATACTGTTTCCCAGCATGCACATGGCTCCGTTCAGACCTTCTTCTCTCAGTTTTTCCAGTGCGTATTTCACTTCCGGGGTTCTGACTTCCGCTTCGGCGGAGAATACGTTGGAAATTCCGTAAAGTGACTCCTCGGACGGATTTCCGATATACCGTTTAACGGCTTCGGAACCCGCGTTTCTTATTCTGATCGATTTTTCTCTGTCCGAAAGAACAGTGCCAGTGACTGTCGGATTTCCCAGAACGGCCAGGGATATGCGGTCCAGTCCGACTCCGAAATCGACCGTCTTTCCGAACGGAGGGATTCCCGCTTCCGTCCTTGTGGGCTGGCGGCAGTGTGACATTATGCCTGCCACGTCTCCGCGCCCCCCTCCGTTTTTCATATCGGCGACGTGGGCGGCTCTGTATCCTTCCTCTTCGCTTTTTCCCGACAGGGCGCATATGCACAGCGCCGAAGCCACCGCGTCGGCCGCGGACATTCCGAATCCCTGACTGCCGGGAAGATCGCGGCGTACTTCGACGTCGTAACCGCCCGCGGGTTCGAGATATCTTATCGTGTCTTCGATTATTTTTGCATCGAAGGGCTCTCCGTCTACCGATGTTTTTATTTCACTGTCGGCACGGCGTTCGAGAGTGACCGTGGAACCGAGACTTATCCGTATGCCGGCTCCCACGGATCCCGCGGACAGGGGGTTTGCCGACCGGACCGGCCGGAAAAAACAAGTTATGTGTCCCGGACAGAAAGCCGAAATCATAGGTTCTCCGAACAGTAGTCGAGTATCGAATCCGAAATGTGGATTTTCGTTCCCGATATGTCCTTTACGGAATCTGGAGTCACCAGCAGTGCTGACGAAGCGGACATTCCCGCCGCGTCGATATCGTTGGCCACCACTGCACGCAGATCGTACTGTTCCATGCGCTGTCTGGCACGTTTCGTAAGCTGTGCGTCCGTGAGACCGGACTCGGCTTTGAATCCTATGACTTTGTCGCATTTTTTGCGGATTAAAGGCAGAACCTTGGGAACGGGAGTGAAATCCGCTTCGAATTTGGAATCGCTGGGTATTTTCCCTTCGAAAGGCTTCAGAGGCGCGAAATCGGACAGTGCCGCGGGGACGATTACAATCTCGTGATTTATTCCGTCCACCATTTTCACAAGATCCGCAACGGTTTCGAATCTGCGGGTTTTCACGTATCCGGGATATTCTACGCTGGAACCTCCCATCCAAAGTTCCACGTCGGCACCCCTTTCGAAGGCTCTTCTCGCCAGAGACGCGGACATGAGTCCGGTGGAACGGTTGGTTATGATCCTCATGCTGTCTATGGGTTCCTCGCTGCGTCCGCCTATAATCAGTATGCTACGGCCGTCAAGATCGTTTCCGCAGAGAAGTTTGAACGCCCATGCAACGACTTCTTCCCTGGACGCCACTTTTGCCCTGCCTCCCTCGCAGTAAGGACCTATCACTTTGACACCCATTTCTTTGAGTTTTTCGAGATTCGCGGCCACGGCGGGATTTTTCAGCATGGATTCGTGCATCGCGGGAGCTATCGCGACGGGAATTCCGTTTCCTATGGCAACGGTGGCAAGCGACGTGACCGGTGTGTCGTCGATTCCGCAAGCGATTTTGGAAATCGTGTTGGCGGTGGCCGGATAAATCATAAGAAGGTCCGCGGAACGGGAATCTCCCATCAGTTTAATGTGTTCCGTCTGCCCCGTAAGTTCGGTTACGGGTTCGTTTCCGGATGCAAACTCCATGGTTTGTGGAGTGACTATGCCGCAGGCCGCCTGAGTCATTACCGGGATTACCTTCGCTCCGTGTCTGATCAGTTCTCTGACGGTGCCGAAACATTCCGTTGCCGCAATGCTTCCGGTTATTCCGAGAGCCACTGTTTTTCCTTTGAGTCTGCTGCTCTTTTCGCAATAAATTTCTTCGGCGGGATGCATTTCATTCACCTATTATTCTAAGCACTTCTTCGAATACATTTTCTTCCGGGCGGGAAGCGTCCACCACCCGGAATCCTTTTTCCGATGCCAGTTCCAGATATACGGCGCGCACTCTGCGCAGGAATTCCGTCTTTTCAAATCTGCTCGCTTCTCCCCGTTCCCCCACGCGGCGCATGCTCGTTTCCGGATCTATGTCCAGGAGTACGGTCATATCCGGTTCGCGGATTATGGGACGGTTTATCTCGGCAAGCCATTCACGGTCCGCCGCATCCCCGTCCAAACCCGCCGACTGATACGCCATGGATGAGGCGTAGTATCTGTCGCACAGCACTGTGTATCCTTCCTCCATCCAGTCGGAAATCTGTTCCGTATGGCAGGCACGGTCGGCCGCGAAAAGCAGCGCTTCGGCCTTCTGGCACATTCCGGCGGCACCGTTTCTTATGAGAGCGCCGATGGGTTCGGAAGTGGGTTCGGCGGTAGTTTTTACTTTCTTTCCCTCGGAAACCATATATTCGACAAGTTTTCCGATGAGCGTCGTTTTTCCGGCACCGTCGATGCCTTCGAAAACTATGAAACGGCCTTTCATTCCCAACATCTGCCAATGATTTAATCCGTATATTATCGTATGTTCATTTCCGCCAGACGATTTACCAGCTCGTCCAGGGACTGAACGTCCTTGATGTCGATTCTGCACAGACTGGCCAAACGGTCGCGTACCGACAGATCGTACTGTATGTCCAGAGCGCTCAGTTGGATTGCCAGATCCGACGCTATGATGTCTCCTTTCCTGTCCCAATCCGTCAGAATTACCGCTTTTTTCTTCGTGGAAAATACGTATTCCGCGGCTTTCAGAGGTCCGCCGGAAGACTGTACCGTGTAAAAATCTCCGTAAATACCCAGATGGTTCAGTGCGGTAACGTCTCTGCGTCCTTCCACGAGAATGACGCAGTCGTAAGACATCTCTTCCAGGTCTTCGAGAACCAGCAGAATCTGTTCGTAACGCTCTTCATCGCTCATATGCACTCTTCGATTTTTTTCAGTGCCGTTTCCGGGTCTCCCCTGACAAGCACCGTTTTTCTTCTGTCCGTAACGCCGTTAACGATTTCGGACTTCATTCCGGTTATTTCTGCGAATATTTCTTCGACTTCCCGGTTGGCCTTTCCGTCGAGCGGCGGCGCCTTAACTCTGACCGTGAGCCGTTTTCTCCATTCGTCTATGCCCTCGGGACCGGAACGGGAAGAACGCGGCGACACGTAAATTTCCAGTTCGAGTCCTTCGGGGACTTTTCTGGAAATATCGGAAAGCTCCATACGGCGTAATGTGGTTGGAACAATAACCTCTTTTCCCAACTCGGGCCGGAAGACAATTAAAATATCGACAGGACATAGCTCGTTCCGATGAGGACGGGATCTTATAAACCTATGAAATTCGAAGATCTTACCGCGGTATACCGGGAGGAAAGAACCAAAAAGCTCCTCACCGCAGTAAGACCAGATCTGTATCCCGCAATGTGCGACCTCATTTCCGCTCTCAAAGCGGAATATGAAAAAACTCTTTCCGAAGACCCGGACTCGATAATGAGCGAAGGTGCGAACCAGCGCAGAAGAAAAGCCGAACAGATCGCAAGAGACATTACCGAAGAACGCATGAGAAAAATCAGCACTCTGGCACTCATATCCGCGAAGGGTTCGCAGATTTCCGTGGACATTCTTACCGAAGAGGAAAAAGAATACTATGATGCCCTGATTTCCGCCGCGGATTCCCACCTTTGCGCCGTGGACAGAAAGAGAGGGAAAGCCAGATTCAAGGTGAGCAGAATCGACGCCCCCAAACGTCCCGCGCCTTCGGCCGTGCCCGAAACTCTGCGCGACATGCCCGTTATCGAAGACTATCCCGACGAATCGGATTTCGAAGAAACCTTTACCGAAGAAATTATCGAAGATGTTGCGGAAGCCGTTCCGAACGTCACGGAAAAGGGCGGAGTCGAAGATACCGTGCTGATCCGCGTTCTCGAAGACCTTCCGCCGTTTGCCGGCCCCGACAGGGATTACAATCTGAAAAAAGAAGAGCTGGCAACCATTCCGAAAATCATGGCGGATACTTTGGTGAACGTCAACAAAGCAGAAATCGTTAAGCTTTCACCTTGATTGTGCGCGTGTCTCCGGGAAATTCCAGACAGTCTATGAAAATCCGTTTTATGTCCGTTAACGAGGAGACCGTCTCCCTGGCGGTATCCGGCGTGTTGTTTGTTTTGCTGAGATGTGCCAGAAAGATTTTTCTTCCCTCTCTGTGAGTTCTTTTGATTGCGTCGGCGCACGCTGTGTTCGAAAGGTGTCCGATGTCGCTTTCTATGAGTTTTTTCAGACTCGGCGGATACGGACCGTCGATCAGCATCCTGCGGTCGTAATTCGATTCGAGTATCGCAACGTCGGCAACGGACAGCGCTTCTTCCACACGGCGGGTCAGTTTTCCGGTATCGGTGGCAACCAACACTCTTTTTCCGTCGCATTCGGTCAGAAACGCGTTGGGTTCCGCCGCGTTGTGTGACGTAGGCAGAGCAAGTATGTTCATCTGGGATATTCCGAATTCCACACCCGTACTGATCGGCCTGAAATCCACCTGTCCCAGGTTGCACGAAAGAAATGTCGGAACGTTGCAGTATATCGGAATATCGAGTTTTCTGGCGGTTGCTCCGGCGCCGGAAACGTGATCCGAATGTTCGTGGGTCAGAAGTATGGCTTTTACTGAACCGCTGTCGATTCCTTCCCGCTCCATGAGCTTCAGAATCTTGCGGCAGCTAAGCCCCGCGTCTATCATGACGGCTTCGCCGTCCGACTCTATCACCGTACAATTGCCATCGCTTCCGCTGGCAAGTATGTGTGCCTCGAACACCTCGCCCTCACCGTCGTTCAGATTTTTCTCTTGTAAATGTGGAAGACTATGTCTCCCCTGGTTATTATTCCGACAAGAACGCCTTTTTCCAGAACCGGTACGCGGTTGATTTTCCTTTCCAGCATCGCTTTCAGTACGTCCATGATTGCCGCGTCGGGACTCGTCGTAAGTACGCTGCGGGTCATTATTTCTTCGACTTTGGTGTTGGAAACCGCGTCCGCCGCCAGCCGCAGGGATTCGTCTTCTACGGTGGAATCGAGGGTGTACGAAAGCATCTTGTCTCCGGTCGAGCCCATCTTTTCCTGCTGACGTAATATCAGATGGAGAATGTCGTCTTCGCTCAGGATTCCGACCAGGTGATTTCTGTTGTCGACAACCGGGGCCCCGGATATGTCGTCGACCGCGAATCTGATGGTCGCGCGCTTTATAGTGTCACTCGGTCTGAGCGTGACAACCTGCGTCGTCATAAGATCTCTTACTTTAAGCTGCGTCATCGTTACGGTTATCGCTTAATTCGGTTATATTCATTTGTACCGGCGGCCCGGCAATGTACCGTAACGGCGAATTCTTTCAGAATGCATTGACTCTGTCGTCTTAACGATACGGTAATAACGCAAAAATATCCGGGATTGTCCGGTTCGGATGGCGGGCCTGAAGG